>VBHN01000150.1 GCA_005881155.1 Chloroflexota bacterium | reverse complement strand
GCCACCCGCGAACGCTAGTCGAACACTTGTTCGGCTGTCAAGGGCCTGGATCTGTTGTGTTAGGTTCGTTGCCGACCAATTCCTTGGCCGGGATTGCTTTCCCGCTGGTCAACCTCTGCCGGACTGTCGGGATCTCGACCAGGCTGTCCTTACGCCATAGGGGTGAGGGTTATCAAAGAAGACGCGAAGGCGGGCTATCGCCCCGGTTCCGTACGTGACTTCGAGCGGCTCTACCGGGCGACCTATGGCCGCCTGTTGGGGACGGTCGTCGTCATGCTCGGCGACCGGGCGGCGGCCGAGGACTGCCTCCACGAGGCTTACCTGAAGGCCTTCCGCCGCTGGCCGGACTGGCGGCCCAAGGCCCCCGCCGAGGCCTGGCTGCACCGGATCGCAGTCAACGAGGCGCTCTCCTACCGGCGCTGGGCGAAGCTGCGCGAGGCGGGAGAGCTGGTCCGCCGGCTGGGCCGGCCGGCTGAGACCGACCTGCAGTCGGCGGGCGCGCTCTCCAGCGACTTCCTGAAGGCCCTTCGCAAGCTGCCTCCCAAGCAGCTCGCGGCGATCGTCCTGCGCCACTATCACGGCTACACCAACCGGGAGATCGCGATTGCCCTGGGTGTGCCGGAACGCACCGTGGCCTCGCGCCTGGCATCCGCTCGGGAACGCCTCCGGCGGGAGCTTGGATCCGAGTTCTCGGGCAGATCGGGTACTTCGCCTCCGGCAGGCGTTTCCCTGGATGAGGAACCCCTAGATGCCTGACCGCTTCGAGAACCTGATCGAGTCCCGGCTCAAGGCTGAGCTGGATCCGATCGTGAACACCGCCCTGGCTCCCCGGGCGGGCACCTTCGCATGGATCGCGAGCGGACGGAAGCCGGAGCTGTCCTCCACCCGCCGGCTCACGCTGGCGGCGGCCGCCGGCCTTGCCCTGGGGGGCGGCGTGATGGCGGCGACGGCATTTACCGGGAGCGCGAGCCCGACCGTATGGACCCGCCAGGTCCAGGCCGTGGTCAGCCAGTGCCGGGTGGTCTTCGACCCCGGTGAGCGGGGCGTAGGCCACTGTGCCGACGACGGGATCGCGACCGCGACCCAGAACCAGACCCAGACCGTCCCCATCACTCGGGCGGTGCCGGCAGGGACCGGACCTCAGACAGCTCCGGGACCGGCCGCTCCCACCCAGGTGGCCGGCCCGGCGGCCGCACCACCGACCAGCGGCTCCTCGAAGGCGGCTCCGGTGCCCGTCACCGGCGGCGAAGGGGCCGCAACCGGCGGCAGCGTGGGTGTATCCCCATCCTCACCGCCGAATAAATAGCCTCCCTCCTCCCTACAGGGGCCCGGTTCCAGCTCGGAACCGGGCCTCTACTTTTTTGCCGCCCCGGCTAACGGAGAGCCCGGCCGGGGACAATTGGGTGTTCCCGAACCACCTTGCCCAATGAATAAGCACCCAGCGGACCAGCTTCGAGGCCTCCTCGCGGAGAGGATCCTGATCCTCGACGGCGCGACCGGGACCATGTTCCAGCGCGAGCAGCTGCAGGAGGCCGACTACCGCGGCGACCGCTTTGCGCACCATCCGCGGCCGCTCCAGGGCGACCCCGACGTGCTCAGCCTCACGCGGCCCGACCTGGTCGAGAAGACGCACCGCGCCTACCTGGACGCGGGCGCCGACGTCATCACCACCAACACCTTCACCGCCACGCCCATCTCCCAGCGCGACTTCGGCCTCGAGGACCAGGTCTACGAGATGAACAAGGCCAGCGCCGAGATCGCGCGGCGGTCGGTCTCCGCTTACCAGGACCGCTTCGTGGCCGGCTCCCTGGGGCCTACCAACGTCACTCTCTCGATCTCGCCGAAGGTCGACGATCCCTCCTTCCGCTCCATCACCTACGACGAGCTCTACGAGGGCTACGCGGAGGCGGCGCGGGGCCTGCGCGACGGCGGCGTGGACTACCTGCTGGTGGAGACGGTCTTCGACACCCTGAACGGCAAGGCGGCCATTGCCGCCGCCCGGGCGGTGGCGCCCGAGCTGCCGCTGGTGGTGTCGGTCTCGGTAGTCGACCGGAGCGGCCGCAACCTCTCCGGCCAGACCGTCGAGGCGTTTTGGGTCTCCATCGAGCACGCGCAGCCGCTGGCCGTCAGCATCAACTGCTCGCTCGGAGCCGCCGAGATGCGGCCCTACCTGGCCGACCTCGCGCGGATTGCGACGGCGCCGGTCTTTTGCTACCCCAACGCGGGCCTCCCCAATGCCTTCGGCGGCTACGATCAGCAGCCGCCGGAGACGAGCGGCCTGCTGCGGGAGTTCGCCGAGGCCGGGTTCGTGAACGCGGTCGGCGGCTGTTGCGGCACCGGTCCGGAGCACATCGCGGCCATCCGCAAGGCGGTCACGGGCATCCAGCCACGGCGGCTTCCGACCGCCCTGCCGAGGACCCGGTTCAGCGGCATGGAGCCGTTTGAGATCGGACCCGACACCAGCTTCGTCGTCATCGGCGAGCGGACGAACGTCACCGGCTCGGCGCGCTTCAGGCGGCTCATCGAGTCCGGTGACTTCGCCGGCGCCGTCGACGTGGCACTGGAGCAGGTTCGGGGCGGGGCGAACCTGCTGGACGTGAACATGGACGCCGACCTGCTCGACTCTGACGCAGCCATGACGCGCTTTCTGAACCTGCTTGCGACCGAGCCCGAGGTGGCCCGCCTGCCGATCATGGTCGACAGCTCGCGCTGGTCGACGTTGGAGGCGGGACTCAAGTGCCTGCAGGGCAAAGGAGTCGCCAACTCGCTGAGCCTCAAGGAAGGCGAGCAGGCCTTCCTCGAGCAGGCGCGCAAGGTGCGCGCTCTGGGTGGCGCCGTGGTCGTCATGGCCTTCGACGAACAGGGCCAGGCGGACAGCGCCGAACGCAAGGTCGCCATCTGCGAGCGCGCCTATAAGCTCCTGACCGAGCAGGCGGATTTCCCGCCGGAGGACATCGTGTTCGATCCGGCGGTGCTGGCCATCGCCACCGGCATGGAGGAGCACGCGGGCTACGCAAAGGCCTTCATCGAGGCCCTGACCGAGATCAAGAGGCGCTGCCCGGGCGTCCGCATCTCGGGCGGGATCTCCAACCTCTCCTTCGCCTTCCGCGGCAATGACGCGGTCCGGGAGGCGATCCACTCGGCCTTCCTCTACCACGCCATCCAGGCCGGGCTCGACATGGGCATCGTCAACGCGGGACAGCTGGCCGTCTACGAGGACATCCCGGCCGACCTGAAAGAGCTGGTCGAGGACGCCATCTTCGACCGCCGTCCCGACGCCACCGAGCGGTTGGTCGACTTCGCGCGCACCGTCGAGGGCGGAGCCACCAAGCGAGAGCTCGACCTCGGCTGGCGCGAGGCGCCCGTGGAGGCGCGGCTCTCGCATGCGCTGGTGCACGGGATCGTCGACTTCATCGAGGCCGACGCCGAGGAGGCGCGCGTCAAATACGCGCGGCCCCTTTCGGTGATCGAGGGCCCGCTGATGGACGGTATGAAGATCGTCGGCGACCTCTTCGGCGCCGGGAAGATGTTCCTGCCGCAGGTCGTCAAGAGCGCGCGCGCGATGAAGCGCGCGGTGGCCTACCTGGAGCCGTACATGGAGGCCGAGAAGGACGCGGCCGACCGCCAGGCTCGCGGCAAGATCGTGATGGCCACGGTCAAGGGCGACGTCCACGACATCGGGAAGAACATCGTGGGGGTCGTGCTCGGCTGCAACAGCTACGAGGTCATCGACCTCGGCGTGATGGTGCCCGCCGACCGGATCCTGGACACGGCAGTGGCGGAGAACGCCGACGCGATCGGGCTCTCGGGGCTGATCACGCCCTCGCTGGACGAGATGGTGAACGTCGCTAAGGAGATGGAACGCCGGCAGCTGAAGATCCCCCTGCTGATCGGCGGCGCGACCACCTCCAAGCAGCACACGGCGGTCAGGATCGCTCCCGCCTACAGCGAGCCGACGCTGCACGTGCTCGACGCGTCACGGGTGGTGGGCGTGGTCTCCGACCTGCTCGACCCGGTCCGCGGCGGCATCCTCGACCGGGACAACCGCGAGCTCCAGGAGAAGCTTCGCGAGCAGCACGCCGGCAAGGCGACCCGACCGCTGCTGCCCCTGGCGCGCGCACGCGACCTGCGCGCCCGCCTCGACTTCTCCGATCTGCCCATTCCGGAGTTCACCGGGACGCGGATCGTGGAGCCGGGCCTGGAGGTCCTCCGCGAGTACATCGACTGGACCTTCTTCTTCCACGCCTGGGAGCTCCGCGGGCGCTTCCCCGCCATCCTCGACCACCCCCAGATGGGCCCGGCCGCGCGCGAGCTGTACGAGAACGCGCAGCAGCTGCTCGACGAGATCGTCAACGACCGCAAGCTGCGCGCGCGAGGCGTCTACGGCTTCTGGGCCGCACAGGCCGAGGGCGATGACCTGCTGCTGGAGAATGGCGTCCGCTTCCCGATGCTTCGCCAGCAGGTCGAGCACGGCGAGGAGCGCCCCTATTACTCGCTCGCGGACTTCATCTCGCCCGACGGTGGCGACCACCTGGGCGCGTTCGCGGTGACGGCCGGGCTGGGCGCGGACGAGCTTGCCCGGCGCCACCAGGAGGAGGGCGACGACTACCGCTCGATCATGGTCAAAGCCCTGGCCGACCGTCTCGCCGAGGCTTTCGCCGAGTACCTGCACGAGGTTGTCCGCAACGAGTGGTACGACGACGCCAAGCTGCCCAAGGAGGAGCTGCTGGCCGAGAAGTTCCGGGGGATCCGGCCGGCGTTCGGCTATCCCGCCTGCCCGGACCATTCGGAGAAGGGGAAGCTCTTCGACCTGCTGGGGGCGGGACGGATCGGGATGACGCTGACCGAGACCTACTCGATGTTCCCGGCGGCCGCTGTCTCAGGGCTGTACTTCGCGCACCCGGACTCGAAGTACTTCGCGGTCGGCAAGGTGGGCCGGGACCAGGTGGCGGACTACGCTGGGCGCAAGGGCCTGCCGGTCGGGGAGACGGAGCGCTGGCTGACCCCGAACCTGGGGTACGAGCGGGACCAATAGAACCCCTGGTTTCCGCGCGGAAACACACCCCGTGCGCCTTTCCGCGCGGAAACGCTGTTTTTGGGCCCAGGCCGAGGTGGCACAAAAAAAGAGCCGGGCGGTTCGCGTCAACCGCCCGACCCTTCTGGGGGTTGTGGGCCGCTGGAGGAGTGGTGGTGACGGCCCGTTTTTGCGCTTGGTGTTGCGCGAGGCTTACGGTCGCGCCCTTGCCGGCTCAGGTCAACGACCTGGATCGTTGCCTGGCACAACCTGGATCACGGCTGGATTTCGTTCCTCAGCCGCGAGGCGCCGTGCGCCAGGTCTGGCCCTCGGATGTGTCGGTGACCTGGACGCCCAGGCTTGCCAGCTCTGCCCGGAGGCGATCGGCGGTAGCGTAATCCTTGGCCGCGCGGGCCTTCTGTCGCTGCGTCAACAGGTTGTCGGCGCCAATCGGGAGCTCGCCCGGTTCGGGCCCCCCGCGGGCGAGGTCCAGGCCGAGGACGCGGTCCCAGTCCAGCAGCAGAGCCGCCTTTGAGCCCGGCGCCCGGTCGGAGCGCACCAGCTCCGAGACCAGGGCCATCGCCGCCGGCAGGTCGAGGTCGTCGTTGATCGCCGCCAGGAACCGGTCGCCGAAGTCGCCTGTCGGTCCCTCCGGACCGCTGCGCCAGTCGGCGACCCGCTCCCGAAGTTGGACCAACGCCCGACCAGCGCCCGCCAGCCCGTCAGGGCTGAAGTTGAGCGGCGCCCGGTACTTGGCCTGCAGCGCCAGGTAGCGGAAGGCGAGCGGGTCGTGGCCCTGCTCCTCGAGCTCGGTGATCCGGAAGAAGTTGCCGGCCGACTTGGCCATCCGCGTCCCGCTCAGGAAGAGCAGCTGGCCGTGCACCCAATGGTTCACGACCCGGTGGCCGGTCACCCCCTCCGACTGCGCGATCTCCGCCTCGTGGTGTGGGAAGACGTTGTCGGCCCCGCCGGTGTGGATGTCGAAGCGCTCCCCGAGCAGCGCCATCGACATCGCCGAGCACTCGATGTGCCAGCCCGGGAAGCCGGGCCCCCAGGGGCTGTCCCAGACCTGGAGGCGCTTGTCGCCCCGCTTCCAGAGGCTGAAATCGAGCGGGCTTCGCTTGCGATGGTCGGGTTCGCCCTTGGTGCCCGCCAGCAGCTTGGCCGTGGTGTTGCGGGAAAGCCTCCCGTAGTCCGGGAAGCTGGAGATGTCGTAATAGACGTTGCCCCCGGACTCGTAGGCGTGGCCCTTCTCCAGCAGCAGGGCGACCAGCTCCACCATCCGGGGCACGTACTCGGTGGCCCGCGGAAACGCGTCAGCCCGGCGGATCCCGAGGCGAGCCTCGTCGTCGAGGAAGGCGTGGGTGTAGTGGGCGGCGATCTCCGCCGGCGACTTCTTCTCGAGGCGCGCCGACACCAGCATCTTGTCCTCGCCGCGGTCGAAGGTGTCGTCGGTCAGGTGGCCGACGTCGGTGATGTTCTTGACCTGGCGGACCTGGTAGCCGTTGTAGTCCAGGGTGCGGACCAGGAGGTCGGCGAACAGATAGGTGCGCAGGTTGCCGACGTGGGCATAGCGATAGACGGTGGGGCCGCAGGTGTAGATGGAAACCTGGCCCGGCTGGAGAGGTTTGAACTCCTGCTTCGACCGTCCGAGCGTGTTGTAGAGCCGGATCGGCGGCGCCAACTGGATTTCTATGCTAGCCACACCGAAATGAAGCCCCTCCGCCTCCACGGTCCGACCCTCGGCGCAGGCGACGTCGAAGGCCGAGTGCTGACCCACGACCTCGGGCCCGACCTTCGCAAGGGCACCGTGCTCTCGGCTGCCGACGTCGAGCGCTTGAGGCAGTTCGACGAGGTCCACGTCGTGGAGCTGGAGCCGGGCGACATCCACGAGGATGAGGCGGGCCGGCGGCTGGCGGAGGCGATCGCCACCCTCGGTCCGTTGCGGGTCGAGGGCCCCGTCCAGAGCCAGTACCGCCTGGTCGCCACCAAGCGGGGCCTGCTGCGCGTCAACGCCGCCCTGATCGGCAAAGTCAACGCCCTCTCCGGGATCGCGCTCTTCACGCTCTACGACGGCCAGGCGGTCAACCCTGGCGAGGAGGTCGCCGGCTGCAAGGTAACCCCGGTCGCGGTGCCCGAGCAGGTCGTCCGCGAGGCGTCCTACCTGGCCCGCGAGCTGCGCCTGATCGAGCTGCTGCCCTTCCTCCCCCTCCGCACGGCGGTGGTCGTCACCGAGAGGCTGAAGCCGCGGGCGCGGACGATGTTCGGTGAGGCGGTCTCGCGCAAGCTCGGCTGGTACGGTGCGAAGCTGCTCGGCGTCGACGAGGTCGCGCGGACGCGGGAGGCCGTGGCCGCGGCCTACGCGCGGACCGCCGAGGCGGCCGCGGAGCTGGTGCTCTTCGCCGGCGCCTCGGCGATCGATCCCCTCGATCCCGCCTACAGCGAGCTGGAGCGGGCAGGCGGGGAGCTGATCAGGTTCGGGATGCCGGCCCACCCCGGCTCGATGCTCTGGATGGGCCGCCTCGGCAAGGCGACCGTGCTCGGGATCGCCTCCTGCGCCGGCTTCGGAAAGAGCACCTCCCTCGACCTGGTCCTGCCCTTCGTCTTCTCGGGCTCGCCCCTCGACCTCGCCTCATTGGGCCATGGCGGACTCGTCGAGAAGTCGGCCGGGAGGCGCTTCCCTCCGTACGACCCGGACTGAAACAGGACACCGCGGGTGGTGCCTTTCACACGATGCGGCGCCCGCCCTCGCGGACCAGACTCGGGCCCATGGCAACTTTCTGCGCAGGCTGTGCCGGAGACGTGACGGCGGGGGCGGTGGTTCGCGGCGGCTGGGTCTACTGCAGTTTGGAGTGCGCGCAGGCGCCGGGCCACTGGCTGAGCCGGTTCCTCTCCCTACCGGGCTTGGCGGTGCGCCCAGATCTCGAGCTGGCGCTGGCGCGGCAGCCGTTACCGCGCCGGGCCCGTGTCGGTCCAGTCGATCTTCGGTAGCTCCAGCCGGGGCCAGGCCTCGGCCTCCAGCGCGGCCAGCATCCGGTCCACGCTGGCCACCAGCGGCGCCAGGGCGACCTGCCGGTGCGCTGCCGGATAGACGCGCAGGAAGTCGGCCCCGCTGCGCCACTTGTTGACCGTTCCGCGCCGGTTCCGGCGCGTGTAGTGAAGGCAGCCCGCCGCGACCTGGATGAGGCCCTTGTAGAAGCCCCGATCGGGACCATGGCGGTCCGGCGTCCACGCCTCTTCCCAGGCCTCGTGGGCCTCCCAGTAGAGACCCCGGTTGAAGAGCTCCACGCCGCGCTCCAGGCTCACGTCGCCAGCAGCATCCCCATCACGACCAGCACCGAACCGGCAAGGAAGCCCGCTGTCAGCGGAAAGTGGAAGATCGGGATCGAGAGCGCCACGCCGACCACCGGCTGGGCGAGGAAGAAGACCGCCGCCGTGACCGCCGGAAGCCGCTCGACGCCGCGGTACCACGCCCACCAGGCGAGGGCGGTTGCGAACACGCCCAGGTAGAGCGCGCCAAGGATGGCGGGTCCACTCAGCAGCAGGGGCCGGCCAGAGGCCAGCTCGATGACGGTCCCCGGGATCATCATCGGAATCGCCCAGAGGCTGGCGCCGGCGGTGATCTCGAGGGCGCCCAGCCTCCGCACCAGCGGCGCTCCCAGGACGGTGTAGGCGCCCCAGGTCAGGGAGGCGCCGACCAGCAGCAGGTCGCCGAGGAGCGAGCTACCGGCCGCCCCTCCGGAGACGATCGTCGCGCCGGCCAAGGCCACCCCGATGCCCAGCCACTGCCGGCGGCGGGTCGACTCGCGCAGGACCAGGGGGGCGAGCGCGGCCACGAAGACCGGGGTCAGCAGGGTCAGCAGGCTGCCGGACGCGGCGCCCGCCAGGTAGGTCCCCCAGAACTGGAACATCAGCGTTCCGGCCAGGAGGGCGCCGAGCCCGGCCAGCCGGGGGTCGCGAAGAAGGGGCAGGCGGCGGAGGACCAGGGCCAGCACCGCGACCCCGATCAGGAGCCGGAGCAGGCCCAGCGTGATCGGCGGGATGGCGTCGAAGGTGAGCCGGCTGATGACGTACATCCCGCCCCAGAGGGCGGCCGCGAGGAGCGGCCAGGCGAGCTCCCGGCGCTGGGACATCGGCCCATTGTGGCGACTTACCATTGGCTGCGATGACGAGGGCGGCGAAGCTGCTGACGGAGCTGGTCGGCACTTTCTTGTTCCTCACCGTCATCGGGACGCTGGCGCCGCTCGCAATCGGCGCCGGACTGATGGCGATGGTCTACATGGGAGGCCACGTCTCGGGCGCGCATTACAACCCGGCCGTCACCTTCGGGGTCTTGCTGCGCCGAAAGATCGGGGCGGCGGACGCGGCGCTGTACTGGGTCGCCCAGCTGCTGGGCGCGGGGCTCGCCTTCAGCTTCGGCTACCTGGTGAGCGGCCATTCCGGCGGCATCCACCCGGGGGCCAAGGTCAACGTCCTCTCCGCGCTGGCTGTCGAGTTCGCCTTCACCGCCGCGCTGGTCATCGTCGTCCTCAACGTGGCCGCGACCCGCGCCACCCAGGGCAACTCCTTCTATGGGCTGGCGATCGGCATCACGATCGCGGCCGCCGTCTTCGTCGGCGGACCGATCTCCGGGGGCGCCTATAACCCGGCGGTCGGCCTGGGAGCCACCTTTGGGTCGGCCTTCTTCGCCGCCGGCGGCTGGTCGGACGCCTGGATCTACGTGGCCGGACCGCTGCTTGGCGCGGTGTTCGGCGCCGGTGTCCATTGGCTCCAGGTCGCGGGCAGCGAGCGCGCCACCGAGCCTCCCGAGGGGCAGCCTTCTCCGGGCGCGCCGGCACCGGTGCCCGAGGGCAGAGAGTCGTAGCAACCCCCAGCCCCGCGGTCCAGTCGTCCCGCGACGACATCCGCCCCATCTACCGGCTCCAGGTCGCGCTCGGCCTGGCGGGCATCGTGATCCTGGTCGTCGGCCTGGCGCAGTTCATCCACTTCGAGCCCTCTGGGCAGCACACCGGCCTGGCCGCCAAGATCGTCGGGGTCTACGACTACGACCCCAAGACCCGTCAGACCACCGGCCCCAACAAGGACCATTTCCAGACCAGCGAGCCCTTCGCCGCGGAGGTCGACTGGACCTCGCTGCCGCCCGACCTGGTGGTCGGCGCCCAGTGGTTCAGTGGCGGCTTCACTATCGATGCCGGCGGCGTCGGACCCGCCCGCGCGGCGAGCCTGAGTGAGCACTCGGTGGTGCCCGTCAACTTCGGCGGCGCCCGCCTGCCGCCCGGGCACTACGAGTTCGTGGTGGAGCGTTATGCCGGCGGTCGCCCGGTCGAGGTCCTCGCCCGCAAGACGGTCGTCGTGGTGGGGCACGTCTGAAGCCGTGGCGACGATGCCTCCCGCCGCCTACCCCCGGCCGCACCGCCCACCCCGGTACCGGTTGGCCGCCGCCCTCGGGGGCGGGATCCTGGCCGTGGTCTTGCTGGGCTCCGTCGTGGACCTGGCCGCTTTTCGCAGTGGCGTCGCCCTTCTCGACCTGGCGGGCCTGATCCTGGTCGGGCTCTTCGCGGCCGGCACCTGGCTCGTCATCAGGGCTGTCGACCACGAGCCCCAAAAGCGCACCCGGCACCTGGTTCGCGCCGGCATCGTGCTCGCCCTGGCCCTGGGACTCTTCCTCTTCGGGGTCAACCTGCTCAACGCACGGCTCAACGTCATCGGCGTGCTGGCCAGCCTGCCGACCACCGGCCTGGCCCTCTACCTGCTTCGCCGCGTCGATTACAACGAGCGCGAGCCCTGGCGGCTGGTCCTGGTCGCCGCCGGTTGGGGAGCGGTCGTGGCCACGACGCTGGCCCTGATCTTCGAAAGCCTCTGGAGCTACACCATCGACGCTGGGCTCATTCCCGGCCCGGGACAGGCGGTAGCGACCGCCTTCAACGCGGCGATCTTCGAGGAGGTCCCGAAGGGCCTGGCGGTGGTCCTCCTCTACCTGGTCATGCGAGACGAGTTCGACGACGTCGTCGACGGCGCCATCTACGGCGCGGCTGTCGGGCTCGGCTTCAACTTCATGGAGACGGTGGTCTACATGAGCGTGGGCGGCTTCCCCCAGTGGGTCTTCCGGCAGCTGCTCGGCCTCTTCCTCGGCCACGCCACCTATACCGCCCTGATCGGGGCCGGCGTCGGCGTCGCCCGCCAGGTTCGAGGCCGGGCCCAGAAGCTGATCGCCATCGGCTCCGGCTTCGTCATCGCCATCGCCGCCCACTTCGCCTGGGACGCCTGGCTCTGGTACTTCCCGCACCCGAGCGACCCGGGCCTGCTCGTGCTCAGCATCCCGCTCCAGTACCTCGCCATGACCGGGCCCTTCGCGATCGCCGTGGCCGCTTTGGTGCTGCTCGGCCTGCGAGCCGAGGGACGCGCGCTGACCGCCGAGCTGGCGGCCGAGGCTGAGCTTCCCGACGGCGGCGTGCTGCCGGCGGAGGTTCCCATCCTCGCCTCGCCGGGCCGCCGCATCGAGGCCCGCTTCCGAGCCCTTCGGCGCTACGGGCTCCGGGGCTATCTCTGGATGCGCAAGCTGCAGCGGGCGCAGCTCGACCTGGCCATGGAGCGCTGGCACCGCCGGCGCCAGGAGCTCGACTCGCCGCTGGAGGCGGAGCTCAAGCTGCGCGACCGGGTGCTGGCGATCCGATCGGGCCGGAAAGCACCCAGCTAAACTCGCGGCCAATGACCGACGTCACGTCGGAATACTCCCGGGTCAACCTTTCCAGCGATCCCATCTACCGCTATCTGCGGATCACCAAGGGCGGGCCCGGCGGCGTTCCCGGCGAGTGCTCCGAGCAGGACCTCCTCGACTCGCCCTGGCTGCAGCGGCTGCGCCGCATCCACCAG
The DNA here is from genome assembly GCA_005881155.1 of Chloroflexota bacterium. GTDB lineage: Bacteria > Chloroflexota > Dormibacteria > Dormibacterales > Dormibacteraceae > CF-105. The sequence goes on along the minus strand of VBHN01000150.1, from coordinate 6,565 downwards.
CTCCAGAGCGCCTGGTGGGTGTTCGCCACCGCCGAGCACTCCCGGCTGCAACATTCGCTCGGGGCCATGCACCTGGCCGGCGAATGGCTTCGGCACCTCTATCCCACGCTGAGCCAGGTCCACGCCGACCTTCCCTCGCCGGCCCTGGTCGAGGAGACGCTGCGGCTGGCGGGCCTGCTCCACGACATCGGGCATGGGCCCTTCGGGCACTTCTTCGACGAGAACTACCTGGACCGCTGGGGCATCGACCACGAGGTCATCGGGCGGCGCCTGATCTTGGGGGAGCTGGCGCCGCTGATCGAGGGCCTGGCCGCCTCACCGCACGGGGACTTCGGGCGCGGCGAGCGCGTCGATCCGCGCTGGGTCGCCTACCTCATCAGCAAGGACGATCTGGAGGGCTTCGCGGCCCCGGGCTGGCTGACCGTGCTGAGGCCGCTGCTGACCGGTCCCTTCAGCGCCGACAACATGGATTACGTGCCGCGCGACTCCTACATCTGCGGCGTGGCCGCGGGGCCGGTCGACATCCAGCGAATACTCCATTACTCGTTCATCTCCGAGCAGGGCCTGACCATCCACGACCACGGCGCCGAGGCGCTGTTCATGTTCTTGAGCGCCCGCCTCTACCTGTACAACCAGGTCTATTTCCACCGCACGGTCCGGCGCATCGACCTCCAGCTGCGGGAGATCTTCCGGCCTTCGATGGACCTGATCCTGGGCGGCAACCCACTCGACCTGCTGCCCCGCTACCGCCACGTCAACGAGTGGTTCCTGATGGACGAGGTCGACCGCTGGGCGAGCGGCGAGGATGGTCCCGAGAAGCAGGCGCTGGGCCGGCAGTGGAGCGACATCGTCGCCCGCCGCCTCAAGTGGCGGCTGATCTACTCCAGCTACATCGAGTCCCGCGACCTGGAGGCGGGCGTATCCTCCTTGACTCGGGAGGAGTTCGCCGGCCGGATCCGCGAGCAGCTGCCCGGTCCCCTCCGCGACGCCGAGTTCGAGGTCGACATCGCCTCCCAGGGGACCAAGGCGTTCAACCCCCTGACCGAGGAGACGGACGTGGTCCTCTACGATCCGCTGACGAACAAGTACGAGCGCAACCGGGTCATCGACCTTTTCAGGCGCCTGCCGATCCGGATCACGCTCTGCCGGATCTTCGCCCGCGACGACGCCCACCGTGAGGACCTGGTCCGGGCCGCCGACCGGGCCCTCGGCGCCCAAGCCGCCACCAGCTAGGAGGAAAACCAACCTTGGAGTTCGTGATCCCGGTCCTGATCGTGATCCTGGTCGTCGCCATCGTCCTGGCCTTCATGAGCGTCCGCGTCGCCCGCGAGTACGAGCGGGGCGTGGTCTTCCGCTTCGGCCGCCTGATCGACCTTCGCGGGCCGGGCCTGTTCCTGATCATCCCCTTCGGGATCGACCGGCTTTTCAAGATCGACCTCCGCACCATCACCCTCGAGGTGCAGCCGCAGGAGGTGATCACGAAGGACAACGTGACAATCAAGGTCCGGGCGGTGGTCTGGTTCCAGGTCATCGACCCGCGGGTCGCGGTCACCAAGGTCGCGAACTACTACCAGGCCACCACGCAGGTGGCGGAGACCACCCTGCGGGGGACGATCGGCCAGCACGAGCTGGACGAGCTGCTGGCCCACCGGGACCGGATCAACGCCTCCCTGAAGGAGGTCATCGACCGCCAGACCGAGCCCTGGGGCATCCAGGTCACGATCGTCGAGGTGAAGGACATCGAGCTGCCGCAGACGATGCAGCGGGCGATGGCGAAGCAGGCCGAGGCCGAGCGTGAGAAGCGGGCGAAGGTGATCACGGCCGAGGGGGAGTTCCAGGCCTCGCAGACGCTTGCCAACGCGGCCGAGGTGATCCAGCGTCAGCCGGCGGCCATCGCGCTCCGCTACATGCAGACGCTGGTCGAGATCGGCTACGAGAAGAACACCACCATCGTCTTCCCGGTCCCGGTGGAGCTGATCCGGCCCATGCTGCAGGTGGCCGAGACGCTCACCGCCCCGGCCGCGGATCAGAAGTCGTCGAAATCGTCACCGCCGCCGAAGTCGCCGCCCTCGTCGCCGCCGTCCCCGTAGCCGTCCTCGCCGAAGTCTGAGAGGTCGGAGCCCGAGTCGCCTTCGGAGCGCGAGGTCGCGAAGGTCGACACCAGCCGCCTGACCTTCGCCGAGCCGCAGTGCGGGCAGGGCGGGTCGGGTGCCGACCAGCTCGGCAGCAGAGCCGTCGAGCGCTTCCGGCAGGCTTCGCAGCCGTACTCGTAGATGGGCACACCCCTAGGATGGCAAATCGTCGTGATCCCCATCGAGCGTATCCAGGCCGCTGCCGAGCGGGCCGCGCCCAACGTGCTCCGCACGCCGCTGCTGCCGCTCGACGAACGGACGCACCTGAAGCTCGAGTGCCTCCAGCCCACGGGCAGCTTCAAGGTCCGCGGCTTCTTCGCCCGGGCGCTCCAGCTGACCGCCGAGGAGCGCGCCCGCGGCCTCCTCACGGTCAGCGCCGGCAACGCAGCGGCGGCCTGCTCTTACGTCGCCAACCGACTTGGGCTGCGCTGCCGGGTGGTGATGTACGAGGAGGCGCCGGAGCTGAAGAAGGACAACGTCCGCCGTTGGGGCGCCGTCCCGATCTTCCTGACCCACGATGCCGTCCACCGCTGGCTTCAGGATCGAGGCTGGGAGTCGGAGCCCGAAACCTTCATCCACCCCTTCGCCGACTCCGAGGTCATGGCCGGCCACGGCGGCGCCGGGCTCGAGCTGCTGGAGCAGCTGCCCGGCCTCGAACGGGTTGTGGTGCCGGTCGGAGGCGGCGGCCTGGCGGGAGGGATCGCCTCGGCCTTGAAGGCGCTGAGGCCGTCGGTCCGGGTGGTCGGCGTCCAGTCCAGCGGCTACCCGTCGATGACGGAAAGCCTTGCCGCCGGCCGTCCGCTCGAGCTCGAGGCTCACACCATCGCCGACGGGACCACGGCGCCTGTCGACGCCACCAACCTTGACCTCCTGCAGGAAGCTGTCGACGACTGGGTGACGGTTCCGGAGGAGAGGCTGAAACCCAAGATCGGCGAGCTTGCCGCCCGCGGCAAGGTGGTGGCCGAAGGCGCCGGTGTGCTCGGTTACGCGGCCCTCGACCAACTGGAATGGGGGCCGCTGACCGCGGTCATCATCAGCGGCGGCAACCTGGCACCGGCCCTCCTCGCCGAATCGTTGGTTCAGCTAACCCGACAACGCTAAGCCAGGACTTCGCCGACCACCCGCAGGGCTTCCTGGACATCCCCGGGATTCACCCCGTAGTGGGTCACGAAGCGAACCTTCTTGCGGCCTACAGCTCCGCCCCTGACGCCCCGCCGGGTGCACTCCTCGAGGAAGGGCTCGACCGCCATCGACTCGAGCTCGAAGATGACCAGGTTGGTCTGGACGCGCGAGAGGTCGACCTTGACACCGCCCACCTCAGCCAGGCCCTCGGCCAGGGTTCGCGCGTTGGCGTGGTCCTCGGCCAGGCGGTCGACCATGTTGTCGAGCGCGAAGAGCCCCGCCGCCCCGAGCATGCCGATCTCGCGCATCCCGCCCCCCAGCATCTTTCGCCAGCGCCGGGCTTCGGCGATGGACTCCGCCGGCCCGCAGAGCACGCTGCCGGCGGGGGCGCCGAGGCCCTTGGAAAGGCAGAAGGAGACGGTGTCGGCGCAGGCGGCGAGCTGGTCGACGCCGGCACCGCTGGCCAGCGCCGCGTTGAAGAGCCGAGCTCCGTCCAGGTGGACGGCCAGCCCGTTTTGGTGTGCCTCGTCCGACGCGGCCCGCAGGGCCTCCAGCGGCCAGGCGATGCCGCCGTGGTAGTTGTGCGTGTCCTCGAAGGTCACCGCCGCCGTTCGCGGGTGGTGCTCGTCCTCGGTCCTGATGGCGTCCGCAACCTGGGCCGGCGTCAGCACGCCGGCCTCCGTGCGCACGGGCATGACCTGGATGCCGCCGAGGGCGGCGGCGCCGCCCGCCTCGGAGAGGAAGACGTGGGAGTCGGCGTCGGCGATGATCTCCTCTCCCTTCCTCGCACTGACCAGCACGCCGATGAGGTTGCCCATGGTTCCGCTGGCCACGAAGAGGGCGGCCTCCTTGCCGAGCCGCTCGGCGGCGACCTCCTGGAGGCGGTTGACGGTCGGGTCCTCGCCGAAGACATCGTCGCCCAGCTCGGCGTCGGCCATGGCCCGGCGCATCTCCGCGCTGGGCATGGTGAGGGTGTCGGAGCGAAGGTCGACGATCGCCAAAGCCAAACTACTGTAGCTGTCACATGAAGGCCGACCTGCTGCTCACCGGAGGCCGCGTCCGGACCCTTGGCAGGTCCGGTCTGCGGGTCTTTTCGCACCTCGCCATCGGCGGCGGCCTGGTACTGGCGGTGGGTGGAGAGGAACTGCTCGGCCTGAAGGGTCCGAAGACGCGGGTCCTGAAGCTGGGCGGAGCCGCGGTGCTGCCGGGCTTCAACGACCCCCACGCTCACGTCGTCTACCACGGCCTCTCCTCCTTCGGCGCCGACCTCACCGGGAGCCGCTCCATCGCCGAGCTGCAGGCCCGACTGCGAGTGGTGGCGAACCGCCTGCGCCCGGGCGAGTGGCTGCTCGGCCGCGGTTACAGCGAGCTCGAGCTGGCCGAGGGGCGCCCTCCGACCCGGGCCGAGCTCGACGCGGCCACGCGCGACCGGCCGGCCTTCGTGGACCATCGCGGCGGCCATTCACGCGTCGCCAACTCCGCCGCCCTGGCTGCGGCCGGACTCGGGCCTGCCAGTCCCGATCCGCCCGGTGGCGCGCTCGGTCGCGGCGCGGATGGAAGCCTGGACGGACAGCTCCGCGAGGCGGCGATGAGGATGGTCGCCGATCACCAGCCGCCCGTTCCCTTCGAGCGCCGGCTGGCCGGGGTCGAGGCGACGCTGCGGCTGCTCTCGTCCCGCGGCATCACCAGCGTGGGCGCCGCCGTCAACCGCGGCTTCGCCGACGACCATCGCGCTTACGCGCTCCTGGCTGAGTCCGGCCGGCTGCGCGTGCGCGTCAACGAGTTCCTCTCCTGGGAGCTGCTGCCGTCGCTGCGGGAGCTTGGCTTCGCCAGTGGAAGCGCCGGGGAGCTGGTTCGGTTCGGCCCGGTCAAGGTCTTCGTGGACGGCGGGGCGGGCAGCGGCAGCGCAGCCTTCCGTGACCGGCCGCAGACCTGGCGGACCCCACCGGCGGAGCTGGCCGCGCTGGTGTCCGAAGCCCACGCGGGCGGCCTCCAGGTCGCCGCCCACTGCATCGGTGACGCCGCCATCGAATCCATGGTGGGCGCGGTGGAGGCCGTGCAGGCAGACCGCTCCGCGGATCGCCGTCATCGGGTCGAGCACTGCACCTACTGTCCACCCGACCTGCGGTCGCGACTGGCCGGCGCGGGGATGGCCGCGGTGATGCAGCCTCTTTTCAGCAGCTTCGGCCGTGCCCGCCTGGGAGCCGAGATCGGGCCCGGCGCGGAGCGTGACGTCGCGGCCCACCGGGACCTGCTTCGGGACGGGGTGAGGATCGCATTCAGCTCCGACCTCCCGGTCGTGCCGGATCCGAATCCCTGGCCGGGGATCTCGGCGGCGGTCACCGACCCGAAGCAGCCGCTCAGCGCGCTCCAGGCGCTCCGCGCCTACACGGTCGCGGGCGCCTGGACAAGCTTCGAGGAGATCCGCAAGGGCACGCTCGAAGCCGGTCGGCTGGCCGACTTCCAGGTCTACGATCGAGATCCGCTGGAGCAGCCGCCGGGTGAGTGGCCGGCCCTCCGCCCGCGCCTGGTGGCGCTGGCTGGAAGGCCGGTCTTCAGGAGGTCGGTCTAGGAGCCGGAGCCGGTCGCCGTCTGGGCTGTGTCGGCCGCTCCGGAGGCCGCCGTCCGGGCGGTGTTGGCGGCGGAGGTGGCGGCAGCCTTGGCGGCCGGACTGGTCCGCCGGGCCGCGCCGCTGGCGGCGCGTCGCGTCCGCGTGGCCGCCGATTTGGCCGCCGTGGTCGTCCGGCGCGCGGAGCCGGAGCCGGAGCGCCGGGCGGTGGTCGTCGCGGCGCGGCTGGCGGTCGCGGTGCTGCGCGCGGCGCGGGTCGTGGACCGGCGCGTCGTCGTCGCCGCGCGCTTGGTCGCCGCGCTGGTGCGCTTCGCCGAGCCGGCGGTTTTGCGGGCGGCCGTGCTCGCGCGGCGCCGCGTCGAAGAGGCAGTGCGGCTGGTGCTCCGGCGCGCGCTGGCGGTCGCCCGCGTCGCGCCCGCCGTCGCGGTCTTGCGCAGGTCGTCGATCTGCTTGGCGAGCTGTGCCATCTGCTTGCCCAGCCTGTCGAGGTCGGCCTGGCGCTGCTTCGCGGTGCGCGCCCAAGCCTTCTCCAACTGCTTGCGGTTCTTGTCCGCCTGCTTGATCGCCTCCCCGGTGTACTTCTCGACCTGGCGTCGGAGATCCTTCGGGATGACCGCGATCGCCTGATCGAGGAAGCTACGGCCGGCGGTCGAGGTACGACTTGTCTTCTTCTTACTCATGCAATAGCCCCCCGGCTTTCAAATCAGTGATTGGGGAGTGGTGGAGGAAGGTACTAGTTTAA
>VBHN01000221.1 GCA_005881155.1 Chloroflexota bacterium | reverse complement strand
CGAAGTCGTTGAGGATCGCCTCGGCGGTGAGCTCCTCGACGACGCGCGTGCCGGTGCGGCCGCCCGCGAGGCCGGTCGCCACGACCGGGACACCGAGCCGCTTGAGCGCTCGCGCGATGTTGATCCCCTTCCCGCCCGCGAGGGTGAGCCCCTGGCTGGCGCGGTGGCGCTGGCCGCGCTGGAAGTTCGGAACGGTGACCGTCCGGTCGAGCGCGGCGTTCAGGGTCACCGTGACGATCACGTAAAGAAGCCTAGGAAGTGGTGGACGGTGCGGCCCGCGTACCACCCGACGCGACCCGTGACTCCGGGGCGCGCGACCGAGCGAGCCGCGACGAGCGTGCGGGCCCCGATGAGCTTCCGTCCCTCGAAGACCTTGACGACGCCGAGCGGCTGGCCTGCGTGGACGGGGAGGCGGACGGCGGTTCGCGCGACGACCCTCTCCGTCAGCGGCCGGTCGACGCGGACCGCGCGGACGAGGGGCCGGCGCGCGACGAGACCGACCGGACGACGCCCGTAGGCGAGCTCGGCGCGCGCGTAGATCCGCCGCGGCTGGACGACGGCGAGAGTCCGGTAGCGAGAGAGACCCCAGCCGAGGAGCGCCGCGAGGTCGTGATTCCGCTGTGCGCGCGTCGGGCTGCCGAGGACGGTGGCGTACAGCGTGAACCCGCGTGCCCGGACGGCGCCGACCTGACACCACCCCGCGCCGAGGGTGTGGCCGGTCTTGACGCCGATCAGTCCCGGGAAGGTCCCGAGCAGGTCGTTCCAGGTGTGGAGGACGCGCCCGCCCGCGATCGTCTCCGTGCGCTCCCGGACGATCGCCCGCACCGCCGCGCGGTGCATGAGGACCCGCGCGAGCAGCGTCAGGTCGCGTGCGCTCGAGTAGTGGCCGAAGGCGTCGAGCCCGTCCGGCCGCGCGAAGTGCGTGTCGCGGAGCCCGAGCGTCCGGGCCCGTGCGTTCATGAGCTCGACGAAGGCGGCCTCGTCGCCACGGCCGACGTCGTAGGCGAGCGCGTCGGCGGCGTCGTTCGCGCTCTGGATCAACGACGCCTCGACGAGGTCGCGGACCGTGAGCCGCTCACCCGGGACGAGATTGACGCTCGACTCGCCGACGGACGGAGCCGGAGCCTTCGCGGCGAGCACCTCGCCCGTCGATGCGTTCTCGACGACGTACTCGCGAGCGGCGACCGGCGGCGGCCCTCCGAAGGCGGACGGGACGACGACGAACGCTGCGACGGCAACAACGGTCAGGCGAGCCCGCACGGGCCTCAGGCTACCCGCGCAGCTCCTTGCCGAGGATGGCGAAGAGCGGCCGCCCCTGCTCGAACCGGAGCCGCGGGAGCAGCACGCGCCAGCCGCGATCCTCGTAGAAGCGGATCACGCGCGCGTTGTCGGCGAGCGCCGAGAGCAGGGCGCGGTCGTGCGGCTGGTCCTCGAGGAGCGCGTCGTGGAGGCGGGTCCCGATCCCTCGGTCCTGGTGGGCTGGATCGACCGCGATCTCCGTGAGCTCGAAGTGCGGCACCTCCAGCCACCGCCTGCGCTGCTTCGCGTCGATCGCGGCGGCGACCTTGTCGTACCACCACTGGCCCGGAGCGCCGCTGTAGCCGTAGGCGAAGCCGACGAGCCGCGCGGCCGGCCCGAAGGCGCCGAGGAAGCGGAAGCCCTCGCGGCCCGCGTGGCGCGGGACCCGGTCGCCGCCGAACTCGCGCCTCGTCGCGCTCGCCCGGCCGAGCCCGTGCGCGTTCGCCCAGATGTCGACGACCTGGCCCACGAGCTCGGCCAGCAACGTCTCCGTGTCGACGGCCTCGATCGAGACCGTCTCCGATCCCGTACCCAACCCGGACCTTCTGGCCGATCGTCAGAGCGTGCGGGTCGATGCCCGGATTGAGCGCCAGGAGCTGCTCGGTCGTCTTGCCGACCTTGAGCGCGACGGTGGCGAGCGTGTCGCCCTGCTGGATCGTGTAGAAGCGCTTCGCGGCCTGTGTCGCCGTCGTCGTCGTGGTGGTGGAGGACGTCGTGGTCGTCCGCTCGGTGACGAGCCCGGTGAGCGGCGTCGTCGCGCCGTTGCCTCCGCTGCCGCGGAGACCCGAGCGCACGAGGAGCACGGCGATCGTGAGCACGAGGAGGAAGGCTGCCGGGGCGAGGTAGCGCGCGAGCTCGGCGCGCCGCGGAGCCTGCACCGCCTACCAGCCGGCGACGGCCCAGACGTCGCGCTGCAGGCGCGCCGCCTCGGCGCCCGCCGCGGTACGCCAGTCGGCGCCGTCGACCCGGAACGCGTAGATGAGAGAGCGCGAGACCGCGACGAGCGCGCTCGCCGGGCCGCTCGCAAAAGCCCGGGCCAGGTCCGCCGGAGTCGCGCCCTGCGCGCCCACGCCCGGCAAGAGCAGGATCGACTGCGGGAGCGCCCGCCGCGCCTCGCCGACGGCGCGCGGATGGGTGGCGCCGACGACCGCGCCCACGCTCGTCAGGCCGTGCTCGCCGACGAGGTCCTCGCCCCACTCGCGCACCAGGCGGGCCACCTCGTGCCAGAGCGGCCGCCCGTCCGAGAGGGCCAGGTCCTGGATCTCCCGGCCGCCGGCATTCGAGGTCTTGAGGACGCAGAAGACGCCGCCGCCGTCTCGACGGCACGCGGCGAGGAAGGGCTCGACCGCGTCGCGGCCGAGGTACGGGTTCACGGTGAGCGCGTCCGCGAGCGGCGATTGGGCGTCTCCGCGCTCCAGGTATGCGGCCGCGTACGCACGCGCGGTCGACCCCACGTCGCCGCGCTTGCCGTCGGCGATCACGAGCAGCTCGGCCGCGCGGGCGTACGCGCAGACCTCCTCGAATGCGCGGATGCCGTCCGCGCCGAGGGCTTCGAAGAACGCGAGCTGCGGCTTCACCGCGACGACGTAGGGCGCCACGGCGTCGACGAGTCCCCGGCAGAAGCGCGAGCATGCCTCCGCGACGTGCTCGCGGCCGAGGTGGGAGTCGCCGCGCAGCTCGACGGGAAGCAGGTCGGGCTGCGGGTCGAGCCCGACGACGAGCTGGCTGCGCTTGCGCTCGACGGCCTCGGCGAGCCGGTCACCGAAGCGCGCGGTCGCCACGCCCTCCTCGGCTCGGAGGTCTTTCGCCATCGCCGCCGTACGCTAGCGCCCCGCGCGGATACCGGTCCGGGTCCGCGCCGAGGGCCGCCCTAGAGCGGCCCTCGGTGAAAGCGGAGGAGCGGGTCGCGACTAGTAGCCGCCGCCACCGCCGCTCTTCACAGCCTGCTTGAGCTGGCTTCCGGCCGAGAACTTCGGAACGGTCGCCGCCGGGATCTGCACCTTCTGGCTTGGGTTCCGCGGGTTCACGCCCTGTCGTGCCGCGCGCCGCTGCGTCGTAAATTTTCCGAACCCTGTGAAGGCGACGTCCTGCCCCCGCTTCAGCGTGTCGGTGATCGTCTCCAGAAAGGCGTCGACCGCCTGCGCTGCATCTCGCCTCGAGAGATTCGTCTTCGAAGCGATCTGGTCTACGAACTCCTGCTTTGTCACGAGCCACTCCTCCCGTCGTCGTGCCTGACCACGGCGCAAGACCCTAACAGGCGCATCGGACCCGCTCAACCATGCGGATTCAAGAGGCGCATCGACGAGCTGGGAGGCCCGAAAGAGGGGCCTGAGACGCACCGCATCGCGCGCGAGAGCGTCCACTCCGCCCTCCTCCCGGTCGACGACGCAGACCGCTGTTCGGCACTGCAGACCGGCCTCGCGGAGGGCCCGCACGGCCTCGACCGCGGCGCCTCCGGAGGTGACGACGTCCTCGACGAGACACGCTACGGCGCCGGGCTCGAAGACGCCCTCGAGCCGGTTCTGCGTGCCGTAGCTCTTGGCCTCCTTGCGCACGATCACGAACGGCAGGCACGACGCGAGCGAGGTCGCTGCGGCGAGGACGACCGCGCCCAGCTCGGGCCCGGCCAGCAGTGTCGCCTCCGGCTCGTGCTCGCGCACCGCCTCGGCGATCCGCTCCCCGAGCGCCGCGAGGAGGTCGGGCCGCGTCTCGAAGCGGTACTTGTCCAGGTAGTAGCGGGAGCGGCGGCCCG
>VBHN01000184.1 GCA_005881155.1 Chloroflexota bacterium | reverse complement strand
CGGCTTCCCGTCGCCATTGAGGTCCGCCACCGCCAGTGCGGCCGGATCACTGCCGACCGAAACGGACGGACCGTAGGTGAAGCCACCGGAACCGTTGCCGAGCAGGATCGAGACGCTGTGCGACCCGCCGTTGGCCACGACCAGGTCGAGCTTGCCGTCGCCGTTCAGGTCGGCCGCGACGATTGCGCCGGGCGCCTTACCGACGGTGTAGCTCGGACCCGCGCTGAAGCCGCCGGAGCCGTTGCCGAACAGGATCGTGACCCGGTTCGAGCCCTGGTCGGCGACGGCGAGGTCCAGGCGGCTGTCCCCGTTGAAGTCGCCGGTCGCGACAGCGGCGGGGGTGGTCCCGGCGGGCGTGTTGAGGGCGGGATTGAAGGACGCGAGGGCAGGGATGGCGGAGGCCGCGACCGTGGCTGCCGACAGCGCGACGACCAGCAGCGTTCGAACGGCACGCGCGATGCCCAAGCGGGCGCGAGTCAACTCCGGCATTCCGGCCCCCTCCCTCGATTTCCGGCCCCTCTTTCTACGCTCTACGCGCAGTCCCTCTGGGGTCGGCGGGCGAAACCCTACTCTCTTGTCGCCGCCCTGTCATGGCTGTTTCCAGTCAGCGAGATGTTGGCCAAACGTATGGGCGATTGCCGGCGACCGGAATTATCCTGTTCCATCCCATCTGAGTCCGCAGCGCCCGAAGGCGGCGGAGGAGTTAATTGGACGAACGGGCCGAGAAGGCAAAACGGCGGTTCGAGAACATGCTGGCGGATGCCAGGGCGGCGGTTGCCGAAGCCTCCGGTGGCATCCCCTCCGGAGAGCTGTCACCCCGAGCGCTGCTGGTAGCGACCAAGGCGCTCAACCGCGCCGGCGGGTTCCTGGAGGCGGTCAGCATCACGCTGCCCGAGCTGGGGCTGGAGCTGATCGAGCAGTTCGAGGCGTTCGCGGCCGAGGTCGACCAGCCTTCAGCCACCCCACCCCCCGAGGTGGAGCGGCGTGCCGGCAGCGGGCGCCGGCTCGCCAATGACCGTCGGGGCTGGGAGCGCCGGCTGGGACACGATCGCCGCCGGCAGCACGTCCAGGTGCTGACCGACCGGCGGGCCAGCAGCGAGCGCCGCGCGCAGATCGACCGCCGAACCGGCCACGCCCGCGAGATGGCCGACCGGCGCTTCCGTTCCCTCGCCCCCTAGCAGGCTGCAGGGAAAGCCTTAACCTCGCCTTAACCCCGCACCCTTACGCTCTTCGCGCAGGAGGTGTGCACTTGAAATTCAGCCTGGTTCCCCAGGAGCGACGGTTCTACGAGCTCTTCTCGAAGCAGGGCCAGCTTGTTCACGAGGCCCTGGTCGAGCTCTCCAAAGGCTTACTCGAAGGCCGCTCCCGGCATCCCCGTCTGCGCGACCTCGAGCACCAGGCCGACGACGTGGCCCACGAGATCTACAGCCTGGTCAACCGCACCTTCGTGACGCCGATCGAGCGCGAGGACATCCTCGCCCTCGCCTCCGCCCTCGACGACATCGTCGACCTGGCCGAGGAGGTGTCGGACAAGATCGACCTCTACCACGTCCGCGAGATCAGCGACCACGCCCGCCGGATGGGCGAGAACCTGGCTCGGGCCGGCGACGTGATGTCGCGCGCGCTCGAGGACCTGGAGGGCTTCAAAGAGCTCGAGCCCCGCTGGATCGAGATCCACCGCTTGGAGAACGAGACCGACCTGATCACCAGGGAGGCGCTCGCCGCCCTCTTCACCGACGACAGCTCGCCGGCCGAACTGGTCAAGTGGAAAGACATCTACGACCTCCTCGAGGCAACCATGGACGGCTGCGAGACAGCCGCCAACGTCCTGGAGACCATCTCGATCAAGAATGCTTGAGGTCCTGCTGGTGGGGACGATCGCGGCCGCGATCGCGTTCGACTTCACCAACGGGTTCCACGACACCGCCAACGCCATCGCCACCTCGGTCTCGACGCGCGCGCTGAACGCGACCCAGGCGGTGCTGCTCTCCGCCGTCTTCAACCTCCTCGGAGCGCTGTTCACGGTCCTCGTCCTTCACTCCAAGGTGGCGAACACCATCGCCAGCACGCTCTCCTTCAAGGCCGGGATGGTGGTGATCATCGCCGCCCTGCTGGGCGCGATCACCTGGAACCTCGTGACCTGGTTCTACGGCCTGCCCAGCAGCTCGACCCACGCCTTGATCGGAGGCCTGGCCGGGGCCGGGATCGCCTCGGTGGGCAGCCTCAACGCGATCAAGTGGTCGTCCTTCACCAAGCAGCTGACCTCGCTGGTGATCTCCCCGCCCATCGGTTTCGCGGTCGCGGCCGTGCTGATGACGATCATCGTGCTGCTCGTCCACCGGGCGCGCCCCGCGCCCCTGAACCGTTGGTTTCGCGCCCTGCAGGTGGTCGCGGGCGCGTTCGTCTCCTTCTCCCACGGCGGCAACGACGCCCAGAAGACGATGGCGGCCATCACCCTGGGCCTGGTCGCCAGCGGCCAGCTGAGCAAGTTCGCCGTCCCGATCTGGGTGGTGGTCCTCTCAGCGACCGCGATCGCGATCGGCACCTATGCCGGGGGCTGGCGGATCATCCGGACGCTCGGCTGGCGGATCTACAAGATGGATCCCGCGGGCGGACTCGCCGCCCAGCTCAGCGGGGCGACCGTCATCCAGGTCGCGTCCCAGTTCGGCCTCCCGGTCAGCACCACGCACGTGATCACCGGCTCGGTCATGGGCTCGGGCGCGGCACGGCGCATGTCGGCCCTGCGCTGGGGCGTCGGCGCCAACATCGTCGTGGCCTGGCTCGTGACCATACCGGCCGCGGCCCTGGTCGCCTGGGTGATGTACGCGATCCTGCACACGGCAGGGCTGCGCGGGTAGAGGACGCTACTCGAGCACGTCTCGGCGAACGAGCAGGAGGACGGAGCCGGCCAAGAACACCGCGGAGTAGACACCGACCACGGTCCAGGCGTGGGCGGCACTGACGGTCACGAGCGGTGAGGCGAAGATCGGGCGCAGCTTGAGACCGGGCTCCAGCAGCGAGACCAGGACGTTGAGGTTGGGACCCAGCAAGTAGGCGCTGACCTTCAGGATGGCGTCGTTGTGCGTGACTCGCTGGAGGATGAAGAGGATCAAGGTTCCGAAGTTGTCCGCCGGGAAGAATCCCATCGCCACGGCCATCCCGAAGGAGAGCGAACGGCCGAGGATGGCGGCGGTCGAGCCCAGCAGCACGGTTACGCCCACGCTCACCAGGGCCACCAGGAGAATCACCTTCAGCAGCTCGACGCTGACCGGCGGCAGCGACGTGAGACCGCCGATCGACCCGGTCCAGGACTGGATCGCGATCGCGATCATCGCGCCGGCGATGGCCGTGAAGCCCACCAGCAGTCCTGCTCCGAGGACCGCCAGGGCGACCAGCTTGGCGAGGTAGAGCTGCAGCCGCCCGACTCCCCGCGCGAGCAGGATCCGGATCGTCCCGCCGCTGTACTCCATCCCGAAGAGCCGCGCCGCGGAGAGGAGCAGGACGATCCCGGAGCCGGTGTTGAAGAGCGCGCCCAGGATGTCGAAGGTGTTGGCGAAGAAGGATTCGTGGCTGGCCTTGTAGCGGGTCTCCAGGTCGCCGGTGGTGAGCAGGGCGAGCCCGGTCACGACCAGGAGCAGGGTCCCGCCGGCGAGCAGCGCCCAGAGCGCGCGCTGGCGGCTCAGCTTCAACAGCTCGCCGCGAACCACCCCGAGGAAGCTCGGCCCTGGCGACCTCAGCGCCTCGGCCGGGACGCTGCGAACGGAGGCCGTGTCGGCGCTCATCGATCTCCCCCGGTGAGGCTCAGGAAGATGTCCTCGAGATCCTGGTGTCGCTCGGCCAGGGAGTCTGGCCAGTGGCCGGCGCCGGCCAGGAAGCGGGCGAGGTCGCGGCCGCGCCCCGTCGGAGAGGAGCAGATGAGGCTGCCACCGTCCATCCGGGCGCTGCGTCCCCAGTCCTGGCGCTGGAGCAGCTCGAGCACCGCCTCGGCGTTCTCGACCAAGACCACGAACTCGCCTTGGGACTCCAGCAGCTCTGCCACCCGCGCCACCTTGACCAGCTCGCCGAGGTTGATGATCGCCACCCGGCCGCAGATCTGCTGGACCTCGGCGAGGACGTGGCTTGAGACGAAGACGGTCTTGCCTTCCGCCGCCAGCCCGCGGAGCAGGTCGCGCATCTCCACGATGCCCGCCGGGTCGAGCCCGTTTGCGGGTTCGTCGAGGATCAGGAGGTCGGGGTCGTGGAGCAGAGCGATGGCGAGGCCCAGCCGCTGCTTCATGCCCATCGAGTAGGTCTTGACCCGGTCCCGCTGCCGGCCGGACAGTCCGACCAGCTCGAGGACTTCATCGATGCGCCGCGAGGGCACGCCTCCGAGGAGGTCGCCAACCGCCTTCAGGTTGTCGCGGCCCGACATGTAGAGGTAAAGGGCGGGGGATTCGACGAGGGCGCCGACCCGCGGCAGGACCCGATCCCCGTGCCTGGCGACATCCTGGCCGAGCACCTCGACAGTTCCGCCGCTGGGCCGGATCAGCCCCAACGCCATCCGGATGGTGGTCGTCTTGCCGGCGCCGTTGGGACCGAGAAAGCCGAAGATCTCGCCCTGGCCGACGCTCAGGTTGAGCTTCTTGACCGCCGGGCGAGAGCCGTATGACTTGGAGAGGTCATGGGTTTCCAGGACGGCGTCCATTCGAACCTCTTAGCCCCGCCGTCCGATCGCTTGTGACACCAAGACAGTTCCTTCGCGCCACCAGTCCTCTCCCTTCTCGAGGTACGCCTGCACCATGCCCTGGCGGAGGCCTTCGACGGAGACGTGCAGCCGGTCCTGGCCGGCCCAGTCGAGGAGCAGCAGGAGCACCTCAACGCCCGCCCGGAGCGCCTGCACCCGGCCCGGCTCGAGCCGGAAGCGCCCTTCGAGGACCGCCGCGGGCTCGGAGTCCAGGGTCTGCTCGGCGCGCAGCAGGGTCTGGGTCGTGAGCACCTGCGGCGGTCGCTTCGGGGACAGGATGCGAGGAAGGTTGGCGGCCGTGCCGCCGGTGAAGACGAGCTTGGCCGGCTCGCATTCCGGCGCCTGGCTCAACCCAGAGACGGCCTCCTTGCGAAGCGCCTCCCGCTCCCCCGGCCGGGGCGGGTCGCTCAAATATCGCGAAGCCAGCACCCCGGAGCCGATCGGCAGCGTGCGCCAGGTCTCGATCCGCCCGCCCCGGGCGACCACCAGCTCCGTGCTGCCGCCTCCGAGATCGCCCATCAGCCACTGCCGGCGCGAGGCGTGGCGAGCGGCCACGCCGAGGAAATCGAGCTCCGCCTCCCGCTGTGGAGAGATCAGCCGCAGCGGGACACCGATCGCCTCGCTGGCCCGAGCCAGGAAATCAGCGCCGTCCTCGGCCTTGCGCACGGCCTCCGTCGCGCCGGCCAGGAGGTGCTCGAAGCCAACCTCGCGGGCCTGGCCGATCACGGAGCGCAGAGCCGCGATCGTCTCCTCAGTCTTGACCGGACCGATCCGACCCGTGCGGTCGACTTCGGCGCCCAACGCCGGCATCTCCACGAAGTGCGCGACCGGCTCCGGCCGGGCGCCACCGACCTCGGCCACCAACAGGTGGACGGTGTTGCTGCCGACATCGACCGCCGCCAACCTCACCGGGCGAGAATAGGGCGGTAGCATCCTTTCGTGGCCCGCGCCCAGCTAGCTCTGCAGACGATCGGCGACCGCGAGCCACCTCCCTACCTCAACCGCGAGCTTTCCCGGCTCGACTTCGACGAGAGGGTGCTGGCAATTGCGGAGGACCGCCGGCTGCCGCTGCTGGAGCGGGTCCATTTCCTGGCCATCTTCTCGAACAACGTGGACGACTTCTTCCAGATCCGCGTCGCCGGCCTCCAGGAGCAGGTGCTGGCGGCGGTGCCGACGACCGCGCCCGACGGCATGAGCCCGGCCGACCAGCTGCGCGCGATCCGCCGCCGCGTGGAGGGGCTGATCGACCGTCAGATGCGGCTCTTCAACCAGGAGCTGCTGCCGGGGCTCGACGCGGCGGGGGTCCGGATCCGCGACGCGGACTCGCTGACCAAGGACCAGCGGAAGCACCTGGCGGCCGAGTTTCGGCGCCACATCTTCCCGGTCCTGACCCCCCTCGCGGTCGACCCGGCACATCCCTTCCCCTACATCCCCCGCCTCTCCCTGAACCTGGCCGTGATCGTCCGCGATCCGCTGCGCCGGGTCGAGCGCTTCGCGCGGGTCAAGGTCCCGCCTCTGCTGCCGCGTTTCACGGAGCTGCCCGACGGCGCCGGGTTCCTACCCCTGGAGCAGCTGATCGCCTTCAACCTGCAGTCCCTCTTCCCGGGTATGGAGCTGGTCGATCACCATGCTTTCCGGATCACCCGCGACGCCGACCTCGACCTGGTCGAGAGCGAGGCGGAGGACCTCCTCTCGGCCGTCCAGACCGAGCTCCGGCGCCGGCGCCGCCAGGGCCGGGCGGTCCGGGTGGAGGTGGATCCCGCCCTCCCGGAGGCCATCCGGGATCTCCTCGTTCGCGAGCTCGAGCTGGGCTGGCAGGACGTCTACGAGGTGCCCGGCCTGCTCGACCTGGGAGGGCTCGGAGCCCTCTACGAGCTCGACCGGCCCGACCTCAAGTCATCGCCCTGGACCCCCGTGACGCAGGCCCGGCTGCGCGGCACGCACGCCGAGCCGGCCGGCATCTTCTCGGTGATACGCGGCGGTGAGTTGCTCGTCCAGCACCCCTACGACTCCTTCACGACCTCGGTCGAAGCCCTCATCGACCAGGCCTCCCGGGACCCGAAGGTGCTGGCCATCAAGCAGACGCTCTACCGGACCTCGGCCGCCAGCCCGATCGCCAAGGCGCTCGTGCACGCCGCCGAGCTGGGCAAGCAGGTGGTGGCGCTGGTCGAGTTGAAGGCGCGCGGCGACGAGCAGGCGAACATCGAGTGGGCCCAGGCGCTGGAGGAGGCCGGCGTCCACGTCGTCTACGGGCTGGTCGGGCTGAAGACCCACGCCAAGGTCAGCCTGGTCGTGCGCCAGGAGGGCAGTGGGATCCGCCACTACGTCCACATCGGGACCGGCAACTACAACCCCACCACGGCCAACGTCTACGAGGACCTGGGCCTGCTCTCCAGGGATCCCGAGCTCGGGCACGACGTCAGCGAGCTGTTCAACCTCCTGACCGGGTACAGCCGGCAGCGCAAGTACCGCCGGCTGTTGGTCGCTCCGACCACCCTGCGCTCGAGCATCCTGGAGCTGATCGACCGCGAGGGCAGGGGCCCCAAGGGCCGGATCGTGATCAAGGTCAACAACCTGGTCGACCCGGAGATCATCGAGGCGCTCTACCGGGCGTCGGCGGGAGGAGCCGAGATCGACCTCATCGTGCGTGGCATCTGCTGCCTCCGGCCGGGCGTGCCCGGCCTCTCGGAGACGATCCGCGTGCGCTCCCTGGTCGGCCACTTCCTGGAGCACTCCCGGTTGTTTCGCTTCGGCAATGAGAAGCGCGGCGTGAACTTCTACCTCGGGTCGGCCGACCTGATGGAGCGCAACCTCGACCGGCGCGTCGAGGCCGTCGTCCCCGTCTTCGAGGCCGGCCTCTGCGCCCGCCTCGAAGAGATGCTGGAGATCTCGCTGGAGGATGACGTCCTGGCCTGGGAGCTGGGCGCCGACGGCGGCTGGACCAAGGTCCCGACCAAGGCGGGCGTCAACTCCCAGCAGATCCTCATGGAGCAGGCACGAGAGCGAGCCGCCGGCGGCGTTGATTAGCCAGGGCCGCCATGGTTGAGCGCGAGCTCAAGCTCTCGGCCGGGCCGGGGTTCCAGCTGCCCGATCTCGACGGGATCCTGCCCGGCGTGGAGGCCGAACAGCCGGAGTTCGTACGGATGCAGACCATCTACCACGACACCCCGGACCTGCGGCTGGCCCGTTGGGGGTGCAGCCTTCGCCACCGCTCCGGCGAGGGCTGGACGCTGAAGCTCCCGACCTCGGCGACGGGGCCCTTGCTGGAACGGACCGAGCTGACCTTTCCCGGCGGCGCCGGGAAGGCCCCAGCCGCCGCTCTGGCGGTGGTCCGGGCCTACGTCCGACACGCGCCACTCGAGCCCGTGGCCCGCCTCTCGACCCGCAGGCGCATCACGCGGCTGAGAGCGAAAGGCAGAAAGCTGGCGGAGGTCGTCGACGACGAGGTGACCGTGCTCGAGGGCCGCCGGGTGGCGGGCCGTTTCCGGGAGATCGAGATCGAGCTCGCGGAGGCCGGCGACGAGCTGCTGGAACCACTCCGGCGCCGGCTCGAAGAAGGGGGCGCGGGAGCGACGGACGGGACGCCGAAGCACGTCCGCGCTCTCGGGCCGCGGGCCGCCGCGCCTCCGGAGGTGGATCCGCGACCGGTGTCGACTGGTGCGACGGCCGGCGAGCTGCTGGCGCACGCGGTCCAGGAATCGGTCGCCGCCCTGCTCCGCCACGACCCGGGAGTCAGGCTGGGCAGCGACCCCGAGCACGTCCACCAGGCCCGCGTCGCCGTCCGCCGGCTGCGCTCCAACCTGCGAACCTTCGCCAAGCTCCTCGACGTCGAGGCGTTGGGGTCGCTGAGCGAGGACCTCAAGGCTTTGGGCGGAGCGCTGGGAGCGGTCCGCGACGGCGAGGTGCTCGAGGAGCGGCTGCGAGGTCGCGCCGAGGCGCTTCCGCCGGGCGACAGGCGGCTGGCGGGCGAGCTTGTCCGCAGGCTCGAAGAGGAGATCGCGAGCAAGCGCGTCGCGGCGCTGGCGCTGATGGACTCCGAGCGCTACCTGGACCTCCTCGACCGGTTGGTGCAGCTGGCACGCCTTCCGCCTCTGAACGAGGTGGCGACGATGGCTGCCGAGCAGGTCGCCGGCGAGCTTGCGCGCCGCCCCTGGCGGAAGCTCCGCAAGGCCGTCCAGGCGCTGCCCGGAGAGCCGGCCGACGCCGAGCTGCACCGGGTCCGCATCCTCGCCAAGCGGGCTCGGTACGCGGCCGAGGCCGTCGCCCCGGTGGTCGGCAAGCCGGCCGCACAATTCGCCAAGGCCGCCGCCGAGCTGCAGACGGTGCTCGGCGACCACCAGGACAGCGTCACCGCCGAGGCCTGGCTGCGGGGATTGAATACCTCTGGCCGGCGCAGCTTCGTAGCCGGACAGCTGGCGGCAATGGAGCGTGTGGCTGCCGAGGAGTCGCGCGCGAAGTGGCGCAAGGCATGGGCGGCACTCGAGAGCAAGCGGCTGCGCGAGTGGATGGGCTGAGCGGATAGCGCAACCGGAGATCGTCCGCGCGGCGGGCGGCGTCCTGGCGCGGCTCGGGCCGGATGGCCGCAGCGAGGTGGCCGTCGTCCACCGGCCGGCCTACGACGACTGGAGCTTCCCGAAGGGGAAGCTCCACCAGGGGGAGACGCTGGAGGCGGCGGCGATCAGGGAGGTGGCCGAGGAGACAGGCTGGCGGGCGAGCCTGGTCCGGCCCCTGGGCAGGTCCGAGTACGTCGACCGGCGCGGCCGCCCGAAGGTGGTCAGCTACTGGCTGATGCACCCCGAGTCGGGACGCTTCGTCCCTTCGGACGAGGTGGACCGGCTGCTCTGGCTGACGGTCCCGGAAGCCAGGGAGCGGCTGACCTACCCGCACGATCGTGAGCTCCTGACCGATTTCGAGACCGCCTAGGCGAACTTCCTAGACTTTCCCTTCGTGGCAGACAGCCGAACCGTGAAGGACTCGATGGGCGAGATGAAGGTCCCGGCCGATGCGCTCTATGGCGCCTCGACGATGCGCGCCGTTCAGAACTTCCCGATCTCGGGCATCCGCTTCCCGCGCCGCTTCATTCGGGCCCTCGGGCTGATCAAGCAGGCTGCGGCCGAGGTCAACGGCGAGTTGGGACTGATCCCGCCCGAGCTGGCGCGGGCCATCGCGCAGGCAGCCGGCGAGGTGGCCGAGGGCAGATGGGACGCCGAGTTCCCGATCGACATCTACCAGACGGGCTCGGGCACCTCGACCAACACCAACGCCAACGAGGTGATCGCAACCCGCGCCAACCAGATCCTGGGCGACGGCGAGGTCCATCCCAACGACCACGTCAACAAGTGCCAGTCCTCCAACGACGTCATCCCGACCGCCATCCACCTTTCCTCCGGGCTGGTGATCAAATAGGAGCTCCGGCCCGCCCTGGGGCGGCTGCAGCTGTCGCTGGACACCAAGGCCGAACAGGTCATGCCCATCATCAAGACGGGACGGACGCACCTGCCGGACGCGACGCCGATCCGCCTCGGCCAGGAGTTCAAGGGCTACGCGGGTCAGCTGGAGGAGAGCGAGCGCCGCGCCGAGCAGGCGCTGGCGGACCTGGCCGAGGTGGCCCTGGGCGGGACCGCCGTGGGCACCGGCATCAATTCCCACCCCGAGTTCGCCGCCCGGGTTTGTGAGCGGCTGTCGCGGGCGACGGGCCTCGCCCTCCGCGAGAGCTCCAACCACTTCCACGCCCAGGCGACGCTGGACGCGCTCGTCTCGGCCCACGCCCGCCTCAAGACGATCGCGGTCAGCCTCTGGAAGATCGCCGGTGACCTCCGGCTGATGGGCAGCGGCCCGCGAGCCGGGATCGGGGAGCTGAACCTGCCCGAGGTGCAGCCGGGCAGCAGCATCATGCCCGGCAAGGTCAACCCCGTCATCGTCGAGTCGTTGACCATGGCCTGCGCCCGCGTCATCGGCAATGACCTGACGGTGACCCTCTGCGGCCAGTCGGGCAGCTTTTTCGAGCTCAACGTGATGATGCCCTTGGGCGGCGTCACGGCGCTGGAGTCCATCTCCCTCTTGACGAATTCCGCCAACAACTTCGCCGCCCGCTGTGTGGACGGCATCGAGGCCACGGCGCGCGGCCCGGAAACGGTTGAGAAGGGCCTCATGCTGGCGACGGCGCTGGCGCCGGTCCTCGGCTACGACGAGGCAGCCAGGATCGCCAAGGAGGCCGGAAGGTCGGGCAGAACGATCCGCGAGCTGGCCCGCGAGAAGGGGCTCGACGAGGCGACCCTCGACAAGGTGCTGGACCCGGCGACCATGGTCGAGCCCGGCCTCGAGGGCGGATCGACCTCCGGCTGAGCGGCAGGTCGGGTAGGCCGAGGATGAGTCGTCGGGGCCTGGTCATCCTCCACCTCGACGGCGTCAGCCACGCGCTCCTGGAGCGGGCCGTCGCCGCCGGCGCGATGCCCTTCGTCGCCAAGCTGTTGGCGGAGGAGGGCTACCAGGCGCAGCCGTACCGCTGCGGAGTGCCGTCCACGACACCGTTCGCGCAGGCGGGGATCCTCTACGGCGACAGCTCGAACATTCCCTCCTATCGCTGGTGGGACAAGGAGCTGGGCGCGGTCATCGGCTTCGGAGCCGGCGGGACCTTCGAGCTGGTCGCAGAGCGCTACTTCAAGGGCCGGCGGCCGCTGACCACGGGAGGTGCGTGCATCGCAGCCCTTTACCGGGCCGGCGCGGACGACCGCTTCGGACCGGCTTACACGGAGCATCACGAGCAGCACCCGGACCGGCGCGTGATCGTCCCCTTCCTGACCAACCCGGTCGTCGTCTACCACTGGCTGCGACATGCGGGCCGCGCAGGCTTCGGGATCCTGGCCAGGTACGCGGGGGCGCGACTGGCCAGGCGGCGGGCGAGCCAGGCCTACGTCTTCGCGGACCTCTTCCACGAGTGCGTCGTGCACCACCTGACGCGCTTCGCAACCCGGCAGGCGATGGCCGAGGGCCTGCCCGTGATCTATTCCTGCTTTTACACGTTCGACGAGGCCGCCCACGCTTTCGGTCCCGGTGACGAGTGGGCCCGGCGCATCCTCCGTTACCTCGACAGCACAGTTCGCTGGGTGGCGCAGGCGCGGCTCGACAATCCCGACGTCCGCTACGAGCTGGTCGTTCTCTCGGACCACGGCCAGGTCGAGTGCGAACCGTTCAACGCGAACGACGGCCGCACCCTCGGAGAGCTGGTCGCCGAGTGGCTGCCGGACCAGGAGGTCACCGAGCATCGGGGCGGCAGACACCCGGCCAGCTCAGAGCCGCCGGCCGGGAAGGTCGCCATCACCTACTCGGGCGGTCTCGCGCACGTCTACTTCACCGACCTGCCCGGCCGCCTGGAGCTGGCCGAGATCGAGCGGCGCTTCCCGTCGCTGGTGGCCCGCGTCGCCGGCCTCGACCGGGTCGACTGCGTGCTTGTAAAGGACGGAGAGGTGGGTCGCCTCCTCACCGGCGAGAAGAGCTTCCCGCTGGGTCCGGAGGCCCGCGAGTTCCTCTCCCGCCTCGACGAGCCGGGGGTCCTGACCGCCCAGCTCCAGCGCCTGAACTCCTTCCCCAACTCCGGCGACCTGGTCGTCTTCGGCCGCTACCGGGACGGGCGCCAGGTCAACTTCGAGAACCAGGTGGGCGGTCATGGTTCGGCGGGCGGCGAGCAGCTCCACCCGTTCCTGCTGACAAAGCGCGAGTGGGGCCTCGACGCCAGTGCCGTGCGCTCGGCCGAGGGCCTCTACCCGGTGCTCAATTCACTCCTGGAACGCCTAGCTAGTCCGGGGATTTCCAGCTCGGGTTGAGCAGCGAGGTCAGCACGTGGTCGCGCCAGGCGCCATCGATGAACAGGTAATCGCGCGCGTAGCCCTCGACAGTGAAGCCCAGCCGGCGCAGGACGGCGTTGCTGCGCAGGTTGTGCGGCATCAGGGCGGCATTGACGCGGTGCAGGTTGAGCTCCGCGAAGACGTAGTCGATCGACGCCCGCAAAGCCTCGTGCATGTAACCGTGGCCCTGGGCCTTCTCGGCCAGGGCGTAGCCGACCATGCACATCTCCGCCGGCCCCCGCACGATGGAGGTGAACGACACCTGCCCGTAAACTTCGCGCGGGTCGCTGCGTGGGAACAGGAACAGCATCAGCGCCGTGCCGTCGTCGAACGCGCGCCGGTGGCGAGCGACCTGCACGCGCCAGAACTCCTCGGTGTGGAAGCCCTCGGGCCGCGACGTCTCCCAGGGCGCCATGTGCGCGCGGTTCTCGTCGAAGAAGCGAAGCAGTGCCGGCACGTCGGTCTCGGCCGCGCCGCGCAGGATCAGGCGCTCGGTCGTCAGCACCGGCGTCACAGCGGCAGCTCCATGAGGGTCACGTCCTCGCCCCAATAATGGGCGCGGAGGTGGCCCGACTCGCGGAAGCCGAGCGAGCGGTAGAGCTGGACGACGTCCTCCAGCTTCGGCGTCGCCTGCACCCAGACCTTGGTCACGCCTGCCCGGCGTGCGCGCGCAATGGCGTGCTCCGCCATGGCCCTGCCGACGCCCGCATTGTGCCGGTCGGGGTCCACGGCCATCCGGTCGACCATGCAGGTGCCGGTTGGAAAGCTGCAGCGGACGACGCCCGCGAGCGCGCCTTCGAGGCTGGCGGTGAACACCTCGAAGCCGCCGTTCAGCCAGGCTGAGACCTCCTCGGCCGCCGGCGTCTGGTCGGCGATCAGGCGCTCGTCGAGCCGGCCGCGGTGGCGGTCCCAGGCTCGCGAGTAAAGCCCGGCGATCGCCGCCGCCTCCTCGGCACCGGCCAGGGCGATCCTGGGCTGGGCGCGGAACAGTCGCATGGAGGGTTAGAGTAGCCGCGCCCATGGAGTTGCTTCAGGAGGCGCGGGCGCTCTACCAGGCCGGCGAGATGCACGATGCGCTGGAGGTCGCCCAGGCGGCCTGTGAGCGGAAGCCGAAGGACGCCGAGGCCTGGTGGCTGCTCGGCTGCATCAACCGCTACACGGGCCTGCCGGGAGCCAGCGACGACGCCTTCCGGCGCGCCGCCCAGCTTTCGAAGAAGCGCCCGGCGCCGGTCCGGGTGACCGGCAAGCGCTTTCGGGAGCTGCTCGACCAGGCGCGGGAGGGACTTTCCAAGGACTCCGACCTGCGCCTGAAGGCGACGCGCCTCAAGGTCGAGCCGCTGCCGACCCTGGAGGCGGTGAAGGCGGGCGTCTCACCCGACGCTCCAACGCTGCGCAAGCGCCAGCCCGAAGACCTCCTCGTCCTCTTCCAGGTCAACCTCGAGAATCGCTGCGGCAGCGAGACCGAGCTGTCCCGGCTCCTGGGCCGCACCCTGACGCGGGCGTGATCCGGGCGGGCGTCGAGAACCCCTTCGGCCGCTTCCGGCTGCCGGTGGTGCTGCTGGCCGTGATCATCGTCTTCGGCACCGGCGGCTACATGCTGGTCGAGGGCTGGAGCCCTTTCGACGCGTTCTACATGACGATCATCACCATCTCGACGGTGGGCTTCAGCGAGGTCCACCCGTTGGGAACCGCGGGCCGCGTCTTCACCTCGGTGCTGATCGTCAGCGGCGTCGGTACCATGCTTTACGGCTTCGGCGTCTTCGCGGAGACGCTCAGTGAGGGCCACTTCCTCGAGTTCAGGAGAGTGCGTCGATTGCAGAGGCAGGTCAGCGAGCTCCGCGACCACTTCATCGTCTGTGGCTACGGCCGCATGGGCACGCAGGTGGTCGGCGAGTTCCAGGAATCCAACCACGCGTACGTCGTGATCGACAACAACCCGGAGGCGGTTGAGCGCCTGCGCCACGAGAGTCGCCTCCACATCGAGGGCGACGCTGCCGACGAGCAGATCCTGAAGGAAGCCGGCATCGAGCACGCGCGGGGGCTGATCAGCGCCGTGGACTCCGACGAGCGGAGCGTCTACATCACCCTCATCGCGAGGGCCCTGAATCCCCGCTTGTGGATCGTCGCCCGGGCGGGCCAACCGGGCTCGATCCGGCGCCTGGAGCTGGCCGGGGCCAACAAGGCGGTGTCGCCTTACCTGATGGCCGGCCACCTGATGGCCGAGATGGCTCTCAACCCGACCGTGGATTCGCCTTCGGCGAGCCAGCCCGCCGAGGATGTCCTGCTGCCCAAAGAGCAAACCTGAAGGGGAGAGCTGCCATGGACGTCTACCGGACTCCGGACGAGCGCTTCGAGAACCTGCCCGGCTACCCGTTCGAGCCCCACTACCTGACCGTCGACGGCCTGCGCATGCACTACCTCGACGAGGGTCACGGCGACCCCATCCTGCTGCTCCACGGCGAGCCGGACTGGTCCTACCTCTATCGGAAGATGATCCCGCCGCTGGCCACCGCCTTCCGGGTCATCGCGCCCGACTACCTGGGCTTTGGCCGCTCCGACAAGCCCACCGACCAGAATTGGTACTCCTTCGACCGCCACACCGAGTCGATCAAACGGGTGGTTGAGAACCTCGACCTGCGTGGGGTCACGGTGGTGGTCCAGGACTGGGGCGGGCCGATCGGCCTACGGGCCGCCACCGAGATGCAAGACCGCTTCGCCCGCCTGGTGGTGTTGAACACCGGCCTCTTCTCTCCGGGCGCCGGCTGGCCGACCGAGGGCTTCCTCCGGTGGCGAAACTTCGCCGAGCGCGTCGGGCTGGACATGGAGGTCGGCAGGGTCATGCAGATGAGCTCCGCGACCGAGCTCGACGAGGCGACGCTGGCCGCTTACGAGGCGCCCTGGCCGACCCGGGAGTCGAAGGCGGGCGTCGCAGCCTTTCCGCTGCTGGTCCCGATCAAGGCGGACGACCCGGGCGCGGAGGAGATGGCGCGGGTGCGCGAGGATTTGCGTCGCTGGGACGTACCCGCCCTGGTTCTCTTCAGCGACCAGGACCCCGTCTTCCAGCCGGCGGTGGGCGAGCGCTTCGCGCGACTGCTGCCCGGCGCCCACGGCGTCATGGAGACCATCGCCGGCGCCTCGCACATGCTCCAGGAGGACGCCGGCGAGGAGATCGCGGGCCGGATCCTGGACTGGGTCGGCGCGGGCGCGGCCGGCTGAGCGAGCCAAGGCGCGGCGCCTCGGTGCTCGATTCCTCGCGCCGCCCCCAGCAGGTGGCGCTCGGGTCGCTGCTGGTCGGCGCGGTCATCTGCCTCGCCAAGCTCGTGGTGGGGATCCTGACCGGGAGCCTCGGAATCATCAGCGAGGCCGCCCACTCCGGGCTCGACGTGGTCGCCTCGGCCTTTGCCCTGGTTGCCGTGCGGACCGCTCGCCGTCCGGCCGACGCGGAGCACCTCTACGGGCACGGGAGGGTCGAGAACCTGGCCGCCTACACGGAGGGCATCCTGCTGACCCTGACCGCGGGCGGCATCGCCCTGGAGGGCATTCACCGCCTGCTGGCCAACAGCGCGCGGGTGGACGCCAGCTACTACGCGATGGGCTTGCTGGTGGCGGCGATGCTGGTCGAGGGCGTCCGCGCGGTGGTCCTGCGCTGGGCAGGCCGGGCGGCAGGCAGCGACGCGCTGGCCGCGGACGCGCAGAACCGGGTGGCGGACGTCCTCTCCTCATTCGGGGTACTGGTGGGGCTGGTCGCGGTCCGGCTCGGCTATCCCTGGGCCGACTCGGTGGCCGCCCTCTTGGTGGCTGGCCTGATCGGGGTCACCGCCATCCGGATCCTCCGCGAGGCCGGCGACGAGCTCATGGACAGGGCTCCGACGGGCGTCGAGGCCGGGCTTCGCAAGGCCATCGGCGAGGTCCATGGCGTCCGCGAGGTCCGCTCGGTCCGGGTCCGGCGTTCGGGCGGCAGGCTGCTCGCGGACGCCCGCGTCTCCACCCGGCGCACGCTTTCGGTCGAAGGCGCCCAGACGCTGACGGACCAGGTCCAGCGGGCTGTCTCCAAGGAGCTGCCGGACCTTGACCTTCTCCTGGCGGTCGAGGGCCAGCCGGAGCAGGCGAACCTGGTCGAGCGGGTGCACGCCACGGCCGACCGGCTGGGCGGCTTCAAGGACATCCACAACGTAACCGTCGAGCAGGAGGGCGACGGCTCGCTGCACCTGACGCTCCACGCCAAGCTGCCCTCCAAGATGCCGCTGGA
This sequence comes from Chloroflexota bacterium, assembly GCA_005881155.1. Lineage (GTDB taxonomy): Bacteria > Chloroflexota > Dormibacteria > Dormibacterales > Dormibacteraceae > CF-105. Next base: position 21,283 of record VBHN01000184.1, on the reverse strand, counting down.
CGAGGCCGAAGAGCACTCCGCGAACCTGGAGCAGGAGCTCCGCCGGGAGCTGCCGGAGGCGAGCCGCGTCGACATCCACCTGGAGCCGCTGGAGCCGGACGTCGTCGCCGGGCGGGACGTGACTGCGGCCCGCACCGAGCTGGCGGACCGAATCCGGCGGATAGTCGCCGAGCAGCCCGAGGTGCTGCGCTGCCAGGACGTCGAGCTGAGCTCGCGGCACGGGCGGATCACCGCCCACGTGGTGGTCGAGATGGCGCCCGAGGTGCCGCTGGAGCAGGCGCACCTGGTCGAGGACGAGCTGGAGCGGAAGATACTTCTCGCGGAGCCGGAGCTGGAAGAGGTTGTGACCCGGGCGACGGCCCGCTCCGCCTGAGCGCCTAGGCGCGCTCCAGCGCGAGGCGCAAGCCCAAGCCGATCAGGACCGTCCCGGTGACCCGGTCCATCCAGCGCCGGACGCCGGGAGACGTGATGAGGTCGCGGATCCTCACCACCAGCAGGCCGTAGACGTTCATCCAGGACCAGCCGATCACCGCGAAGATCGCCCCGAGAAGCAGCAGCTGCTCCAGCAGCGGCCGGCGGGGATCGACGAACTGGGGCAGGAAGGTGACGAAGAGCACGCCCAGCTTGGGGTTGGTCCCGGCGCTGAGGAAGCCCTGACGGAGGATCGACCCGGCCGGCGCCGAACGGACCCCTTCCAGCAGGTCGCCGGGCTGTTTGCGGCTGGCCAGCCAGGCCCGGATGCCGAGGTAGGCGAGGTAGGCCCCGCCCGCGAGCTTGATCGCGTAGAAGAGCGTCGTCGACGCCTTGAGGACGGCGGCCAGTCCGATCGCCGTCGCGGTCACCCAGAGGACGAGCGCGAAGGCGATGCCGGTCGTGGTCAGGAGCACGCCGCGGGGCCCGTGGGCGAGCGCGTTCTTGGTCACCAGCGCCATGTCGGGCCCAGGCGTGACGGCCAGCAGGAGCGAGATGGCGACGAAGGCGAGCAGCAGCCCCACGGCGGGAAATTCTGCCAGCAAACGTGTGAAGAGCCGCGCTCGCTGCGCGGCTCTCCACCTGCGGGGGTTTTTTCGGTTGCTTAGGCGGTCTTTCGGCGGCGGGCCGTCCGGCGGATGCGACCCGTCGCGCGGGTCTTCGTGGAGCGGCGTGCCGGGCTCGCCGAGCGGCCGCGGGCGGCGGCCAGCCGCACCGGCGGCTCGGTCGCGTTCTCGAAGCGGTTGAGCGTCCGCAGGACCGTCTCCAGGCCGCCGTTGATGACCTCAAGGGTCCGGTAGGCGACATCTCCGATCAGGTCCGTGCGGCGCGCCCGTCGCTTGATCGCGTGGATTCCCAGCAGGGCGACCTTCTCGGGCATGACGGCCTCGATCGCGTCCTCGGTGTCGTCGAACAGCTCGGCGACGTCGTGGGAGAGCCGCTTGTTGGCCTGGGCGCCGCGGCGCTCCAGCTTGCGAGCCTCGCGAACCGGGTGCGTGACGGCCCGGGAAACGCTGTCGGCGACCGTCGCTGCGGTGCCGCTGAGGAGGTCGGCGCCTCTCACGCCGGTCTCGACGGTGGTCTCGGCAGCGTCTTCGACAGCCTTCTTGATGTCAACAGCCATAAGCGTGGTCTTTTTTCCCTCTCTTCAATCTCGGATTTCGGGGTTCACAAGCATTATGACACACTGCGGCATACTGCGTCAACGTACGCCGCCGTACTAATTTGCGAGGGCGGGCCGGCGGACGAAGCGGCGGGTCAGCTCGCGCAGGAAGGGACCACCCCAGATGCCCAGGCTCAAGAGCCCGAAGAAGGCGATCACGGCGTCGACGCTGTCCCTTCCTTGGCGGGCCCAGTAGACGTCGGCCAGGAAGAACCAGAGCGCGAACTCGTCGAGCGTAAGGGCGGCCCCAACCCCGAAAAGGACCGCGACCAAGAAGCGGAGCCGGTCGCTGTCGTTGGCCTCCAGCTGGGCCAGGTAGCCGGCCACCAGCAGCAGCAGGATCCCCCAGACCAGGTGATGGATGTGGGTGCCGCCGGCACTGACGTTGTGGAAGGGTCCGACCCCGGCACGGATCAGGTGGACGATGACCCGGACCACGATCCAGGTGACCAGGAAGCTCAGGGAGGAGATGAAGAGGCGCTCGCGGCGGGGGTCTTTGAAGTGGAAGCCGTAGAGCTCGGCCAGGTCCTGCCGCAGGCGTTTCAGACCAGGGGGGTAGGCCGCGCGCGGGCTTCGCCGAGCACGGCCGACAGGGGGGACGTCCCCCCTCAAACCGGAATTCCCCAGAGTGCGTACCAGCGCTCCAGCACCGGCTCGACGGGCAGTTCGGCTTTCCCCAGCGCGGACAGGCGAAGCTCCTCGGCGTTGTCCCGTTGGTGGTCGCCGACGGGAACGAAGGGGTAATAGGTCCCCTGCTTGTAGGCGTAGATCCAGTACTCGGGCCTGCCTTCGCGCTCGAACCGGAAGGCGACCGCCAGCAGGAGGTCGCCCAGCCCTTCCTCGAGCAGGGAGGTGGCGGCGCTGTGGATGGCGGCGATGGCGTCCTCGAAGTCGGCGCCGGCGAGAATGAGCCAGTCGAAGCCGAGATCGTCGGTCTTGTCCTCGACCGTCAACCCGTCCCCTTCGCCCTGCAGCTTGAGAAGGTCGAGCAGGGCCTTGTGCAACTGGTCGAAGCGGCCGGGGGGAAGGCGCTTGAAGACGATGCCAGCCCGCCCGGCCGGCTTGATCCCGGCCGAGGCCTCGAGGCCGACCGCCGCCGTGCTCATGGCGAAGAGCTTGTCCTCGTTGGACTTGGGAAGCCGGGTGCGCCCGAGGAGGCTGTCGAGGAAGCCCAATCTAAGCGGGGACTTTAGCGGTCGGTTCTCTCAACGGGCGAGGTTGGCTTCCATCTCCTGGAGCTTGGCCAGCCGGTGCTCCAGCGAGGGGTGGGTCGAGAAGATCTCCGAGATCGAGCCCCGGCTGACGGCGGGGAAGATCATCAGCGTGTTGCCGGCCTCGACCGAGCGCAGGTCGGCGTCCGGGATGCGCTGCATGCGCCCGCTGATCTTGACCAGGGCGGAGGCCAGCTTCGAAGGCTGGCCGGTGATGATCGCCGAGCCGCGGTCGGCCGAGTACTCGCGATAGCGGCTCAGGGTGCGGATGAGCACGAAGCTGATCGCCCAGACGACCACCGAGACCAGGAAGATGAAGATGAAGGAGCTGCCGCGGTCACGGTCCTCCCGGTCGCCACCGTAGCCGCCGTAGAGGCCGCCCCAGAGGCCGGACTGGACGATGAAGGACGCGACGGTGGCGAAGAAGCTGGCCATGGCCATGACCCGCATGTCGCGGTGGATCACGTGGCTCATCTCGTGCGCCAGCACCGCCTCCAGCTCCTCGTTGTCCAGGGTCTGCAGGATGCCGGTGGTGACGGCGACCAGGGAGTGCTTTGGGTTGCGCCCGGTGGCCATCGCGTTGGGCACCGGCGTGTCGATGATCGCCACCCGCGGCTTGGGCAGGCCGGTCATCGCCGCCAGCCGGCCGACCATGTCATGAAGCTCCGGCGCCTGCTGTTCGGAGACCTCCTTGGCTCCCATGGAGAGCAGGATCAGCTGGTCGGAGAAGTAGTACTGGGCCACCAGCAGGACGCCCGCGACGATCAGGATCAGGAAGAAGTTGACGTGGAAGACGGCCAGGGCCGCCATGAAGGCGAGGTAGAGGCAGGCGAGCAGGAACAGGGTCAGGGCCATCCGCACATTCAAGCCCCAGTCGGTTCCGATCTTCTTGACCATTCAGCGCAGTAGTGATACCCGCCGCTCGGCTCGAACCTAACAAAAAGAAGAGGCGAGCCGTGGGCGGGGACCCGGGCTCGCCTCTTTGTCCGAAGCGAGGAGCTGCTAGCTGAACTCCACCGCGATGTAGGCGTAGCCGTTGCGGGCGACGACCCAGGCGGTTCCGACGTAGTGGTAGGGACCCATGATGTTGGCCCGGTGGCCGGAGCTGTTCATGAACATGCTGTTGAGCTGTGCGTCGTTGACGCCGCCCGACCAGTAGCCGACGTTCTCACCGGCGCGGTTCCCGAGCCCGCAGCCGAGGTCCTGGCTGGGGCCGCCGGCGTGCGAGATGAAGCCCTGGTTCGCCATCCGGGCGGCATTCTGGTACGCGATCCCGGCCAGGCAGGAGTTCCAGGTCAGGGGGCCCAGGCCGGCGCCTGCGCGGTCGCCGTTGATGTAGGCCTGCTGGGTCGAGCCGATCACCACGGGCGGAGGCGCGGGGGCGGGATGGGCGGCGATGGGCAGCTGGCTGATCGGCTGGTTGTCAGCCGGGGCCTCCTGGGCCGGGTCGGGGGTGGGCGGAGGCGGAGGGAAGTACGGCTTCGGGTTGTAGCCGTGGATCCAGCTGTAGAGATCGGTGTTGCTGGTGTCGGGCGCGGTGGCGGCCGGCTGCGACGACTTGGCGGGCGAAGGCGCATGGACCGGCTTGCCGGTGACGGCCAGGTGGGCGCCGGAGTGGTTCACCATGACCACCGCGAAGATCGCCGCGAGGCCTTTCAGGATTGAAGTCAAGAGAGAGGTCACCTCCAGGATTCAGGCCGCGCAGGGTGCGCCGGCCTGTGTGTCGGGAGGTGAACCTGCCAAGCGACGGCGGGAATAGAGAGACCGAGACGGTAAGGAAGATTGAAGGCCCGCAGACAATCCGCCAACGGGCGGTTAAGGAATCTCCGCGCTCCGAACTAGGGATAGGCGGGATGTAACCGAAATGACGCCAAGCTGACACCGCCGCAGATCGAGGCGATCTCCGGCGCCGTCGAGCCTGGGCTTGGCGGCCCTACCTAGACGACCGGGCGGCTCCGGGGCGTGCTCATGATCCTGATCAGAGCAACCAGGCCCCACCCGATCAGGACGTAGATCGCGATCGCGATCAGCGACTCGGGCTCCAGAACGTAGTTGCCGGAGCCACTCGGCTGGAAGATCCCCCGGAAGGGGGCGACGAGCGGCCCGGTGATCCCGTAGATGAAGCGGACGAAGTCGGCCTGGTAGCTGGCGCCGAGCAGCTTCATGAAGAAGCGGATCGCGATCAGCGAGCAGACCACCGCGTCCACGAACCAGACCACGCGCTCGAAGCGCGGGTCATAGCCGCGGACCACGGTGCTGCGCGAGTAGTAGTCGGACGACGCCGGGTTCACCGGCGCCACGGGCGGGCGAACGGCGGGATCTACGCGGGGATCGCCCGCGACCGGTTCGCGGTCGACGCGCTCCCAGCGCTCTTCCTCGACTGGTCCCATCGCCATGAAAACCTCCAATTGCTTGGTCTTGCTATGAAGACTGCGCTTTAACGTTATACCGTCGAGATCCGTTCCGAATGACATACCCGTAACACGCCGCTGGAAAACATGATAGCGTTCGATACAGCTTTTCTACCACTCAACGGTATGGGGAGAACCTACAGGTGGCGATCGTGAGACCCACCCGCCGAGCAGGACCGCAGCGGGAGGCCAGGCTCCTCGTCGACCGGACGCTGCAGCTGACCGCCTTGGTCTGCCTGTTCGCAGGGCTGGTCCTGATCGCCTACTTTGCCTTCGGCATGCTGGCCGGCGTCCGCGAGCAGCAGCGCCTGACCGACGGCTGGCGCGCCCAGCTCGCCCACCAGGCGCCGCCCCCGCCGGCGGCCTCCTCGGTACCACCACCCGACCTGATGAAGCCCGTCGACGGCGTCGACTTCGCGATCCGGGTGCCGCGGCTGGACTACTACTCGGCCGTCAAAGAAGGAGTCGACCTGACGGTCCTCTACAGCAGCCCCGGTCATTACCCGGAGACGCCCTGGCCGGGCCAGGCCGGGATGGTCGGAGTGGCCGCGCACAACGTCTACTGGATCGACTTCCCGCAGCTCGCCAGAGGCGACGAGATCGACGTCGAGACCCGCTATGGCACCTTCAAGTACGCCGTCACCGGCACCCGCATCGTTCAGCCCGACGACCGCACGATCCTGGTCCAGGGGCCGGGCCGGCACCTGACCCTGACCACTTGCTGGCCGACCTGGGCGGGTGCCTGGGCGACTCGCCGCTTCATCGTCTTCACCGACCAGACCTGGCCCGTGCCGCCGAGCAACGAGCAGCACAGCTCCAGCTGAGCTGGCTACCATTCGGGCGCGATGGCGCCAGACGCGATCGCTCCGGACGGGTCGGAGGTCTACTTCAAGATCGGCGACGGCGAGCGCGCCAGCCTGGTCCTGGTCCGGCTGGCCGCGGGCAGGGTTTCCCGGCCCGTTCGCCATCGGACCGTGGAGGAGATCTGGTACGTCACCGCGGGCCAGGGCCGCGTCTGGCGCCGGCCGCCGGACCGGGCCGGCGAGGTCGTCGTGGTCGGGCCCGGCGACGCGGTTCGGATCCCGACCGGCTGGGAGTTCCAGTTCGCCTCCGGACCGGGCCTGGCGCTCGAGTTCGCCTGCTTCACGAGCCCTCCCTGGCCGGGCGATCAGGAGGCGATCCCGGTCCCGGAGGGTGGCCTGGGCCCGCCGACGAACTGATTTGCCGATAGCCCCTGCATTCGAGGACCGGCAGGCGCGGGTAGCGCGGGAAGGACGGGTCGCTCGTGGAAAGCTCGCAGAGCCAGAAGGTCGAACGGGCGCCGCCGAGCTGGCGGGAGTGGCTGCAGGACGCGCAGAGGCCGGGATCGGGAGCCGTCGCTGGCACAGCACTGGCATTCTCGCGGAGCGCTCCGAAACCTTCCGGCCCTGATCTCCGTTGGGGGATAACATATTGCACGTGCACTATCAGGTTTTATTGGTATCGACCTGGTGAATTCAAAGCGGGACAAGCACCAATTGGGCGGCTCCGAGCAGCCACCGCCGATGTCCAGGCGGTCGCCCTTCGCACGTCCCCGGCCGGGCTCCTCGGCGTGGATCGTGCCCGGCGATCGGTGGCCGGCGGCGATCGCCCTGGTGGTGATCGGCGGTCTCCTGGCGCTCACCCTCGGTTGGGTGGACGTGCAGATGCGAAGCCTGCCCGACCCGGGCCATGCCAGCCTGATCGGGAAGTCGATCGTCGTCTACGACCGGAACGGCGGCGTGCTCGGCGAGCGCGATCCCGAGGGGCAGTACCACGTCGCGTTGAAGCTCGGCGAGATGGGCCGCTGGGGCCCGGTGGCGACGCTGGCGGCCGAGGACCGGGATTTCTACAGGCACGGCGCCGTGGACCCGGCGGCGGTCGCACGCGCGATCCTCGTCGACGCGACCTCGGGCACGGCCGCCGAGGGTGGCAGCACGATCACCCAGCAGCTGGTCAAGATCGAGCTGCTGGGCTCCCAGAAGACCGTGTCCCGCAAGGTCCAGGAGGTCCTGCTGGCCTACAGCCTCGAGCACCGCTACAACAAGGACCAGATCCTCGAGCTCTACTTGAACCGCGTCTACTACGGCCACGGCGCTTACGGCCTGGGGTCCGCCGCAAAAACCTACTTCGGGTCCGACAAGAAGGCCGCCGACCTGACGCCCGCCCAGTCCGCTTTCCTCGCCGGGCTGCTCCAGGCCCCCTCCGGGAACGACCCCTTCACCCACTTCGACCGGGCCCGGGCGCGCCAGCTCTACGTCCTCAACGGGATGGTCTCCACCGGGGCAATTTCCGCTTCCGAGGAGAAGCAGGCCGAGGCCGAGCCCATCGCCAAGGAGCTTCATCTGGACACCTCGTACCGGGACTCGCCGGCGCCGCATTTCGTCGACTACCTGATCGCCCAGCTGGAGTCGCAGCTGGGGGCGGCCACCGTCCACCAGGGTGGGCTCAGCGTCTACACGACGATCGACCCGGTGCTGCAGCGCTCCGCGGAGCGGTCGGTCGCCGACGGCGTGTCGGCCCTGGCGAGGAGCGGCGTCAACAACGGGATGCTGCTGGCGGCCAAGCCCTCGACGGGCGAGATCCTGGCCTGGGTCGGCTCGGCCGACTACGGCAGCGCCCAGATCGGCGGCCAGTACGACGTGATCACCTCGCCCCGGCAGCCCGGCTCCAGCTTCAAGCCCTACGTCTACGAGGCGGCGCTCATGTCGCAGAAGTTCACCGTCGACACGCAGGTGAGCGACACGCCCCAGAACTACTCGGGCTACACGCCGATGGACTACGACAACCGCTTCCAGGGCCCGATGTGCCTGAAGACGGCGCTCCAGCGCTCGCGCAACATCCCGGCCGTCGAGACGGCGAGCAAGGTCGGGATGGGGCCGGTCATCGACCTCGCCACCCGGATGGGCATCCGCGACAAGCTGGAGCCGAACCTGCAGACGGCCGTCGGCGGCAGCTCGATCACCATGTTCGACCACGTCCAGGGGTTCCAGGTCTTCGCCAACAACGGGCTCAAGGTGCCCCTGACCGGCGTCGTCAAGGTCGTCGACCGCAATGGCAACACGATCCTGGCCAACAACTTCGCGCAGCCGGCCGGAACCCAGGTCCTGACCCCCGCCCAGGCCTACCTGATGACCTGGATGCTGAAGGACTACCAGAAGGTCTGGAACTTTCCCTGGAACCGCCAGATGGCGGCTAAGACGGGCACCACGGGGGCGGCCGTCCAGCAGCCCACCGACGCCTGGGTGATGGCCTACAACCCCGACGTCGTGATCGGCTCCTGGGTCGGGCGGACGGGCGCCAACGGCCAGGGCGGGACGATCACCTCCTACGGCGAGGCGGTTGGAAACACGCTGCTGGCTGAATTCGTCAACGGCCTCCCGTCCAGCTTCCACGACTGGTACCAGCAGCCCGCCGGCCTGGTCGCCTCCAAGCGCACGGGAGACCCGCTCCTGCCCGGCACGGAGAACCTGCCGACCTGCAGCGGCGGCGACGGTGCCGGCGGCGGCGGCGGCGGCGAGGGTGGCGGCGGCGGGAAGCACGGCAAGCCGTGAGCATCCGTCAGCGCGCTTCCGCCGGGCCGAGGAAGTTCGACTTCCGGGAGTGGATCCAATCCCCGTGGGGACGCGCCACGGTGGTGGGCGCGATCCTGCTGGTGCTGCTCGGTGGCTACGTCGCCTGGACCCTCCGCGACCTGCCGGACCCCGGCAAGCAGGACGTGCTCGCCAACACCATCACCGTCTATGACCGCAAGGGCCGCGAGATCGAGCAGCGCAACCCCAAGGGCCAGTACCACAAGCTGCTGGCGCTCAAGGACATGGGACGCCAGGCCCCGGCGGCCACCATCGCCGCCGAGGATCGCAGCTTCTACCACGAGGGGGCGATCAACTGGACGGCCACGCTGCGGGCGGCCTTCGTCGACCTGACCTCCGGCCACGTCCAGCAGGGCGGCAGCACCATCACCCAGCAGCTGATCAAGATCCAGCTGCTGACGCCCCAGCGGTCGATCTTCCGCAAGATCCAGGAGGCCGTCCTGGCCGAGGGGCTGGAGGCGCGCTACTCCAAGGACCAGGTCCTCGAGATGTACTTGAACCGGGTCTACTACGGCCACAACGCGTACGGGATCGGAGCCGCGGCCGAGACGTATTTCAGCAAGGACGCGAAGGACCTCACGCCGGCCCAGGCCGCCTTCCTCGCCGGCCTGATCCAGGCGCCCGTCGCCTATGACCCGCAGCTCCACTACGACCTCGCCCGCGACCGCGAGCTGTACGTGCTGCACGGCATGGAGGCGACCGGGGCCCTGAGCCATTCCGAGGAGCAGAAGGCGGAGCAGGAGGACATCAAATCCGAGCTGACCTACAACGTCGCCGCCCGCCAGTCGAAGGCGCCGCACTTCGTCGACTACGTCATCTCCCGGCTGGAGAAGGACTTCGGCGCCGCCGCCGTCCAGCAGGGCGGGTTCAACGTCTACACGACCCTCGACCTCGACCTCCAGGCGCTGGCCGAGCAATCGGTCAAGCAGGGCGTACAGGACCTCTCCGGCTCCGGGGTCAACAACGCCGACTTCCTGGCCGTGAAGCCCGGGACCGGCGAGGTCCTGGCCTGGGTCGGCTCAGCGGACTACTACAACGACCAGATCGGCGGCCAGTACGACGTGGTCCTCGACAGGCGCCAGCCCGGCTCCTCCTTCAAGCTCTATGTTTACGAATCGGCCTTCAAGGACCGCAAGCTGACGCCCGGCAGCGTCGTCGACGACACGCCGCAGACGTTCGCCAGCAACTTCCGCCCTAAAGACTTCGACGGCCGCTTCCTGGGCAAGATGACCGCGCGCAAGGCGCTGGTCCTCTCACGCAACGTGCCGGCGGTCGAGACGGGCGTCAAGGAGGGCCTGGACAACGTCGTCAGCTTCGCCCATTCGGCCGGCATCAACACCAAGCTCGACCCCGTCCCGGACACCGCCATCGGCGGCAGCGACGTCACCCTCTACGACCACGTGCAGGGCTTCGCGACCTTCGCCAACCAGGGCACCAAGGAGCCGCTGATGTCGATCACCAAGATCACCGACTCCCAGGGCAACGTGCTCAGCGACACGAAGCCGGGAACCCAGGACGGCAAGGCGCTGGTGATGACGCCGGCCGAGGCCTACCTGCTGACCGACATCCTGAAGGACTACCAGAACCAGTGGCACTTCGGCTGGAACAAGCAGATGGCCGCCAAGACGGGCACCACCGGCGCCACCAGCAACCACACCCGGGACGCCTGGATCCTCGCCTACAGCCAGGACATCACGGCCGGCGCCTGGGTCGGCAACACGCAGGCCAACGGACCCGGCGGCAACATCGACGCTTACGGTGAGCTGGTGGCCGACACGATCATGCGGCACTTCGTCAACGGCCTTCCGGCCGAATACCAGGGCTGGTTCAAGCGGCCGGACGGGCTGGTCGACGGCAAGGCTTGCGACGGCTCCCGGGACATCTTCCTGCAGGGCACCGAGAACATGCCCTGCACCGGCCTCGAGCCTTCCCCGTCGCCGACCCCGACGCCGACCCTGAACCCGTCGCCTCTTCCGGCCCCGCTTCCAACGCCCAGCGTGCTGCCCAGTGTCATCGCCTCGCCGAGCCCCAGGCCCACCTCCGCCCCCTCGCCGTAACGGGCAGCCGTAGTATTCGGCGACATCGCCAGCCGGTTCCTAGCCGCCCTCGGCGCCGCCGTGTTCGCGCTGCAGCCGGTCGCCACGGCCAACCTGGGCTGGGAGCGGTGGAGGCCGCTGCCGGGCGTTTTCGACGTGACCGGGCCGCTCTCCGACGGCTCCCTGGTCGTCGCCACCGCGGCTGGGGTGCTGAGGCTGGCGCCAGACGGCGGCTCGACGGCCTTCGCGCCGGGCTACCGGCCGCGAGCGGGCGCCGAGGACTACCTGGCCGCGTCCTTCGGGCTGGCCGTCCCCGGCGCCAACTGCAGCTTCCCCACCGACCATGTCTATGCGCTCAAGACTGACCAACCTGCGGGCGTCCTGGACCTCGACGCGGCCGGCTCGCGGCGCTTCACCACGATCAGCGGCGTCGACACGCTGAACGGCATCGCGTTCGACCGCTACGGGCGTTTTGGGAACCGGCTCCTGGTGACCGGACCGCACCGGGGCAGGACGGTGGTCGACGCCATCGACTGCACGGGCAAGACGACCCTGGTCACCGACTCCGCCCCCGCCATGGAGGGCGGGATGGAGGTGGCGCCGCCCACCTTCGGGGCCTATGGAGGCGACCTCATCGCCCCCGACGAGCTGAGCGGCAACCTGATCGCCATCACCGCTGAAGGCACGACCCTCACGGTGGCGCAAAACGGCCTGCCCCACGGCGGCGACATCGGGGCCGAGTCCGCCGGCTTCGTCCCTCCGGGCTTCTCAGCCGGCGGAGCCGCTTACCTGGCCGATCGTGCCACGGCCAACAACGCCCATGCCGGGACGGACACTTTGCTCCGGCTCACCGCCTCCCAGCTGCAGGCCGCGGGCGTGGCTGATGGAGACCTGCTGGTGGCGGACGAGGGCGGGGGCGACACGGTCGCCATCCACTGCGACGCCGGCGGCAACTGCGGCAGCGTGCGCCGGCTGGGCCAGGCGACCTCGGGCGCGCACATCGAGGGGCACCTGCTGGTCGTGGCCGCCCACCCGGCGTCCAGCCCGGCCCCGCTCCCGGCCGGGAAGCTGGGCGCGGCGGCTGGCAGCGGCCTCCTCGCCTACCTTCCCTACACGGTCGGCGTGCTGGTGCTGGGCGGGCTCTTCTTGTTCTACTGGCTGCGCCGCCCCAACCGGCGCCGGCGCTAGTGCCGAGCCGGGTACTCCACCACCTGCTGGAAGGTCGGGCGGTTCACCCAGGGCATGTTCGGGAGGTTCTCGAGTCCGACCGGGCTGAAGACGATGTCATCCGCGGCGGGGTTGCACTGGCCGCGGCCCTGGTTGCTCCTGGCGCAGGTCCAGGCCGCCGGATCGGCGGACCCGTAGGCGTGGGTCTCGGCGTCGATGGTCCCCTGCAGCGCCGCCAGTAGGGCCGACTGGCACGCCGCCAGGCTGCCGGACCCGCAGAAGTTCTGGGAGTAGCCAGGCGATAGGGCCGGGTTGACCGCCTGCTGCAACGATCGCTGCAGGTATCCCTCCCAGCCCGCGTCGTAAGAGGACCCTTTGGGGCCGGGCGGGTCGTTGAGCCAGATCAACGACACCAGCTGCGCGAACTGGCCCGAATCGAGCCAGGGGTCGAAGACCGCGTGCGCAAGCCGTGGGTAGAACTGGTCCATGATCGCGACCGCCGTCCCTTCGTCGTACTGGTTCTGGTTCACCGTGGCCCTGCGGTGGGCGCCGTTGCCGGCCCAGGCGGAGAGGATCGACAACGCCTGGGACTGGGCCGGCGTCAGCGTGGCCCCCGCCAGCGCGGCGCGCAGCTGGGTCACCAGCTGTGACCCGTCGAGGTCGACGGTGCCCGCATCCTCCATCGCGTTGACCATGTCGGTCTGGGTCACCGCGCCGCGCGCGACCAGCGCCCGGACCCGGTCGGAGAGCGACTGGCTGCGATAGACGGGCCCGTACCCGTACTGCGAATCCGCGGCCGACCAGCCCGGGGCAGGCTTGTTGTTCCAGTTGGCCAGGAACCCGGAGCCGGGGTTGACCGCATGTGGATGGGGATCGCCGGGGCTGCCGTCCGCGCGCAGGAACCCCTGCCACTCGAACTGGCCGGTGCCCCAGGTCGGGAAGTTGGGATCAATGTTCGAGGGCCGGATCGGCATCTTGCCGGACGAGTAGTAGGCGATGTCCCGGGAGTCGGCGTAGAACCAGTTGAAGGTGCCCGTCTCCTTGGCCGCCGCGCGCATGAAGTCGGCCGCCGAGTGGACGAAGTCCGGGTTGTTCCACTCCAGGAAGGCGGGCGCGGAGCCAAGCTCGTCGCCGTAGGTCGAGCGCTGGATGGAGACGGCGACCGGGATCCGCGCGCCGCTGGCCGGGTCGATGGCCAGCGTCCGGCCCGCGACCGGCCCGTGCACCGTCCTTTCGATCTGGATGGTGATCACCGCCGGCGGGTTCGGCGAGCCCGGGTTGGTCTTGGCGACCTCCCGGTCCGTCCGCTCGTACATCGAGGTGCAGCGGCCGTTGTAGACGTAGCCGGTGCTCTCGAGGGTCGGGGCGCCGCCGGCCGGGTCGCAGAGCTTCTATGTCCGACCCGGCCGAGGTCGCGCTCCACGAGTAGTCAGCCCCGCGACCGAGCTCGACGTAGATGTCGGTACCGATGAAGGCGGCGCCCCGAGCGTTGAGGTGCGGGCCGTGGAGGTCAACCTCGTGGAGGATCTCCGGGGCGAAGTAGGCGACTTGCGGCCCGAAGACGGCGATCGGGTTTCCGCTCGCGGTGTGGGAGCCGGTCACCAGGATCGCGCTCAGGTCGATGGTCAGGCCGGCGACCGAGATCTGGCCCAGGCCGGGATTCGCGGCGGGCAGCGGCCCGCCGTCGCACATGGTGGTGCTGGGCTGGCTGACGGGCACGGCCAGCGAGTTGGGGTCGACGCTGGCAGGCACCGGCATGTACGGGAAAGCGCCGCTCAGGGTGACCTGCGCGCCGGGGTCATTCTGGGAGCGGAAGTCGTGCCAGATGGCCGAACCCTTCGCCGCTCCGTAGCGCTGGACGAGGGAGCTGTAGAAGAGCGCCGAATCAACCTCGGAGCCGCCGCCGACGGCGAAGATCGCCTGGACGAGAGTGGCGATGGCGATGATGTCGGTGGGCTTGAAAGGCACCGGCGCCACCTGGAGAGCGGGGTACTCGGCCGGCAGCAGGGTGGGGTTGACCAGGGCCTGGTTGAGGTAGGCGTTGACGCCGTCGATGTAGGCGAGTCCGTCGGCTACGACCTGCTGGCCCTCGCTGTGGGTCGCGTCAAAGGGCTGCGGGTAACGCTGCGGCAGCGCGTCAATCTGAGCCTGCAGTTCCGCGTCGTTGTAGCCGGCGACGCGGGCCACCTCGCAGTCCAGGGCCAGGGCCGTCTGGGAAGGGCCCAGGAAGGAGGAGAGGGTGGAGCGGCCGATGTGCCGGAACACGTCCATCATGAAGAGGCGGTCCTCGGCCGCCGCGTAGCCAGAGCCGAACTCGGTGTCCGCGCGGGTCGCGCCGAAGACGTGGGCCACGCCGAAGCTCCTGTCGCGGACGATGACCGTTCCCGCTCGCGGGCTGTAGGCCCGCTCGACGTCGGTCCCGCTGACGCTGAGGCCGGCCTGCTTGAAGTAGCGGCCGAGGTCGGCGGGCTGCAGGTGAGGCGCGACTCGGACCAGGTCGGCGTACATCGAGCGCTGGTCGTCGCCATGCGGCGGAGGCTGCCGGGTGGCCGCCGTGGCGGCGTTGACGAGGCCGTTCTCGCCCGGCGGCAGGATGTTGTAGACCTGACCGCCTCCGCAGTCGGCGTAGGGGCCGCCCGCGGGACCGGTCACGGTCTGGCAGGCCGCGGCGAGGGCGGAAACGGGGGACACGAGGCCCAGCAAGGGCAGGCAGAGTAGGCAGGCGAAAGCAGCTCGCCGGGTCAGTCTGGACACGACAGCACTCCCAATAAAAGGATGGATCTATATAACCTTAACTATCGACTATCTTGATGTCCAACCGCCCTAAGCTGGGCTCACCTTTAATCCCAGCGCTTATGGCATTGGAGCTCTCCAGCTGGGCGGCATCGCGGCGGCGGCGCTTGCCGCCGGCCTGCCCGCGCCCTTGACCCGGGCGCTCGCCATCGAGCTGCCGGGGCTAGCGCTTGTAACTGCGGAGCAGGGCGAAGGTCCCGGCGGCGATGAAGCCGTCGACCAGGAAGTTGGCCAGGAAGGCGAAGGCGTGGACCACGACCACGAAATAGAGGAGTGAGACCAGCGAGGAGGTGGTCTTGCCCAGGACCAGGAACCGGACCGGCTGGGCGTCGATGCCGCGTTCTCTGGTCGCCTCCCAGCAGAACGCCGCGACCAGCACCATGTAGGCCACGGCCAGCACGGCCCAGAATTCGGTCAGGCGGGCCGGGATGGCGGGCATCCCGAAGAGGCTGCCGGCCGAGTTGAGGACGTTGAGGGTCAGGGTTGGAAAGATCAGGAAGTCGATCGCTCCCAACGCGAAGACGACCATCCAGGCGCGCAGCCAGAGCCGCAGCAATGAGTCGGAGACGACCATGCCCGCTCTGAGCGTACTTCAGGGCCGCACGCTGGAGGCGCTGGCCTCGGCCATGTTGCCGTCCGGCGGTGCGCTCGAGCCCGGCGCGGACGACGTCGGGCTGGCGGGTCAGCTGGAGGCCTACATCGGCCGCTGTGACCCGATGGCGGCGGGGACGATGCGGCTGATGCTGACCGCGTTCGGACTCTCCGCGATCGCCTCCCGGCACCTGCGCCCGTTTCACCTGCTGTCGCCCGAGGGCCGGCTCTCCTATCTGCACGAGTGCGAACGAAGCTCGATCCGGCAGAAGCGGGAGACGCTGGTGGCGCTGAAGGCGCTGCTGATGATGTTCTTCTGCGCCGATCCCAGGGTGGCGCCCCTGCTTGGCTACGACGGGCGGTCGTTCAAGCGCGTGGAGCGGCAGCCGGTGCGCCCGGAGCTGGCGGTCGAGGAGCCGGCCCGGCCCTTCGACGACGAGGTCGACGTCGTCATCGTCGGCTCCGGCGCGGGCGGTTCGGTGGTTGCCAAAGAGCTGGCCGAGGCCGGGCGCTCGGTGCTGGTCCTGGAAGAGGGCCGCCACTTCGACCGCGCCGACTTCAACGGCCCGTTCCCCGACCGGCTGCGGCGCTTCTATCGCGGCAGCGGCCTGACCTTCACGATCGGCAACCCCGTCATCTCGCTGCCGATGGGGATGGGCGTCGGAGGCTCGACGATCATCAACTCCGGCACCTGCTTCCGCACCCCGGAATGGCTCCTCCGCGAGTGGGGATTCGACCCCGACGAGTTCGGACCACTCTTCGAGCAGGTCGAGGAGGTGATCGGCGTCGGACCGGTCTCCTCCGAGATCATGGGCGCCAACGGCGAGCTGCTGGAGGCGGGCCGGCAAGCCCTCGGCTACAGCGGCGGGCCGATTCGCCGCAATGCCCGCGACTGCCACGGCAGCGGGGTCTGCGCCTTCGGCTGCCCGCTGGACGCCAAGCAGGGCATGCACGTCTCCTACCTGCCGGTGGCCGCCGCCGCCGGCGCCCGCGTCGCCACCGGCTGCAGGGTCGAGCGGGTCCTGGTCGAAGGCGGCCGGGCGGTCGGCGTCGCCGGCGACGGCTTCACGGTCCGGGCTAAGCGCGTGGTCCTGGCGGCTGGCGCCGTCTACACGCCCTGCCTGCTCTTGAAGAACCGGCTGGCACTGGGCAGCCGGCAGGTCGGCCGCAACTTCCGGATCCACCCCGGCGCCGGGATCCTGGGCGCCTTCGACCGCGAGCTGACAGCCTGGCGCGGCGTCATGCAGAGCGCCTACGTCGACGAGAAGCTGCGCGATGGGGTGCTGGTGGAGGCGACCTACCCGCCGCCCGGCGTCGGCTACAGCGCGGGCGGCCTGCCCGAGGTCGGTCCGGGACTCAAGGAGGTGCTCGCCGGCTACCGGCGGACCGCGGCCGCGGGGCTGATCATCTCCGACTCTGGCGCGGGTCGCGTCCGCTCAGCCTTCGGCAGGCCGATGCTCCAGTACAGCCTCGACCGCCGGGACGTGGCCAAGGTGCTGGCCGGCATCGCCCTGACGGCCGAGGTCTACCTGGCCGCCGGCGCCCGGGAGGTGCACACCATGCTCCCGGGCCTGCACCCGATCACCTCCCGCGGCCAGCTGCCGCTGATCACCGAGGGCCGCTGGAGGGCGGCCGACCTGAAGCTGTCCGCCTACCACCCGATGGGTACGGCCCGACTCGGCCGCCACCCCGGTTCCTCGGTGGTGGACGACTTCGGATCCGCCTGGGAGGTCCCGGGCCTGACCATCGCCGACGCCTCGATCCTGCCCGGCTCGACCTACGTGAATCCACAGATCACGATCATGGCCCTGGCCACCCGCATCGGCCGCCGCCTGGCGGAGGATTTGCACTAACAGAGGCCTAGAGCCGTGGAGGCAGCCCGGGCAGGGGCTCGGTGGAGGCGTATTCGAAGGCGGCGGCTGCCTCGCGCCGGATGGTCCGCTCGCCAACGGTGAGCTCGAGGTCCGCCACCTCGGTGTGGTAGCAGATCCGCCTGCCGACGGTCGGGTCTTCGTAGGTCACCCCGATCAGGTCCGCGCGCCGCGGCAGGATGGCCAGGCGCACGCGGCCGAGGTCGGCACGCCAGGCGTCGGGAGAGATCTCACCCGGTTCCATCAGCACGCGCCAGGGCGTGTCCAGGCGGAACTCCTCGCCTTCGACGGAAGCGCCCAGCGCCGTGCCGGCGAGGACCCTGCCCAACCGCGAGGGCACCCGGCTGGTGGCTCCGTCGACCCAGCCCCAGTCGCCGGAGGCGTAGCCCCAGTTCCAGCGAAACGCGTGCGAGACGCCATAAGTGTGCTGCTGGCCACCCGGCTCGCCCGCCAGCGTGTACTCGCGACCGCCGGCGCGGACGCTGCCGCTGACCCGAAGCCGTAGCTGGGCGCCGAGGTTGCCGACCATGGAGAGACCGTCCCAGGGCGGGCGCAGGAAGGGGAAGAGCGCTGAACCTCCGACCGGCACCCAGCTGAGGTCCCAGCTGGTGTCGCCGGCGCGTCCGCGACAGCCGTCCAGCCGCAGCTCGCCCTCCCCGAGGCTGACCTCGAAGGGCCGCCGGGCGACCCTCAGCGCGGAGAGAGGATGCACGTCTTTGGCGGCCGTGTTGAGAGCCGGGTCGTCGCGGTGGAAGGAGAAGGCCCAAAGGGCTGAATGGGGCTCCCCTTCCAGGCCGCGACGGGGCTGGAAGCGCGTGTAACGAAACCAGAAGCCGCGCCTGGCCGAGGGCTGGCTGACCGTGACGTACCACGCCTCGTAGCCCGGCCGGCCGGGCTCGAGCCAGGGGGCGTTGGCTCGGGAAGGGTCCATCGCGGCCAAGGCCGATACAGTAATTCGCCGTGGGCTCGGCACGAGGAGCGGAGATCGCCGCCCAGATCGAAAGAGCGAACCTTGAGCTGATCCAGGTCGTGCGGGGCTGCTCGGAGGAGCAGTGGCGGACGCTCTGCAACGACGAGGGGGACAACCGCACCGTCGCCGTCATCGCCCACCACGTCGCGCACGGCCACCAGCAGAACCAGGACTGGCTGGACACCGCCCTCGGCGGTGGCGAGGTCAAGATCACACTCGCCGAGCAGGACGTCCTCAACGCGCAGCAGGCGGACACCTACCACGAAGTCGCCCGGGAGGAGACGATCCGGCTCCTCGAGGGGAACGGCGCCCGCTTCACCGCCCGGGTCGCGGCGCTGAGCGACGAAGAGCTGGCTCGCACCGCCTTCCACACCGGAGCGGGGCGCGACTTCACGGTGGACCAGTACGCCTACCTGGACTACCGGCACGTCACCGGCCACCTGGCCACCATCCGCCAGGCGCTCGACCTGCCCGCTAGCTGACCGGCTGGGGCTGCACCTTGATCCGGATCGGGCCGAGCAGGATCCAGACCGCCGCCAGCACCGCGATGAAGCCGCCGATGACGATTGTCGGCACCACCCCGACGTAGGTGCCGAGGATTCCGCCCAGGAGCGACCCGATCGGAATCGTGCCCCAGACGATCGTGCGCATGGTGGCGTTCATCCGTCCCTGCACCCGGTCTGGAGTGATCGCCTGACGGAGGCTGACCTGGGTGATGTTGTAGGGCGCTCCAATCAGGAACTCGAAGAAGAAGAGCGCGCTCAGGAAGACCGGCGCGTTGGTCTGGGCCGCCAGCGGCGTGGCCATGATCAGGCCCCCAGCGAAGATGCTCAGGAGCAGCGTCAGGCCGACGCCCAAGCGGGCCACGACCGCGCTGCTGGCGATGGCGCCGAGCAGGCCCCCGACGGACCCGATCGCGAAGATCAACCCGACCAGCCCGGGCGCCAGGTGGAGGTAGCGGTACATGAAGATCAGCTCCACCGCGAAGGCCATGTTGCTGCCCAGGTTGGAGGTGGCCGTGCAGCCGGCGATCTTCCAGAGCGTCGGGTTGCCGATCACGACCTGGATCCCCTCCCACATCTCGTGCCAGAAGCCGCTGCGGCCGGTGGCGGTCGCCGGCTGTGGCTGCGGCTCGGGCTTGCCGATCGCCCAGAGCGAGACCGCCGAGACCAGGAAGGAGGCGGCGTCGATGTAGATGGCGCGGGCGGCACCGATCGCCTGGATCGCGAAGCCGGCGATGGCGGGGCCGGCAAGCTGGGCGGTCGACCGGCTCACCTCCAGCTTGGAGTTGCCCTCGACAAGGTCGGCGCGCGCGATCAGCGCCGGCAGGTAGGACTGGTAGGAGATCCCGAAGAAGACGTTGAAGACGCCGACCACGAGGCCGACCACGTAGAGCTGCTCCATGCGCAGCAAGCCGAAGCCGAACGCGGCGGGAATGGTCAGCAGCGCGACCATGCGCCCCAGGTCGGAGGCGATCATCAGGGGTCGCCGCCTGAGACGGTCGGCGTAGACGCCCACGACCAGACCCAGGACCGGGAAGGGAAGGAACTCGAGGGCCGTCAGGAGCCCGACCTGGACTGGAGTCGCGTGCAGCAGGAGGATGGCGACGGTCGGCACGGCCAGCTGGCTGACCTGGGTGCCGGCCTCGCTGATCGTCTGGCCGACCCAGAGGCGCATGAAGTCGGCGTTTCGCCACAGCCGCCCTCCCAGCGCCCGGTCCCAGAAGCCTGGTTCCGCGGTCGTTTCGGACACGGAAAGCTATGCTCGCACGTACGCAATGCGGACCCTGATCACGATCAAAGGGGCCTTCCACGAACCGAAGCCGAGCGACATCGCCAAGCACCTGAACAAGTGCGAGGACGAAGGCTTCTGGCTGGACGTGGAGGCTCCCGACAAAGACGACTACGAGATGCTCACGAAGGCCTTCGATTTTCACCCGCTGACGATCGACGACGTCAAGCACGGCAACCAGCGACCCAAGCTCGAGGAGTACAAGGGCTACTCGTTCATGGTCCTCTTCGACGCCTCCCTGAAAGGCGACTCGATCGACTTCGACGAGACCTATCTCTACCTCGCCAAGCACTATCTGGTCACCATCCACAGGCGCCCGCTCCCACTGCTCCTGGCGCTGCGCAAGAACATCGAGACCGACGCCAGCCGGACCAGGGCGGAGCCGATGTTCCTCACCTACCTGGTGGTCGACCAGCTGGTGGACGCCAACTTCCCGGTCCTGGAGCAGCTCGACGAGACCATCGATGAGCTGCAGGACAAGATCATCGACCGCGCCGACCCGGAGCAGCTGCGCTCCATCTACGCGCTGAAGCACGACATCACCAAGATGCGCCAGCGGTTGGGCGCTCAGCGCGACATGTTCCAGCGCCTGATCTCAGCATCGCTCGGACCGGAGGACCGTGAGATGGGCTTGTACTACCGGGACGTCTACGACCACGTGGTCCGCCAGTACGAGGCCGTGGACTCCCATCGCGACCTGCTCACGGGCGCGATGGACGTCTACCTGTCAACCGTCTCCAACCGTCTCAACGTGACCATGAAGGCGCTGACGGTGATCGCCAGCGTGTTCCTGCCGCTGTCCTTCCTGACCGGCTTCTACGGAATGAACTTTGCCCTCCTGACGCAAGTCCTGGAGGCTCCCTATCTTGCCTTCTGGGTCGGGATCGGCACCATGGTGGCGGCGACTGTCATCCAGCTTTACTTCTTCCGCCGGAGGGGCTGGATCTAGGTAAAGCCGCTGTTAAGTGCGGCCGCTTGTCCGTACTCTTGACGGGTAAATGGGTCCGAGTACGATCCCTGCTCGCAAGGACGTCCCGGTCGAGCACACCTGGGACGCGAGCAGCGTCTTCGCCTCCGACCAGGATTGGGAGGCGGAGTTCCGGGCGATCGAAGGCCGGCTGCCGGACCTGGCCGAGTTCAGAGGGCGGCTCGCCGACGGTCCGGCGATGCTCGCCGACTGGTTCGCGGCCTCCGAACA
>VBHN01000149.1 GCA_005881155.1 Chloroflexota bacterium | reverse complement strand
GCGTCCTCTACAACCGGGCCTCGGCGGACCTGGCCGGAAACCCCTGGGATCCGAAGCGCCCGGGCATCAAATGGGACGGCTCCAAGTGGGTCGGCGACGTGCCCGACTATCCGCCGACCATGAAACCGCTGACCCAGGACCCCACGGCCTGGCTTCCTTTCATCATGAACGGGGAGGGCACAGGGCGCCTCTTCAGCAACTCCATGATCGACGGCCCCCTCCCGGAGCACTACGAGCCGATCGAGTCGCCGATCCCGAACCCGCTCCACGCGGCCCAGTCGGAGTCGCCGGTCGCCTTCCTGTACGACCAGGCGGCCGGTCGCCCGAATCGTTTCGGCAAGGTCGACCAGTTCCCCCACATCGCAACCAGCTACCGGCTGACCGAGCACGAGCACTACGTCACCCAGCACGTGCCCCTGCTGGTCGGCCTCCAGCCCCAGGCCTTCGTCGAGGTCCCCTACGAGCTGGCGAAGGAGAAGGGCATCAACAACGGCGACCGAGTCCGCGTCTCCTCGGCCCGCGGCAAGCTGGAGGTGGCCGCGCTGGTCACCAAGCGCCTGGGCGCCCTGACCGTGGGCGGCAAGAAGGTGTTCCACATCGGCATCCCGATCCACTGGGGGTTCGTCGGGATCGCGGCCGAGAAGAACCCCGAGCTCTCCCGGAACTGGCTGGCCAACGCCCTGACGCCCTTTGTCGGGGACGCCAACAGCCGCACGCCCGAGTTCAAGTCCTTCCTCGTGAACATCCAGAAGATCGACTGACGAGATGGAGCTGCTGACCGCCACCGAGTCCTGGACCGCCCGCCGCCGGAGGGCGTCGGAGCTGCTCGAGGCCTACCCGCATGCCGCCGAGATGCTGGGGCTGTACCTGGCCTTGTTGGACGCTTGGGAGCCGGGCCTGGAACGCCTCCGCGAACGCCCGCCGGCGGCCGGCGAGGTCGCGGCAGCGGCCGTCCGGGAATTACTGCCGGCCGTTCTCGAGGCGACCCTCGCTGCGGGCCCGAAGGTGCTCGGCGAGGCAGCTCTGCGCCGCTTCCACGAGGCGGACCTGGAGGGGCTGGTGGATGGCTGGCTGGCCGGAGAGGAGCTGCCCACGGTCGACCGCTACCTTGCGCGCGCGGCGGCCGGGCCGGTGCTGGAGGCGATGCCTGCGCTGGCCCGCACCCAGCCGGCGGTCGCAGACGACCGGCACTGTCCCAGCTGCGGAGGCCTTCCGCAGCTGGCCTACTTCGGGATCTCGGGCGAATCGCTGGTCAGTGCGCCGCGCCGCCTGCTCTGCAGCCGCTGCAACCAGAGCTGGATCTATCCGCGCCTGGTCTGCGCGGCCTGCGGCAGCGAGGACACCGGGCGGCTTCCCATCTACTCCGACAGCGAGCGCTTCGCCGGCCTCCGCGTGGACGCCTGCGAGGTCTGCCGCCGCTACCTGCTGACGGTAGACCTGCCCAAGGATCCGGCGGCGGTGCCGGTCGTAGACGAGCTGGTGGCGATTCCCCTCGACCTCTTCGCGCGCGAACGCGGGTTCCAAAAGATCACGCCCAACCTGATGGGCTTTTAGGTGCTGAGATGGCAGTGAAACGAGCCGGGTTCTTCACGGACACCAGCATCTGCATCGGGTGCAAGGCCTGCGAGGTGGCCTGCAAGGAATGGAACGGTCTCCAGGGCAACGCGCCCAACCTGCTCCTGGACAGCCTCGACAACACAGGCCAGCTGGACGCCCAGAACTGGCGCCATGTCAAGTTCATCGAGCACCTGCCGGCCAACGGAAACCTGGTCAACCAGCCTGCTGATACCGGCGGCGGCCAGGCCTTCCTGATGATGTCGGACGTCTGCAAGCACTGCCAGCACGCGTCCTGCATGGAGGTCTGCCCGACCAACGCCATCGTCCGCACGGAGTTCGACACCGTCTACATCCAGCAGGAGGTGTGCAACGGCTGCCGGAACTGCATCAGCGCCTGCCCCTACAACGTCATCGGCTTCAGCCAGGCGACGGGAACCGCGCACAAATGCACCCTCTGCTACGACCGCCTGCAGTCGAACCTGACGCCAGCCTGCGCCAAGGCCTGCCCGACCGAGTCGATCAAGTTCGGCGACGTGGAGCAGCTGCAGCAGCTGGCCGACACGCGCCTGGCGGCGCTGCACCAGCAGGGCTACTCGAAGGCCCAGCTCTACGGTCGCGACGACAAGGTATATGGCGGGCTCAACAACTTCTTCCTGCTGATGGACGAGCCGGAGGTGTACGGCCTTCCCAACGCGGCCAACGCGGTCCTGCCCTCCCGCAACAACCTGCCCGGCTACCTGGGCGGCTTGGTCACCGCGGCCGTTGCGCTGGTCGCCGGCTTGATCGCCTTCCGCCGCCGCGGCGACACGCCTCCACCCTCGGACGCAGCCCCGGCGCCGGTCGGGGTGGCGCCGCTCAGCCCGGCCGACTCGGCGGAGGCGGAGCGCCCCTGATGCTGCTGGCGGAGCACTTCGTCAAGCCCCCGAACTGGACCTGGCTGATCCTCGGCTACTTCTTCCTCGCCGGGCTTTCCAGCGGCTGCTACGCGCTGGGCGTGATGCTCCGTCTCTGGGGTCGGCCCAGCCACGGCAGCGCAGCGCGGATCGCGTTCCTGGCCGCCTTCCCGCTGGTGATCGTCTGCCCGATCCTGTTGACGGTCGACCTGGGTCAGCCCACCCGGTTCTGGCACATGCTGATCGACAGCGCCGGCGGGGGTCTCAACTTCAAGTACTGGTCGCCGATGTCGCTGGGCGTGTGGGGCCTGGGGGTGTTCTCCGGCTTCGCCTTCCTCTCCTTCCTGGGAGAGATCTGGGCGCCCGTCGGGCGCTTGCTGCACAGCCTCCTGGGCGGCCTCCTGCTGGTGGTCGGGCTCGTCTTCGCGCTCTTTGTCGGCGCCTACACGGGCGTGCTGCTGAGCGTCTCCAACCAACCGGTCTGGAGCGACGGCTGGCCGCTGGGAGGCGTCTTCCTCGCCTCCGGCCTGAGCGGCGCGACCGCGCTGCTGCTGCTCCTGATCGCAGCCCGTCACCGCTCGCAGGTGGCGGCCAGCGTCGGTGCCCTGGGAGAGGCGGACCGCTACTTCGTGGTCATCGAGGCGGTGTTGATCGTGATCTTCCTGGTGACCGTGGCCGCCGCGGGCACCATCGGCAGGCTCTTCAACGTGGTCGGGATCGGGCTGTGGGTGCTGGTCCTGGTGGGACTGACGGTCCCGCTGCTGGCGCACTCGCGTTCCCGCGTGCTCTGGCCGGTGCTGACCTCGCTGCTGGTGCTGATCGGGGTCTTGGCACTGCGGGCGGCGGTCATCTTCGGGGGGCAGAGCTAGCACAGGCCGCCCTCGTCCGGTAAAGTGCCGGACTCGTGGCCACCCAGACCGCCTGGTCGGCGGACGGGCAATGGTTCTGGGACGGGACCAAGTGGAACGACGCGGTCTCGGCGGACGGCCGGTTCCGCTACAACGGAACCGCCTGGGAGCCCTTCTCCGGCCCGCGCAGCCCGATGCCGACCCTCGCCTTCGGCGCGCCCGCCGGCCCACCGCCACCCATCCCGCCGCCGGCTCCCGGCCCGCCGGTGCCGCCGGCCCCGCCGGCTGCGGCCGCGGGAGAGGAGGAGTACCCCAGCTGGCTGGCCCCCGAAGAGGTCGCGCGGCTCAAAGCCGAGAAGGCCACCCAGCAGGCGGCGATGGCCCAGGCCGCGTCGCGCCCCCCGCTTCCTCCGCAGGCCCCCATCGACTGGGGGCGCCAGCGGGAGGCCGCCTTCGGGCCCATGCAGTACGCCCAGGCGCCGAGCACCAGCTGGTGGCGTGCGGGCAGCGGCAGCATCTTCGTTTTCCTGGCCGCCTTCTGCTGCTGCGGCCCCCTCTCGCTGATCTACGTCTGGGGCTTCTCCGCCTGGCGTCCGGAGAGCAAGCGCACGGTGACCTTCGTGGTGATCGGGCTCTTCGTACTCGGCGTCGTGCTGCGGATCGTGACCGCCAGCCTGAACGTGGGGACCAGCAGCGGTCCCTAGCAGTCGCTAGCCGGCGTAGTCGAGGGACGTCAGCGAGACCCGCTTGCGGGTGCTGAGCCGTCCCCGCACCGGCGCCACGTAGGTGCCGGAGGTCGGGGCCACGTCCGAATAGTCACCGCCGACCGCGATGGTCACGTAGTTGAGGCCGCCCCGGCTGGCATGGGTGGGGTCGAAGGTCCAGGCGATCGCGTCACCGGTTCCGTCCCGGGTCGGCAGCACGACCTCGACCCAGGCGTGGGTGCCGCCTTCGCCGACCAGGTGGCCCGATACATAGCGGGCCGGGAGCCCGCAGGCCCGGCAGAGCGCCAGCATCAGGTGGGCGTAGTCCTGGCAGACACCGCGCCCGATCGTCAGCGCCTCGGAGGCGGTGGTCCGGACGCCGGTGACGCCGTTCTGGTAGGTCATCGACTGGTAGACCCACTCCATCGCCTTCTCCGCCAGGGCCAGGCCCCAGGGAGTGCCGCTGACCAATTGCCTGGCGACGCTCTTGATCCGCGGGTCCGGGAGGGTCAGCCGGGTGGGCTCGAGGAGGTAGCCGTCGCGCAGCCAGCCGTCCGCCAAGCGGTGCGGCTCGCCGGCGCGCCGCTCGACCTCGACGGTGGCGATGAACTCGACGCAGCAGTCGACGCGCGGGGCGAAGATCTCGAAGACGACGTTCCCGAAGCGATCGCTGCGGTCCTCGACGCGCGCCGTCCCGGCCTCGATCTCGAGCCGGTGCTCGCCCCGCCGCTGGTCGCCGAATCGCTCCGGTGGGATGACGACCAGCCGGTGGTCGAGATCGCGGATCGGGGTCGGGTACTCGTAGCGGATGGTCTGCTCGACCAGGTAGGTGGTGCGCCGGGCGTTGGTCCAGTCGACCGAGAGGGGGTCGATCAAGCGGCCTCCTTCTCGGCCAGGTCCGCCCAGACCGTCATCGACTTGAAGTTGGCGGCCCCGTAGGTCGTGACCATTGCCACGTCCAACGCGTCCCGCCCCCGGCCGATTACGACGCGTCCGATGCGGCGGCGGTTGTTGCGAGGGTCGAAGGTCCACCAGCGGTCGCCCAGCCAGGCCTCGGTCCAGGCGCAGAAGTCCATCGGGTGAGGCGGCGGCGGAACGCCGATGTCGGGAAGGTACCCGAACACGTACCGGCTCGGGATGTTCATGGCCCTGCAGAAGGTGACGGCGAGGTGGGCGAAATCCCTGCACACGCCCTTGCGGGCCGCGAAGACGTCGGCAGCGGTCGTGAGCGGGCTGCTGGAGCCGTACTGGAAGGCCAGGTTCTTGTGGACCCAGTCGGAGATCGCCTGGACGCGGGCCCAACCCGCCGCCGTCTGGCCGAAGAGCTCCCAAGCCGTCTCCATCAGCTCGTAGGACGGGCAGTAGCGGCTCGGCAGCGTGAAGTGGAGTAGCTCGCCGGGCAGGTCCTGGACGGGGATCTCTGGCGCAGCGGGCTCGTAGGCGTCGAGCTCGTCAGGGACCTCCAGCACCGCGTTGTAGCGCAGCAAGATCGCTCCCGGCTGCATGACCAGCCGGCGGACCGTGTTCCCGTAGAGGTCGCTGAATTCGTCGCTGGGCAGCGCCGGCTCGGTCGACCAGGTCTCGCGCAGCAGCCGGTGCCGCGCGTCGAAGCGCGGCCGGACCTGGACCGTCGCCGGCGTCGCCGCCTCGGCGTCGTAGTCGAACTGGCAGCCGACGCGCAGCCTGACGGTCCGGCCTGGGTTCTCGATGGCGGCACACACTATAGCCGTGCCCCCGGCCAAGCTCCTCGGCGCCCAATACCAGAGCAACGGCTTCTACGACGAGATGCTGGCCGCCCCGGCGCAGCCACGACCGGCGTACCGCCGCCTCTACGATCGGCTCAACGAGCTGGGAACGGACGAGCTGGCCCACCGTCACGACCTGGCGATGCGGATGTTCCGGAACCACGGGATCACCTTCGCCGTCTATCCGGACGAGCAGGGAATCGAGAAGGTCTTTCCCTTCGACCTCATCCCGCGGGTGATCGCGGCCCGGACCTGGAAGCGCCTGGAGGCGGGGCTCAAGCAGCGCGTTCACGCGCTCAACCTCTTCCTGGAGGATGTTTACGGTCCCAAGCGGATCCTCCGCCAGGGGGTGGTCCCAGCCGAGATCGTCCTCTCCAGCTCCCTCTACCTCCGCGAGGTCGACGGCCTGCCCGCACCGCACGGGGTACGCTGCCACATCGCCGGCATCGACCTGGTGCGCGACCACAAAGGCGAGTTCCTGGTCCTCGAGGACAACCTGCGCACGCCGTCCGGCGTCTCCTACGTGCTGGCCAACCGGGAAGTGATGAAGCGCGTCCTCCCGAGCCTCTTCGGCGGTTATCCGGTCCGGCCCGTGGAGGGCTACTGCCACCAGCTTCTGGACAACCTGCGCTGGCTGGCGCCGAAGGACGTCGACGACCCGACCGTGGTTCTGCTGACCCCTGGCATCAACAACTCGGCCTACTTCGAGCACCTCTTCCTGGCCAAACAGATGGGCATCGAGCTGGTCGAGGGAACCGACCTGCTCGTCGATGGCGACCGGGTCTTCATGCGGACCACAAAGGGCCTGCGCCGCGTGCACGTCATCTATCGGAGGGTCGACGACGAGTGGGTGGACCCGGTCTTCGGCAGGCCGGACTCGCTGGTCGGAGTGCCCGGCCTGGTCCATGCCTACGTCGCCGGTGGGGTGACCATCGCCAATGGGTTGGGAACCGGGGTGGCCGACGACAAGGCCGTCTACGCCCTGATCCCCAAGATCATCCGCTACTACCTGGACGAGGAGCCGATCCTCCCCAACGTGCCGACCTACCTCTGCTCCCTGGAGGCCGACCGGAAGTACGTCCTCGAGCACCTGGAGCGCCTGGTCGTCAAAGCGGTGGCCGGCTCCGGCGGCTACGGGATGATGATCGGCCCGGAGGCGAGCGCGGCCGAGCGGGAGCGCTTCCGGAAGCGGATCGAGGCCGAGCCGCGCGCCTTCATCGCCCAGCCCGTGGTGGCGCTCTCGGTCCAGCCCGTCTTCGACGAGGGCCGGCTGCGACCCTGCCACCAAGACCTGCGGCCGTTCGTGCTGACCGGCAAGGAGGTCAGCGTCACTCCGGGCGGCCTGACCCGGGTGGCGCTCAAGTCGGGTTCGCTGATCGTCAACAGCTCCCAGGGCGGCGGCAGCCGGGACACCTGGGTGCTGGCCGGCAGCCACGACGAGGACTCCGACACTGCTTAGCCGCGCCGCCACCTCGCTGACCCTGCTCGGCCGCCATCTCGAACGGGCCGATTGGTTGGCCCGCCTGCTCGACGTCCATCTCGACCTCGCCCTGGACCGCTCGGACGATCCCGGCACCGGGTTCTGGACCGAGGTCATGCTTCTGGCCGGCTGGACCGCGACCGACGTCGACCGTCGCGAGCAGGCGATCGAGCTCCTGGTCGGAGGCGCGGCCGGCCCCTCCGTCCAGCGGGCGGTCGGGGCGGCCCGAACCGCCGCGCAAGCCGTCCGCCCGTCCCTGCCGAGCGAGCTCTACGAGCACGTCAACGCGCTCCACTGGCGAGTCCAGGAAGGCGGTTGGGAACGCGACCTGCACGGCTACTTGATGGGGATCGAAATGGGCGTCCACCTGGTCGACGGGTTGGTCGAGGACACCATGTTGCGCGACGAGGCGCGGGAGTTCATCCGGCTGGGCAAGTTCCTGGAACGGATGGACAACGTGGTGACGCTGGTCGCCGGCAAGGCGGCCACGCTCAAGGACGACCTGGAGGCCGCGCTGGAATGGACGGCGGTGCTCAAGTGCGCGTTCGCCTTCGAGACCTACCGAGCGCGCTTCTCGACGCCGGTCGCGGCCGAACCGGTGACGCGCTACCTGCTCTTCGACCCCGCCTTGCCGCGCTCGGCCGCCTTTTGCGCAGACCTGGCGCTGCTCTCGGTGCGAAGGATCGACGGCGAGCGGGTTCGGTCTCGGCCCGGCCGGGTCCTGACCCGGCTCAGCGGCCTGCTCCGCGACCCCGCCGCGGCTGCGGCCGGGCTGGGCGCGCTGGAGGCGCTCGCGGCCGAGTACCGCGAGCTGGTCGCGCAGCTCGCCGCCGCCCTGCGCTCGAGCTACTTCCAGCCCGGCAAGGTCGCGGCCACGGTTCCGGGCGACCCAACCTCGAGGGCGCCCCAACAGTGAGCCGCTACGAGATCGAGCACAGCACGCGCTTCGAGTACACGGCCCCGATCACCGAGACCATGATGGAGCTCCGGCTCCGCCCCCTGGACGGCGCCGGCCAGCGCTGCCTGGACTTCCAGCTCGAGGTTTCGCCGCGGACCAAGGTCGGCAGCTTCCACGACGGCTACGGCAACGAGGTCCACTATTTCAACCTCCTCCGTGCCCACCAACGGGTGCGCGTCACCAGCCGTTCGCTGGTGGAGCGCTCGGAGCCCGAAGCGGGCGGCGCCACGACCGATGACCTGGTCCAGGATTTCCTCCGCTTCCGCTCCCCGGTGAACGACGTCGCCGGCGTGCGCAACCTGGCGTCACGGCACACGCCGGCAGACCCGTCCTCGGGCGCCTCCGTCGAGCAGGCCCTGGATGCGCTGGCGGTGGAGATCAGCCACGACTTTCAATACGACCCGGCCGTGACCAACGTCTACACCTCGGTCGACGAGGTGCTGGAGCTGCGTGCCGGCGTCTGCCAGGACTTCGCGCACCTCTTCATCGCGGCGGCCCGGGCCATGGGCGTGCCGGCGCGTTATGTCAGTGGCTACATCCACCTGCCCTCCAACGCCGGCGTGACCGAGGGCGCCTCCCACGCCTGGGCTGAGGCCTGGGTGGCCGGCACGGGCTGGGTCGGCTATGACGCGACGCACCCGATCCGGGCCGCCGAGAACCACGTGCGGGTCGCCGTCGGGCGCGACTACCGGGACGCGGCGCCGACGCGCGGCGTCTACGTCGGCGCTGCGACCGGCTCCATGGCGGTGAGCGTCCGGACCAAAATGGTCAGCGATGGCAACTGAGCTGCCAGAGGGACTGGTCGCGGTCGTCAAGCACGACTGCCCGACCTGCGTCATGGTGGCGCCGGTGCTGGCGACGCTCCAGGACACCGTGCCTCTGACGGTACCGAGCTGGAGTTCTCCTACCGGCAAGGCATCGAGATCGTGCCGACCCTGCTCCGGGTCGAGCACGGCCAGGTGGTCGACCAGCTGCAGGGCTGGCTGCGAGATCGTTGGGAGGAATTCACCGGCGTGGCCCCGCTGGGGGAGGGGCTGCCCGAGTACCGCGCCGGCTGCGGCTCGCGCAGCGTCGAGCCGGCGCTGGTGGAGAAGCTGGCCGCTCGCTTTGGCGGCGACCGGTTGGCGTCTCGGCGGATCAGCTTCGGCGCCGAGGAGGACGAGTTCGAGGCGGCCTACGCCCGCGGTTGGAGCGATGGCCTGCCGGTGATTCCGCCAACGCCGGAGCGCGTGCTTCGGATGCTCGCCGGCACCTCGCGGGAACCCTCCGAGGTGGTGGCCGTGGTGCCGCCGGACCTGGTCCCGTGCACCGTCGAGAAGATCGCCGTGAACGCGGTCCTGGCCGGCTGCCGCCCGGAATACCTGCCCGTCTTGATGGCCGCACTCGAGGCGGCCTGCACGGACGACTTCAACATGCATGGGCTGCTGGCCACGACCTTCTTCAGCGGCCCGATCGTGATCGTCAACGGGCCGATCTCGCGCGAGATCGGGATGAACTCCGGCGTCAACGTCCTCGGGCAGGGAAACCGTGCCAATTCGACCATCGGCAGGGCGCTCCAGCTGGTCGTGCGCAACGTCGGCGGCGGCCGCCCGGACGGCGTCGACCGGGCGACGCTGGGCAGCCCCGGCAAGCTCGGCTTCTGCTTCGCCGAACGGGAGGAGGACTCGCCCTGGGAGCCGCTGCATGTTGAGCTCGGCTTCCGGCCCGAGCAATCGACGGTGACGCTCTTCGCCGGCCAGGGCCCGGAGCCGATCGTGGACCAGCTCTCGCGGACCCCCGAGGAGCTGATCCGAAGCTTCGCCGCCTGCCTCGACGCCGTCGCGCATCCCAACCTGGCGCTGGGCTTCGATGCGATCGTCGTGGTCCCGCCCGACCACGCCCGCGTCTTCCGCGGCGCGGGCTGGAGCAAGGCGCGGATGCGCGAGGAGGTGAACCGCCTCTTGACCCGGCCGGGCCGGGAGCGGGCGCGGGGAAGGGGTGGGATGGGCGAGGGCCTGCCGGAATCGCTCGCGGAGGCGGACATCTCCAAGTTCCGGGAGGGCGGGCTGCACTTCGTCCACGCCGGCGGGAAGGCGGGCATGTTCAGCGGTGTCCTCACGAGCTGGGTCAACCCCAATGGCGGGGGCAGCACTCCTGTCACAGTGGAGGTGCGGAAATGAGTGGCTTGGAAGTCCTCGACCCGACCGGCGAGCGGCAGCCCCGCGAGCGCCGGCGGCTGCCCAGACCGGACTCGATCGACGGCCGGCGGGTGGCGCTGCTGGACATCTCAAAGGCGCGCGGAAACGTCTTTCTGGACCGGCTGGAGCAGCTGCTGAGCGAGCGCGGCGCCAAGACCGAGAGATTCCGCAAGCCCACCTTCGCCCGGCCGGCGCCGAGAGCCTTGCTGGAGGAGATCACCGCCCGCTCCGACCTGGTGGTCGAAGCGTTAGCCGATTGAGGCTCCTGTACGTCGTGCAGTGTGCACGACACGACGAACTTCGAGGCTGAAGGCCGCCCTGCCGTCTTCGTCGCCTCGACCGAGTTCATCGAGGCGGCGCGCTCCCAGGCGGGGTCTTTGGGCTTCGACCCGGCGGCAGTCTTCGTGCCGCACCCGATCCAGGACCGGACCGACGCTGAGCTGCACGCCCTGGCCGAGGCTGCCCTGGAGGAGATCGTCAGCAAGCTGCAGGCTTGAGGAGTCCCGGTGAAGGAACCCCCGGGTCCCGGCAGCGTCGCTTGGCGCGTCAACCGCGAAGCGGCGCTGCTGCTCGGCGGTGGGCGGGCGCTGCTGATGCAGATCGGGCACCCGAAGGTCGCGGCCGGAGTGGCCGAGCACAGCGACTTCCAGCGCGATCCACTGGCCCGGCTCAACCGCACCCTGGAGCTGTCCCTGGCGCTGTCCTTCGGAACCGCCGCGGAGATCCGCTCGGCGGCGCGCCAGATCAACCGCGTCCACGAGCGGGTGGCCGGGGACGATTACTCGGCGCTGGCTCCCGACCTCCTGCTTTGGGTCCACGCCACGCTCATCGACAGCGCGATCCTGACCTACCGGACGTTTGTCGCGCCGCTGTCACCGGCGGAGGCGGACGACTATTACCAGCAGACCAAGCGGGTCGGGTCCCTGCTGGGAATTCCGCACCCGCACTTTCCACGCCGCTTCGCCGACTTCCAGGCGTACCTCGAGGCGATGCTGGCCGGCCCCGTCCAGCCCGATGCGACGGGTCGCCGGCTGGCGGCCGCGGTGCTCAGGCCGCCGATCCGCAGGGTGCCGCCATTCCTCTTCCTGCCGGCCCGGGTGATCACCGCCGGCCTCCTGCCGGAGCGGCTTCGGGACGCCTACGGGCTCGGCTGGGGACGCACCGACCGGGCGCTCTTCGCCGCCGCCCGCTCGATCATTCCGAGGTTGGTCGCGGCCGCCCCCCAGGGCCTTCGCGTGGTTCCCCGGGCCCGGCTCGCCGAGCGCGGCAGAGCATCTTGAAGCGCAAACGGAACTTGATAGCAAGGCTATAATTTCAAGGGTCGCCAACCGCTTGTAAAGCCGTGAGGCGAGGAGAACCTTTCCAATGAACCTCAAGCGCGCCGGTGAGGATGTGGCCGAGATGCTCAACAAGCAGGTCGCCAAGCAGTCCGGAATCTTGAACAAGCAGATCGCGGTCCTGCTCGACCGCGCGGCCGCCCTGGCCGACCGCCTCGACCAGGCGCAGGGCGAGCTGGCGAAACGGGTGGTCCCGCAGCCGAAGCCACGCCGAGGCCGGATGCTGCTGCTCCTCCTGGCCGGCGCCGGAGCCGGCTATGCGATCGCCTACCTGCTGGACCCCGAGCGCGGCCACAGCCGCCGTGCCGAGCTCAAGCAGCGCCTGGGCGGGATGAGCCGGGAGGCGAGCCGGACCGCCCAGCGGACGATCGAGGTCGCGGGCGACAGAGCCACCGGGCTCAAGAACCGCGTCACCTCCGCTGCCGACAACCCCGATCCCGACGACCTCACGCTGCTGGACCGCGTCGAGAGCCAGGTCTTCAGCGACCCGACCATCCCCAAGGGCGACATCAACGTGATGGTCGTGGACGGTAGGGCAGTCTTGCGAGGGCAGGTCAGCCAGCCCCAGATCGGCGCCATCGAGGCCGCGGTCCGCAAGGTGGTCGGCGTCAAGGACGTGGAGAACCTGCTGCACCCGCCCGGCACCCCGGCGCCGAACAAGGCGTCCGCGCGTTCGGCGGGCAACGGCGGAAGCACGCCCGGGTAGCCCCCGGCCGAAAAGCGCTGACCGAGGGCTGCGGGCTGCGGCCCGAGGACTCAGCCATACTGGCCGAGCGGCATGGACGATCCCGCGCTCAGTTTCGACCTCCTCGCCGCCGCGCTTCGCTCTGACGCGCGCGACCTCGAGGTCTTCCTGGAGGTCCTGGCGGGCAAGCTCAGCGCAGCGCTGCCGGGAGTGACCAGCATCGAGCACGAGGGCGGCCTCTTCTCGAGGAAGCGGGTCCGGCGCCTGCAGGTCCAGCTCGGCGAGCACCGCTATGAGCTGGCCCGGGCCGGTCGCGGTCTCGAGGCCCGGCATTCGCATTCGGTCCGCGGCATCACCCTCAAGACGGAGGCGATGGCCGTGGAGCGCTGGATTGAGGAGCTTTCCCGCCACCTTGCCGATCACGTCCGGGGCAGCGACCAGGCCCGGCAGGCGCTGGACAGGCTGCTGCAGGGCTGACCGTCAAATCTCATTCAAGGAGGCAGCTTCAGAGATGGCCCAGAACCCACCACCGCCGACCAGCAACCAGCTGGGAGTTCCCCAACAGGCCGTCGACCGGTTGCGGCGGATGGCCGGCTCCGAAGGCGGGACCTTCTTCACCAGCGACTTCTCGGTCAGCGAGTTCCTGCTCGTCAAGGAGGCGGGCTTCGATCCCCTCGGCCTGGTCGTCGGCAGCTCGATCTACCACATCGGCTACCAGGTCGGGAACTGGAACCAGAACATGGAGCTGCAGGTCCTGAGCCAGGCGATGTACGCGGCCCGCGAGCTGGCCATGTCGCGGATGGAGGCCGAGGCCGACCAGGTCGGCGCCGACGGCATCGTCGGGGTCCGCCTCAACGTCGGCTTCTACGAGTGGGGCGAGGGGCTGGCCGAGTTCGTGGCCATCGGGACCGCGGTGAAGGCGCGCGAGGGGAGCTTCCGCACGCCCAACGGCAAACCGTTCACCTCCGACCTCTCCGGCCAGGACTTCTGGACGCTGATCCAAGCCGGTTATGCGCCACGCGGCCTGGTCATGGGCACCTGTGTCTACCACGTCGCCCACCAGTCGCTGCGGGGATGGTTCAACTCGGTCGGCCAGAACACCGAGATGCCGAACTTCACGCAGGCCGTCTACGAAGCCCGCGAACTGGCGATGGACCGGATGCAGTACGAGGCCATGCAGCTGCAGTCCGAGGGCGTGGTGGGGACGCAGATCGTGGAGCGGCCGTACTACTGGGGTGCGCACGTGATCGAGTTCTTCGCGATCGGAAACGCGGTCTACTCACTGCGCCCGGATCACAAGATCGCCAAGCCGCAGCTCTCGCTGCCGCTCGGGAGTTAGCGGGCCGAACTAGGCCAGTTGGCGCTCCAGGTCTTCGGCTGAGGCCCGGGCGACGAGGTCGGGCCGGCTCGCCGCCAGCACCTGCTTCAGGTGGTGGTTTGCCGCCACCAGGTCGCCGCGCTCCTCGAGGATCTGCGCGTAGGCCGCGTGCGCCTGGACCAGCCGCTCGCCGAGCTTGAGGCTGCCCAAGATCTCGAGGGCCGACTCGAACTCGCGGTCGGTGGTCTCAGCGTTGCCGTTCGCGGCCGCCACCCGGCCCAGCCACTGGTGAGCCTCGGCCTCGGTTGCCCGTTCACGCAGCCGCCGCGCGAGCGCCAGGCCCCGCGTCGCGAAGTCCTGCGCCTGCTCCAGCTGGGAGCGGTTGTAGTGGAGCTCGGCGATGCTCAGCAGGACGTGGCTCTTGCCGCGCTCGCGGCCGATCCCCTCGAGCAACTCGAGGGAGTGGTCCAGGTGCTCCTGGGCCAAGTTGAAGTTCTTCATGTTCATCAGCGCCAGGGCCAGGTTGTTCTCGACCATGGCGATCGAGTACTGGTCACGGAGCATCTCGTGGAGGGCGATCGACTTCTGCGAGTAGCGGGCTGACAGGTCGAGTTGGCCCATCTCGCGATAGGCCATGCCCAGCTCGGCGTAGACCTTGGCCATCCGGCTCATGTCCTTCAGCGAGCCGAGCCGCTCCACCGCCTCCTCATAGATCCGGACCGCGTCCGGCCAGTTGCGCTGGAAGAGGTGGATGCCCGCGATCCGCGACATGATCCGGACCTCGGTCGGCACCGGCACGGGCTTGAGCTGCCGGCAGCGCTGGAGTGCGATCTCGGCGACGGCGAGCGCCTGGGGATCCTCCAGGAGGAAGGGGACATGAATCTCCCAGCTCAGGCACTCGACGACCATCGGCTTGTCGGCCGACGCCTCGTAGTACTCCCGGGCGGCGAGCAGGTGTGGCGCGGCCTTCTCGGCGTCGGCCCTACGGATGTGCGCCTGGCCCTTCAGGAAGTTCAGCCGAGCCACGTCGGCCCGCGGCCAGCGTTTGGCCAGCAGCTCGGCGGTGACCTCGATGGCGCGCTCCAGGGCTTCGCCGGCCAGCAGCTGTTCGATCTCCAGGTAGTCGATCGGTGAGCCGGTGGGGACCGGGACCTCGTCATCCAGGAAATAGTCCAAAGGCTTGCCGGTCCGGTCGGCGATCAACTCCAGCGTGGGCAGCGTTGGATTGCTCTTCTCGGTCTCGATGAGGAAGATCGCGGTGCGGCTGAGATCGCCCCTGGCGACCCCGGCCAAGCTGAGGCCGGCCTCGGCCCGGGCCCTCTTCACAGCGCCCGGGCGGACCCTCAGCCCGGGCAGCCGGCGGCGCACTGGCACTGGCACGCGCGCAAGCCTAACACCTGCCCGCGCGCTTTGTGCAGTGACCGCCGAAATCTGTTAAGCAGCTTCGCCCCTGCCAGGGCCTGGGACTACGAGTAGCAGCAGGGAGAGCCGCCGTCCGCCAACGCAACCGAGACCGTCATGGCCACCGTCATCGACGCCAGCAGGAAGGCGATCAGGAACTTGCGCATGAGTTCAACCCCCAAATGCGGCCGGTGCCCGGCCGCGGCGCTGCAGACCTTAACAAAACTAGGCAAAACTGTCAAGTAACTCGCTTGACACAGCCGCCGCCTACCCGATACCGTCAGGCCCGGTGGTGGAAGTGTGGCAATCGCCCTTCGCCCGCGCGTCGTGGACTGGTTCGAGCTGCTGATCGCAGCGCGCCTATTGGCGCGCGCCGAGCAGCCCTGGGTGAGCGCCAGCGAAGCCTCCGAGTACGGTCTTGACCTGCTGGCCGTGGCGGAGTTCGACGGCCTCACCGAGCAGCAGCGCCAGATCCTCCTCATGCACGGGGAGATGTGGCTGACGCGCCCGCGCTGGGACCGCAACGAGCTGATCTCGCTGCTCGGCAAGCAGCTCGAGACCTACCGGCTCTTCAATCTCCCTACCCCGGTCCGCGACGAGCTCGCCGAACTGGTCGGCGAGCTCCGCGGACTCGCGGTCTGAGGTTCCTTAGAGCTCCCGCTTCCGGAAGCTGAAGACGGTCAGGCCGAGCATGGCCAGGACCCAGCCCACCGTCCAGAGCAGGTAGCCGGTGGAGGGCGGAGCGCCCGAGTAGAAGGGGTTGGCCGCCGCCCGCCGACCGGCGACGCTCTGCAGCGCCAGCAGCTGGCTGGTCTGCAAGTGGTAGAGCGCGCCTCGCCACATCCCGTCGGTGGGCACGATCAACCTTGAGACGGTGCCGAAGGCAGCCACTGTGTCGTTGCCGAACGAGTAGCCGATGTTGCCGATGATGCCGGCCATCCAGACCGCCAGCAGGAGGATGGTCGCCACGATCCCACCCGTCATCGGCGCGAGGCGGGTGCTGAAAAGAAGTCCCATCGTGACCGCCACCACGCCCTCGGCGACCAGGAAGCTGATCGCGAGCAGCAGGTGCGGCGGTTGGTAGCCGATGACCAGGTTGACGACCTCCAGCTCGAGCAGGGTCGCCGCCACCGTGTAGATGACCACGACCAGGCAGAGGCCCAGCCAGCGGCCGAGGACGAAGTCGCTGCGGCGGATCGGCCGGGGGACGATGGCCAGGATCACGCCCGAGTCGACGTCACTCGAGATGGCCGGCGCCGCCGCGAAGACGGCCGCGAAGGTCAGCACGAAGCTGAACATGAAGAAGACCAGGATGGTGAGGATGGACGCGATCTGGTTGATGTCGTCGTGGTT
>VBHN01000148.1 GCA_005881155.1 Chloroflexota bacterium | reverse complement strand
CTGCGGGACAAGGAGAGCGCCCTGCCGGTCGAGCGGGACACCATCTACAGGATCTACTCCATGACCAAGCCGATCACCTCGGTTGCCGCGCTGATGCTCTGGGAGGAGGGCGCTTTCGAGCTCTCGACGCCCATCCATCGCTTCATCCCCTCCTTCAAGGACGTCCGGGTTTACGTCCGCGGCAATGCGACCAGCCCGCTGACCGTGCCCGCCCAGGAGCCGGTTCGGATCTGGCACCTGCTCACGCACACCTCCGGGCTGACGTATGGCTTCCACCACGCCCACGCGGTCGACGAGGCCTACCGCAGCGCCGGCTACGAGTGGTCCTGGCCGGAGGGCACCGACCTGGCCGCCGCCTGCGATACCTGGGCCCGGCTGCCGCTCCTCTTCGAGCCGGGGTCGGAGTGGAACTACGGGGTCTCGACGGACGTGCTGGGGCGGGTCGTCGAGGTCGTCTCGGGCCAATCGCTGGACCGGTTCTTCGCGGAACGGATCTTCCAGCCGCTATCGATGGTCGACACCGCCTTCTCGGCGCCGGAGGCGGAGCAGCCACGACTGGCGGCTCTCTACGCGGTCGCTCCGAGCCTGCCCGGCCCGATCCGCTACGACGTCCTGGGAGACGCGGCGCTGAAACCGCCGACCCTGTTCTCCGGCGGAGGCGGCCTGGTGTCGACCAGCGCCGACTACCTCCGCTTCGCCCGGATGCTCCTGGGACGGGGGGAGCTGGACGGGAAACGGCTGCTGGCCCCGCGGACGCTGGCCTACATGGTCCGGAACCACCTGCCAGGCGGCGGGGACCTGGAGTCGGTGGGCAGGCCGCTCTTCGCCGAGACCACCTTCAACGGGGTCGGCTTCGGCCTCGGCGTCTCGGTCGTGCTCGACCCGGTCAAGGAGAAGGTGCCCGGCAACCCGGGCGCTTTTGCCTGGGGCGGCGCGGCCAGCACCTACTTCTGGGTGGACCCGGCGGAGGAGCTGATCGGCATCTTCATGACCCAGCTGCTGCCTTCGAGCACCCACCCGATCCGCAGCGAGCTGCGCCAGCTCGTCTACCAGGCGCTGATCGACTGAGCCGAGTTCCGTTCAAGCGCCGTTCAGGCCGAAGGACGATGGAGCGCCCGGCGGGAGGTAGAGCGCCGGATCGACCGGCTGGTCCTTCAGCCGAACCTCGAAATGGAGATGGGGACCGGTCGAGTTGCCGGTCGAGCCCTCGAGGCCGATCGGCTCCCCCTGGGTGACGACATCGCCGGCCTTGACCAGCGGCTGCTTGAGATGGCCGTACAGGGTCACCAGGCCGGCACGGTGCCCGAGGACGACGTAGTTGCCGTAACCGCTCTGGGTAGAGCCTACGAGAGCGACCACGCCGTCGTCGGCGGCGAGCACGGGGGTCAGCTCGGGGGCGGCGAGGTCGATCCCAGTGTGGAAATGGGCATAGCCGCTGTAGCTCGGCTCGAGAACCAGGTCCGAGGGTCCGAACGGCTGGCTGGTCACCGACCCCGGCTCGGGCCAGACGAATTGGTACTTGGTCGAGTGGGAGCCGCTGATCGGGAGCCTTGTCGGACCCTGCGCTCGCTCCCACAGCAAGACCTGCTCCCAGACCTGCTGCTCCGCGCGGGCGATGATGGCCGTCTGCTCCGTGTCCAGGGCCACGGCGATGCGTTGAGCGAGATCCGCCGTCTGCCTGTCGAGGTTGGCGAGCTCGTTCCGGATTCGGGCGGTCTGGTCCGCCAGGTTGCGGCTCGACTCTTCTTGGCTCTGCCTGAGCACGACCAGGCGCGCCAGGTCGCTCTGTAGCGCAGCTTCAACCCGAGCCTTCTCGAGGCGGGCTGCGGTGGCCTGGTCGTGTTCGCCCTTCAAACGAGCCATCCTGGAGACTGCCCGCCCGAATTACCAGGAGCAGGAAGGAATCGGGGCTGAGGTAGACGCTTCTCGCGAGCGCGGCAGCTCGCGAACGATCCCCCTCGATGCTCTGCTGAGTGACCCTCTCGGCGTCCGCAAGCTCGGCGAGCTTGGCGTCCAGGGCCCCCTCCTCCCGGCGCGCGGTCGCGACCTGCGCGGTGAGGGCTGACTGGGCTCGGTCGTTCTCCTCGAGGGAGGTTCTGAGCTGTTCCTGGATGGCCAGAGCGGTCGCGACGTTCGTCCCCAGTCGCTTCCGGACCTGGTCGAGCAGGCTCCGCTGTGTGCAGAGGTCGGCGGCACTGGGGCTCGAGGTTGGGTCAGGAGCCGGTGACGGCACCGGGCTCGCAGACGAGCAGGTGGGCGACGGAGGCGGTTCACCGCCGGCGGCGGCCGGTTGGGCCGCCGCCGCCAGTAGAAGCGTCACGCAGAACAGCGCCGGCACCGTCCTCATCGTTTCAGGTCTCGAACTCCCACCAGTGCCGACAGAGAGCCGAGGCCGACGCCACCAGCCAGGAGGAGTGCCATGAGGACCGCCAATGCGGCGTCGGTGACACCGGGCAGGAAGGCGCTCATCGCGCTGGCCTGGGCGTGAACCGTGGCTACGGCCAGGCCCACCGTGACGATGCTGCCGATGGCAGCCCCGACTCCTCCGATGAGCGCGCCCTCGATCAGGAATGGCGCGCGGATCATCCAGGGAGGCGAGCCGACCAGCCACATGATCTCGACCTCGTCGCGGCGAGCCAGCAAGGTGCTCCTGATCGAGGGCCTGCTGGAGGCGCCCGTAGGTTGCCGCGTCATAGGAGTCCGGGTAGTTCTGGTCGACCCCGGGGGCTGCCGAAACCGCCGCCGCCAACAAGCGCACGTCCGACAGCGACTTCACCCGCACATCGACCGAGGCCGGAAACGGGTTGGTGCCAGAGGCGGCGACAAGCTGTGGCATGCCGGGTCTGAGGTCAGCCCGCACGAGCGCTTGCGCCTTGCTGACGTAGGCGACCGAAGCGACGCGACCGTCGCCGCGCAGGCCATCTTCGAGCCGGAAGACCTGGCTCGGGGTTGCATCGTCCCGCAGATAGACGTGGAGCATGGTCGCCTGCTTCGCCTGGGCGGCGCTGAGGCTCGAGAGCGCGATGGCCAGGACCGCCGCCACGCCCGCCAGAAGCACGAGCAAGGCGATCGACGCCAGCGCCGGCAGCGTGCCCGCCAGGTTCCGCGACCAGTTTCGATAGCCGGCCCTGAAAACAAGATCGAGAAGGTTGCGCGCGATGATGGACACACGGCGGCGGGGAGCCTCGGTCGCGGTCGCCGCGGAACTCATCGCGTCCCCGTCGGTGCCGGATCGGAGGGCAGCAGGCGCCCGTCCTCCAGGTGCAGCCTTCGACCCGATTTGCGCCGCACCAACGCTCGATCGTGGGTGGCGATCAGCACCGCGGTCCCCATTCGTGCGACCCGAGTCAGGAGGCCGATGACTTGGGACGCGTTGCGGCGGTCGAGGTTGCCGGTTGGCTCATCGGCCAGCAGCACGCGCGGGCGCACCGCCAGCGTCCGCGCGATCGCGAGCCGCTGCTGCTCGCCGCCCGACAGCTCGCCCGGGTAGTCGGCTGCCTTGCCCGCCAGCCCCACCGCCTCAAGGCGAGCGCCGGCCCTCCTCAGCGCTTCCACCGGGTGGACCTGCAGCTCGGCCGTCCGGATCGCGAAGATGATGTTCTCGAGCGCGGTCAAGCGAGGCAGAAGGCGGTAGTCCTGGTAGATCATGCCGACCTCCCTTCGGAGCCGGGGAAGGTCGAGGTAGCGACGATCGTGGATTGCCCAGCTGCCCACGTAGCCCAGGCCCCGCGTCGGAGCGAGGTCGCCGTGGATCAAAGCCAGGAGGGTGGACTTTCCCGACCCGCTGGCGCCCGTGATGTAAACGACCTCGCCCTCGGACACCTCGAGAGAAACCTCGGCCAGCGCAGTCGTGCGTCCTCGCCGGCACGCGACCGCCCGAAGATCTATCAGAGGTTTCGAATTGCCCACCCTGGTCTGTCCGAATCGCCCGGGGAGCTCCCCGGCCGTCGGCCGTGAAGTAAAGGTCAGTGGGCGGTTTGCTTACATAGGCGGTTCCGAGCCAGCACCGGGACCAGGGTCCCGCTGCGGCCGGCCCACTCCGGGGACCGGCCGCGGCGGCCGGTCCCTCGGGGCTGGGGGGAGGATGCCTTAGATGCGGTCGATCAGCGGCAGTGCCGGCGCCGGTCGGACGCCGACCGAGGCCACGTGATCCGTCCAGTGCTGCGCGTTGGGGAGCCGCAGCCCGCAGGCGCAGCGGCTGAGAGCCGGGTACCAGTTGTGGCGGCCGCTCGTCTCGGGCGCGACGCCAGGAGCGTCACCCACGGGTGGGAGCGGCGGCCACTGTTCGGCTCTCATCACAGCTTCGATCTCCTTCTCATTTCAGCTGCAGCCCGTCGTGGCCCCGCAGTTCATGCACTTGTAGCAAGCGCCTGAGCGCACCGTCAGCGCTCCGCAGTCGGCGCAGGCCGGAGAGTCCCGGTCGACCACGAAGGTCAGCTTCTGGCTGCCGTCCGAGATCGGGTTCTTGACGACGAGCTTGATCTCCTCGGGTTGCTTGATAACCGCCGAGATGGGCTCGGCCTTGCCGTTGGCCTTGACCGCCGGGGCCTCGGGCGCCTCGGCCTCGGCAGCCTCGGCGACCGGCGCGGTATCGCGCTTGATGATGCCGACCGCCACCTGCTCCTCGAGGTCCAGGAACTTCGAGGCCAGCCAGCGGAACAGGTAGTCGACCAGCGACTTGGCGATCGGGATCTCCTGGTTGCGCGTGAAACCGGAGGGCTCGAAGCGCATGTGACTGAACTTGTTGACCATCGCCCGCAGCGGCACCCCGTACTGGAGGGCGAGCGAGGTCTGGGTGGCGAAGGCATCCATCAGGCCGGAGATGGTCGAGCCCTCCTTGGCCATGGTCAGGAAGATCTCGCCCGGCTGGCCATCGTCGTAGAGGCCGACTGTGATGTAGCCCTCGTGGCCCTGGATGTCGAACTTGTGGGTGATCGAGCGCCGCTCGTCGGGCAGCCGCTTCCGGACCGCGCCGGCGGGCACCGCGGAGGCGAGGGCGGCGAGCGCGTCGGAGGCGGCCTTCTCCTCCTTCTTGGAGTCCGACGAGCTGGAGAGCGGCTGGGAGCGCTTGCAGCCGTCACGGTAGATCGCGATGCACTTGAGGCCGAGCTTCCAGGACTCGAGGTAGACGTTCTCGATCTCCTCGACTGTCGCCTCGGTGGGGAGGTTGACAGTCTTCGACTGCGAGCCGCTGATGAAGGGCTGCACGGCCGCCATCATCCGGACGTGCCCCATGGGGGCGATCGAGCGGGTGCCCTTGATGGGCTTGAAGGCG
This sequence comes from Chloroflexota bacterium, assembly GCA_005881155.1. Lineage (GTDB taxonomy): Bacteria > Chloroflexota > Dormibacteria > Dormibacterales > Dormibacteraceae > CF-105. Next base: position 6,327 of record VBHN01000148.1, on the reverse strand, counting down.
CAGTCGAAGACCTTCAGGTGGTCGTCGGCCAGGTGCGGGGCGCCCTCGATGGTCTCGTTCTCATCGATGTAGTCGACGATCTCCTTGACCTGCTCCTCGGGGTAGCCGAGCTTTCGCAGTGCGGCCGGGACCGTCCCGTTGACGATCTTGAGCAGCCCGCCGCCGACCAGCTTCTTGTACTTGACCAGAGCCAGGTCGGGCTCGATGCCGGTGGTGTCGCAGTCCATCATCAGCCCGATGGTGCCGGTCGGCGCCAGCACGGTGGCCTGAGCGTTCCGGTAGCCGTGGAGCTCGCCCAACGCCACCGCCTCGTCCCAGACCTGGCGAGCGGCGCGGACCAGCGGTCCCGCCTCGCCGGAGACCGGCAGCTCGTAGGCTGCCGCTCGGTGTTTGCCCATCACCCGCAGCATCGGCTCGCGGTTCTTGGGGAACTCGCTGAAGGTGCCCTTGACGTCCGCCATCCGCGCCGACTGCGCGTAGGCCTCGCCGGTCAGGAGCCCGGTGACGGCGCCCGCGAATCGGCGGCCATCGTCGGAGTCGTAGGCCAGGCCCATCGACATCAGCAGCGCTCCCAGGTTGGCGTAGCCCAGCCCCAGCGGCCGCAGCGCTTCGGAGTTCTTGCCGATCGCCTCGGTCGGATAGGAGGCGCTGGAGACGATGATCTCCTGCCCGGTGAAGCAGACGTCGATGGCCTTTCGGTAGCGGTCGACGTTGAAGGTGCCGTCCTGGTCCTGGAACTTGAGCAGGTTGAGGCTCAGCAGGTTGCAGGCCGTGTCGTCGAGGAAGACGAACTCGGAGCAGGGGTTGGTGGCGTTGATCCGGCCCGTGTTGGGCACGCAGTTCCAGTCCTGGATGAGGCTGTCGAACTGCACGCCGGGGTCACCGCAGATCCAGGCCGAATCGGAGATCTGCCGCATCAGGTCGCGGGCGCGGTAGGTATCCATGACCCGGCCGTCGGTGACCGCCTTCGTCTGCCACTCTGCGTCGGCCAGCACGGCTCGCATGAACTCGTCAGACGCCCGCACCGAGTGGTTGGCGTTCTGGAACTGGACCGAGTCATAGGCGCCGCCGATGACGTTGAAGCCGGCGTCATAGCCGGCGTCGATCAGCGCCCAGGCCTTGCGCTCCTCCTCGGCCTTGCAGGTGACGAAGTCGACGATGTCCGGGTGATCGGCGTTGAGGATGACCATCTTGGCCGCCCGCCGGGTCGTCCCGCCGGACTTGATGGAGCCGGCGAAGGAGTCGTAGCCGCGCATGAAGGAGACCGGGCCGGAGGCGGTGCCGCCGCCGGAGAGCTGCTCGCGCTTGGAGCGCAGCACGCTCAGGTTGGTGCCGGTGCCGGAGCCGAACTTGAAGAGCATCCCCTCGGTCTTGGCCAGATCGAGGATCGACTCCATCGAGTCCTGGACCGAGTTGATGAAGCAGGCGCTGCCCTGCTGCGAGCGCCCGGGCACGCCCAGGTTGAACCAGACCGGGCTGTTGAAGGAGGCGTGCTGGGTGACCAGCAGGTAGCGGAGCTCCTCCTCCCAATTGGCGGCGTCACCTTCAGTCGCGAAGTAACCACCCTCGCGGCCCCAATGGCCGAGAGCCCCGACCACCCGGTCGACCAGCTGCCGGACGCTGGTCTCTCGGTCGGGCGTGTCCTGCTGGCCGCGGAAGTACTTCTGGGCGACGATGTTGATCGCCAGCTGGGACCAGGAGCGGGGGACCTCGACGTCCTTCTGCTCGAAGATCAGCTTTCCCTTCTCGCCCACGATGGAGGCGGTGCGGCGCTCCCATTCGACGAGGTCGTGAGCATGGCTGCCGGGAGGAGTGAAGAAGCGCTCGAAGCGGAGGCCCTTGGGGGCCCGGGTGGAGGACTTGCGACCAGTTTCTGCTGCGACGTCGGCTACGTTCTTGGCCATGCTGCGAAGCTTCTCCTTATGATTCGGCGCCACGCCTCAGCTACCTGGGCGCCGGGGTCGGTACGAGTACGAGTCGCGACGAGAAATTCAGTGGAGATAGGAGAGGCCCCAGAGCATGCCCGCCACATATGCCCCAGGGCCTCGACCTGCCCTCAACTTTACCGGGTCAGCTCCCGGTTGTCAAGGCCTTGAGCACAATATGTTTGGTGTAACTTTACCTCAAGGCCCCATATGTTGGTGGATAAGCCTGTGGAGACCCTTTGGAGAACCGCCTGAAAATCTGTGGATGACGTGGTAGAGGTTGGGCAAAACCCAGGCCTGGGAACACCGGGACGAATTCCCCTCCAGGAGGTCTACATGCGGATGGCCGAGGAGCTGGCCAAGCGGTCCACCTGCGCCCGCAACCAGGTCGGGACGGTGATCACCAACGCGGATCTGACCCAGGTCTTGGGGATCGGCTACAACGGCAACGCCCGCGGCCTGCCCAACGCCTGCGACGGGCCCGAGCCGGGGAGGTGCGGCTGCCTTCATTCGGAGCAAAACGCGCTGGTCAAGGCGGGCGCCTCACTGCCCGGGAAGGTGATGTTCGTGACCACCTCGCCCTGCGTGATGTGCGCCAAGCTCACCATCAACACCAACGTGGCCAGGGTCTACTTCCGGAGCGCCTACCGCGACCCCGCCGGGCTCGAGGTCCTGCGCCAGGGCGACGTCGAGACCGAGCTCTACGACCGCTTCCGAGACCGCTGGCGCTGAGCGACCCGTTCGGCGACCGCGACCGGCTGCCGGCGGTGCTGGCCGAGGCGGCCCGCGCCGCCACGGCCTACCTCGCGGCCATCGACGGCCGGCCGGTGCTCGGAGGCCGGGTGGCCGAGGCGGCGGCCGCCTTCGACGAGGCGCTGCCCGAGAAGGGCGATGGGTCGGCGGAGGCGCTTGCCCTGCTGGCCGAGGAGGGCTTCGACGCGGCCACGGCGTCGGCCGGACCGCGCTTCTTCCACTTCGTCACGGGCGGCTCGACCCCGGCCGCGCTGGCGGCCGATTGGTTGGCCTCGGCGCTCGACCAGAACTCCTTCAGCTGGGTCAGCTCACCGCTCGGCTCGCGGCTCGAGAAGGTGGCGACGGGCTGGCTGAAGGACCTCTTCGGGCTTCCTCCCAGCTGGGGCTGCGTGCTGACCACCGGCGCCACCATGGCCAACTTCACCGGCCTTGGCTCCGCCCGCCGCTGGTGGGCTGCCGAGCACGGCGTCGACGTCGACCTCAAGGGATTCGCCGGACTGCCGCCGGCGCCCGTCCTGACCAGCGGGTACGTGCATGCGAGCGCCCTCAAGGCCCTGGGCATGCTCGGGCTGGGGCGTGACAACGTCCGGCGCTGCGCCCGCGACGCTGCCGGCCGGCTGGACCTCGACGCCCTCACGGGGGCTCTGAAGGAGCTGAAGGGCGCGCCCGCGATCGTGGTCGCCAACGCCGGCGAGGTCAACGCGGGCGACTTCGACCCGATCGCCGAGATGGTCGAGGTCGCCCACGCCAACCATGCCTGGGTGCACGTGGACGGCGCTTTCGGCCTCTTTGCCCGGGTCTCGAACTCGGCGGCGGCGCTCGCGGCCGGCGTCGAGACGGCCGACTCGGTGATCGCCGACGGCCACAAGTGGCTGAACGTGCCCTACGACTGCGGCTTCGCCTTCGTCCGCGATCCGGAGCTCATGCGGGGGGCCTTCTCCCTCGCGGGACCCTATCTACCCCAGGGCACCGACGAGCGACCGAGCTTCGCCGACTACGGGCCGGAAGCCTCCCGCCGGGCGCGCGCACTGAGCGTTTGGGCCACGCTCAAGGCCTACGGGCGCGAGGGTCACCGGGAGATGGTCGAGCGGCACCTGGCCCTCGCCCGCCGGGTGGGTGCGGCGGTTGAAGCGGCGCCGGACCTCGAGCTGCTGGCGCCGGTGCAGCTCAACGTCGTCTGCTACCGGTACCGCCCGCCCGGTGTCGCGGAGGGCGAGCTGGACGAGCTCAACCGGCGGCTGGGCGCCGCGATCCTGGAGGACGGCCGCGTCTACTTCGGGACCACCGTCTACGCCGGCAAGGTCGCCTTCCGGCCCGCCGTCTCCAACTGGCGCACCACCGAGGCCGACGTCGACCTCATCGCGACCGTGACGCGCGAGCTCGGGGCAGCTTTGGCAGCGTCTCGGTGACGACCTCGACGCGCCCGCCGTCAATCCGCACCACCGGGCGCACGACCTTGACCCGCCGCTGCTTGCGATAGCGCTCGAGCAGCGATTCCGCGTCGGCGTCGACGGCCACCATCTCCAGCACCCGCCGGGTGGCGAAGACCATCGCGAAATCGGGCCGGCCCAGCGCTTGCGACGGCTCGACCCAGGACCACGCCTCGACCTCCCCCGGCTGCGGGTGGACCTCCTGGCCGTCCGGCAGCCGGGCCAGGTAGAAGCGGGTGTCGAAACGGCGCCGCAGCTGCTCAGGCGTCACCCAGCGGGCGAAGTAGGTCAACTCGTCCAGGGCCGGCTCCAGCCGTGCCTCCTTCAGGGCCGTCGGGAAGCTGACGCCGTGGGCCAGGCGGAGCCGCAGCCGCTCGGCGTCGCTGCCGGTGGCGAATCCCCGCGAGCTCCGTGCCAGCAGGATGCCGAGCTCCTCGAACAGCTCCCGCACCCCGGCACTGCGGAGCGGGTCGCCGAGCAGCCGGTCCTCCGGGTGGACGCTGCCACCGGGGAAGACGTTGGCGCCGGGCGCGAAGTCGGCGCCGCCCGGACGCCGCATCGTCAGCACCTCCCAGGGCCGCGAGCCGCGGAGGAGGAGGACGGTGGCGGCCGGCCGGGGCTTCACCGGCGGGCCGTCATGGACCATGCCGGCGAGGCCGGGTGGGATCTGGGCCAAGGCTCTCCAGTCTAGGATCGAGACGAGGTGGACCTCGGCCTGAAGGGACGGAGCACGCTGGTCACCGGCGGGACGCGAGGGATCGGGCTGTCGATCGCCCGGGCGCTTGTGGCAGAGCACGCCCACGTCGCCGTCGCCGCCCGCGGGGAGGACGGACTGCGGGCCGCGGAGCTGGAGCTGGGGGTGGCCGGCATCCGGGCCGACCTGGCGACCGAGGAAGGGTGCCTGCACGCCTTCACCGAGGCGGAGCGCCGGCTGGGTTCCCTCGAGATCCTGGTCAACAACTTCGGCGGCCGGGCCGGCACCGGTTGGGAGGACACCGGCGCCGCCGAGTTCGCGCAGGCGATGGGCAGCAACCTGCTGGCCGCGGTCCGTTTGAGCAAGCTCGCCCTGCCCGGGATGGCCGCCCGCGGCTGGGGTCGGATCGTGGTCGTCTCCTCGGTCTACGGCCGGGAGGCGGGCGGTCCGCCGGCCTACAACGCCGCCAAGGCGGCGGAGGTCAGCTTCGCCAAGTCGCTGGCGCGCGAGTACGGCAGCCGGGGGGTGCTGGTCAACTCGGTGGCGCCGGGCTCGATCCTCTTCGAGGGGGGCTCCTGGGACCGCCGCCAGAAGGCCGACCCGAGTGGGATCGCCGCCTTCCTGGAGCGGGAGCTGCCGCTGCGGCGCTTCGGCCGCCCGGAGGAGGTGGCGGCGGTGGTGGCCTTCCTCTGCAGCGACCAGGCCAGCCTGGTCAACGGGGCCAGCTGGGTCGTGGACGGGGGCCAGTCCCGGGCTTTCTAGCCGCCTGCCGCGACGACCGGCGCAGCTCCCAGCTGGGCAAGGGCGAAGAGCAGGGAGGGGAACAGGCCCAGCACCAGCGCCAGGACGCCCGACAGGATGATCGCCAAGCCCGCGCCGGCCGGCACCGCGAAGCGCGCTTCGGGCGCGGCCGGGGGCGTCCAGACGTGGACCACCACCCGGAAGTAGTAGAAGACCGAGACCACGCTCATCAACACGGCCAGGATCACCAGCCAGGTGTAGCCGCCGGAGACACCGGCCGCGAAGAGGAAGAACTTGCCGATGAAGCCGGCCGTGGGCGGGAAGCCGGCCAGGGAGAACATGAAGACCGTCATCAGCACGCCCAGCAGCGGGTGGCGGGAACCGAGCCCGTCGAGGTCCTCGAAGCGATCCCGGTCGCCGAGCGGCCCCGACATCACGACCAGGATCGCGAAGGCTCCGAAGTTCATCACCAGGTAGGCGGCCAGGTAGAAGAGCACGGCCGCCTGGCCGGCGCCGTGCGCGCCCAGCACGCCGACCAGGATGTAGCCGGCCTGGGCGACGCCGGAGTAGGCGAGCAGGCGCTTCAGGCTCGACTGCACGATGGCGGCCAGGTTGCCGACGATCATGCTGGCCGCCGCCACGAAGGCGAGCAGGGCGCCCCAGTCGTGGCTGAGGCCGGGCAGGCCCTGTCCGAAGACCCGCAGGATCATCGCGAAGGCGGCGGCCTTGGTGCCAACCGACATGAAGGCGGTGACCGGCAGCGGCGCGCCCTGATAGACATCCG
>VBHN01000229.1 GCA_005881155.1 Chloroflexota bacterium | reverse complement strand
CGGCAGGGCTGGGCCGGCTCTGGGCCCTCAGCAACGCCTACCTCTCCTACTTGAAGCGGGCCGTCTTCCCCGGCGGCTGCTTCTTCGAGGCGGTCGCCGCCGAGCTCGACAGCAAGCCCGGCCCCGTGCGCGACGCGGCGATCGCGCGACGCGGCTACTGGGCGGCCAGCCTGGCCAGGGCGGCCCGGGAGGCGCAGCGAGCCGGCGAGGTGCAGGCCGAGATCGACCCCGAGCAGTTGGCCTGGGAGCTGGACTGCCTGCTCAGCGGAGCCAACAACGGGTTCGTGCGCGGGGGCGGGAACCCGGTCCTGGAGCGCGCCCGGCGCGCCATCCGCGACCGCCTCGAGCGCGCGGCGACGGCCTCGGCCGCCCGGCTGCCAACCCGCTAGCAAATACACTCCCAATTCGTGGGAGTGATCGATCCGGACACGGAGTTTGGCGCGCGCGTGGAGCGGCGGCTGCGCGAGGACGTCATCGGCTGGCTGGTCACGGTCTCGGCCGATGGCACCCCGCAGCCGAACCCGGTCTGGTTTGTCTGGGACGGCGAGACGGCCCTGATCTACAGCATCCCCGACCAGGCCAAGCTCAGGAACATCGAGCGCAACCCCCAGATCTCCCTGCACCTCGACAGCGGCAGCGGTGGCGACGACATCGTGATCCTGACCGGGAGCGCGGCGGTCGACCCGGCCGCCCCGCCCGTCGACCAGAACCGGCCCTACGTCGAAAAGTACGGCGATGAGATCAAGCGGATCGGCTTCGCCGGCGCAGCCAAGATGGCCGAGAAGTACGCGGTGGCGATCCGGTTCACGCCGCGGAAGGTGCGAGGCTTCTAGAGGGCCGATCATTAGGTCCCGTGGAGAGCGCTCCCGGGAAGCTGACCGGGCTCCTGCGCGAGATCGCCGAGCGCCTGAAGCGCGCCGCCGGCGCGGACATCGTCTCCCTGCACCTTTTCGAAGAGGAGCACGATCGCTACTACGCGCCGGTCATCGTCGGCGTCCCCGAGACGGGCCTCGCCGAGTCCCTCGACGACATGCGCGACCAATTGGCGCGCTACCGTGCCGACGCCGCGCAGGGGAAGGCGCCCAGCGAGCTCAACGTCACCCAGTACGGCTCCAACGTCTGGCTCACGGTCAGCCGGCGGACCCTGGTGGCCGCGGACGCGCAGGCCGAGGTCGACTCCAGCTTCATCCGCCGCCACCAGGTCGTCTCGGTGGTCGGCCTGCCCCTGCTGGCCGGCCGGTCCCTATTGGGCCTCCTCTACCTCGACTTCCAGGAACCGTCGCGCTCCCCCGACGCCGTGCAGCTGGCGGAGCTGGAGAAGCTGGCCGGGGAGGCGGCCGAGGCGATCAGGGCCGCCCTGGCCGCGTCCGAAAGGGAGGCTCTGGCTGCCCTGGGCCGGCTCGCGGCCCGCCTCGCCCGGACCGGTTCCGGCGACGTGGCGACCGGGCTCGTCGAGCTGGTCCGGTCGGCCCCGATCGAGGCGGCGGCGATCTACGAGGTCGCGGCCACGGGCCAGCTCGCGCTCCTCACCGCACAGGGTCTCAGCGAGCCGCCCTCGCTGGTGCCGGTGCCGCCCGAGAGCAGCCGCTGGGAGGCGGCGCTCTGGCCCGCGGTGGCGCCGACGGCCGCCGGGCTGCAGCCTGCCGGCTACTTCGCCCTGGCCAGCGGGGACCAGGTCCACGGCTGCCTGCTGCTGCTCAGCGACGACCCGCTGGCCCGGGTCCGGATGGCCCCGGGAACGCTCCGGCTCCTGAAGACAGGGGCCGACCTCCTGGCCGGGGCCTTGGCCGGCCACCGTCTGCTGGAGGGCCTCGCCGACGCCAACCGGGTGCTGGGCGCCTTGAGCCGGATGACCAGCGCCATGCTTCAGCCCGGCAGCGACCGACGCCAGGTCCTGGAGGCCCTGGTCCGCCACCTGACCGACCCCGAGGTTCCCGAGTTCGACTTCGAGCTGGCGAGCGTGTTCCTGCTCGAGGACGTGGACGAGGGCCTGGCCGTGCGGATGGCGGCCGGCTCCGAGCCACTCGAGCAGCAGCGGGGGCTGGCGCCCGACGACGTGCTCGGCTTCGTCGCCCGCGGCTGGCAGCCGGTGGTGGTGGGCGCGGTCGGTTCGACGGAGCTGGTCGTCGGCTATGAGCCAGGCCAGGTCCGCGCCTCCCAGGTGCCCGCGATCCGGGCCGACGGGACGGTGGTGGCGACGGTGCCGGTTTGCCTGGTCACGCCCAAGGGCAGCCTCGCGGAACCGCCCTTCACGCTGGCCGGAGAGATCTTCGAGGCCAAGGCCCACGGCGAGCTGAACCGGATCTTCGTCCCCTTCGGGATGGACGCCGGCGCGCGCGCGACCGGCGTCCTGGAGGTGAGCGAGCGCCGGAGGGGCGACCGGGCCCTGGACCGGATGCGGGTCGAGGCGGTCCGGGCGGCTGCCGCCCAGGTGGCGGTCGCGGTCGAGACCGCCCGCCTCTATGAGGAGGCGCGCCGGCACGCCGAGCAGCTGCAGGTCAGTGCCGAGATCACCAGCGCCATCGCCTCCTCGATCGACCTTGAGCAGACCCTGCGGCTGGTCGCCCGCAACCTGGTCCGGCTGGCCGACGCCTCCGTCTGCCAGATCGCGCTTTACGAGGAGGGTTCGAGGTCCTCGAACGCCGGTCGCCGCTGCTGATCGAGGACACGGCCGGAAGCCACCTGGTGGGCGCCGACTACGTGGCCAGATATGGCGTCCACTCGCTGCTGGCGCTCCCGCTGCTGGCCGACGGCCAGGCGATCGGGGCGGCGGTGCTGGGGCACGGCGCCGAGTCGCGTGCCTTCAACCCCCGCGAGGTCGAGCTGGCGCAGGGCGTCGCGCTGCAGGCGGCGGTAGCCATCAAGAACGCGCGCCTGCACGCGCGAGCGGAGGAGGAGCGCCACCTCCAGAAGGAGTTCGTCCTGGTCGGGTTCGGCCAGTGGGGCCAGAAGGCCTACGGCCACCTGTTGACTCTGAAGCAGTTCTTCAACTTCAAGACGCACGTGGTCCAGGCGGACGTCCCCGGCGCCCGGGAGGCGCTGGCCGAGAAGGTCGAGCAGGTCCAGGCCAATGGAGACGCCTTCTATTGGGACAGCCCGACCGCCTCAGCGCGGGACCAGCTGGAGCGGGAGCTGGAGGGCAGCTCCTACGTCGTCACCTACATCGCCACGCCGGCGGCGACGCACCTGCAGACGCTGGCCCGCTACTACGACCTCAGCGACGTGGTGGTCATCGAGAAGCCGCTCGGCGACTCGCCGGAGGCCTACCGGCACTTCCTGGACACGGTCTCGGGCGGCGTCCAGGTGGTCGCGGCCGACCACTACTACTTCAAGCTCGAGGTCCGGCTGCTGGAGCTGCTGCTGACCGAGGAGCGGACGCTGCGCGCCTTCCTGGAGAGCGTCGAGGAGATCCAGCTCGAGATCCTGGAGGAGAAGCCGCTGACCGGCGCCGCCGCGGACATCGGGATCGTGGCCGACATGATCCCGCACGCCTTCGCGATCATCTCCCTGCTGACGCCCATCCAGGCGATCCGGCTCGACCCGCTGACGCCTCTCCAGATCGGTCGCCAGGACCCGCTGCAGGGCGAGCGCGAGAGCTTCGCGCGCGTCAATGCGACCTTCCCCTACCAGGGACGCTCGGTCCGGCTGCTGATCGACGTCGGCAAGGGGATCGAGGACCAGAAGTGGATCAAGCTGACGGGCGAGCGGCCCCTCTCGGGCCGCCCGAGCTTCTACAAGTTCGACTTCGGCCGCGGCGAAGCGGTGGACGGCACCCAGTCGAACGTGCGGGCGGCGCTGCGCCGGATCCGCCAGCCGGGAGTGCCGGACAACGCGCACCTGACCATGCTCCGCCACGTCATCCAGAAGCGGCACCCGGCTGTCGGCATCCTCTCCATCCGGGAGGCCCTGCGCTCCAACCAGCGGATCCTCGAGCTGCAGGCGATGAGCGACGAGCTGCTCAAACGGCGGGAGTGGACCACCTACACCCAGGGCAACCGGCCGGACTTCACGGCCGGCTGACGGACCGAGCGCAAGCCAAGCCCGAGGCAAATTCACCTTTGACCCGGCAGGACGCGGTTCGTACGATCATTGCACCCGCCAGTCTGGGGCGCGGGAGGTCACTTTGCGAAGGGGGATATTCATGGCTCAAGGCCGACGTATCGGACAACGGCTTTCTTTACTCGCTGGAATCGGCGTCGGCTTGCTGGCGACCTTCAGCCTTCTCGCCCAGCCGGCGACGGCAGGTCCCAACCCGATCCTCGACCCGGCCAACGGACACGCCCAGCTCGCACCCGGCGGCAAGCTGGCGCCTCACGCCGTCGGCGGGACCGAGGTCGCCTTCGACGAGCGCGCGCTGGCCTCGGACCTGAACGCCGGCTCCGCGGACACCCCGCCCGACGCCACGGCCAGCGCGCTCGGTTGCGCGAACCGGGGCACTGTCACCAACCCGAGAGTGAACCAGGACTGCACCCTTCGCCGCCAGGCCGAGGAGCAGGTGACAGTCAACCCGATCGACGCCAACAATGTGCTCGCGGGTCAGAACGACAGCCGCATCGGGTTCAACAAGTGCGGCTTCGACTACTCGCTCAACGGGGGCGCGACCTGGGGTGACGGGCTGCCGCCGTTCTTCCAGCACCTCTCGCTCCTCGGTCACACCTACGATGCCGCCAGCGACCCCGCGCTCTCCGTCGACGGGACGGGACGAGCCTGGTACAGCTGCGTGGTGTTCGACGTCAACACCAACGCCAGCGGCCTCATCGTCACCCGCTCGACTCCTGGCCTCAAGGGGTCGGCCTACTCGAACGTCGGGGCTGGGGCGTCGCCGTTCGTCGTGGCCGAGGACGCCAGCGGCGCCAACTTCTACGACAAGGAGTTCGTCGCCGCCGACACGCGTTCGGGTCAAAGCACGGCGTACGTGACCTTCACCGACTTCCAGTCCAATCCCAACTGCAAGAAATCCTTCAACCGCTCCGGCTTCTGCGCGTCGCCGATCTTCATCTCCAAGTGGAAGACGACGGGAGGCTGGACGACCCCGCAAGAGATCAGCGGCAGCGCCGGCTTCTGCGTCGGCGGCAACAACTTCAACCCCCAGCTGCCAGCCAGCGGCTGCAACTTCGACCAGGGCTCTTTCCCGCGCGTCCTGGCCAACGGTGACGTGTACGTCGCCTTCAGCAACTTCAACACTCCCAGTGTGGTCAACCAGCAGCTGGGCGTGCACGTGCACGTCTCCGGCGACACCCTCAGCGCCGACCCGCCCGTGAAGGTCGGTG
>VBHN01000218.1 GCA_005881155.1 Chloroflexota bacterium | reverse complement strand
GAAGGCCTTGACGAGCTGCGCGTCCGCCGCCACCGGCTCTCGGCGCCCGCCGACTACGGTGCCGAGTAGGTGCCCGGCCACACGCCGCAGGAGCTGATGGTGGCGGTCGCGGCGCGGGAGATCGCGGACGGCGAGCTGGTCTTCGTCGGTATGCGGCTGCCGGTGCTGGCCTTCGCGGTCGCACGTTCGACCCACGCCCCGAGCGCGCTCGGCCTTTACGAGGTCGGGCTCCTTCGGGCCGAGCCCGCGGAAGGGTTCCTGGGCACGATGGGCGACCCGCCCAACGTCGCCGGGGCGCTCTGGGCGACGCGCCTCTCCAACGTGATGGCCCTGCTGGCCCAGGGGCTGGTCGACCTCGGCTTCATCGGCGGCGCCGAGGTGGACCGGTTCGGCAACCTCAACACCTCTTATATCGGCGACTTCCGGCGCCCGGCCGTGAAGCTGCCGGGCAGCGGGGGAGGCGCGGACATCGCGATCCTGAGCCGGCGCTGGGTGACGCTGATGAGCCATGAAAAGCGCCGGCTGGTGGAGCGCGTGTCCTATGTCACCTCGCCCGGCCACGGCGACGGGACGCCGGGCTGGCGGGCCCGCACCGGCCTGCCCGGCGGCGGTCCCTCGGCGATCGTCACCACGCTGGGCGTGCTCCGGTTCCCGCCCGAGGGCGGCGAGGCCTTCCTGGCCTCAGTTCACCCGGGCCACACCGCCGAGCAGGTCCGAGCCGAGACCGGCTGGGAGCTGAAGGTCGCGCCGGACCTCTCGGAGACGGTGCCGCCCACCGACGCCGAGCTGGCCCAGATCCGGCGCTTCGACCCGGACGGGTTCTGGACCAGGCCCGCCTCCCGCTAGCTGCCCTTGAAGTTCGGCTTGCGCTTCTCGAAGAAGGCCGCGATGCCCTCCGCCGCGTCGTCGGAGACGAAGATCCGGCCGATCGCCTCGCGCTCCAGCGCGTTGCCCAGGTCGAGCGGTGCGTCGTAGCCGAGCTGGGTAGCGATCTTGGCCCGGCCGATCGCCTCCCGGGGACCCGCCGCCAGCTCAGCGGCGTACTCCAGGGTCTTGGCCTGGAGGTCCTTGGGGTCGTCGAAGAGGCGGTCCACCACGCCCAGCTTCTCCGCGCCCGCCGGCGAGAAGGTCCGGGCCTTGACGATCAGCTCCAGGCCCTTCGACTTGCCGACCAGCCGGGGCAGGCGCTGGGTCCCGCCGTTGCCGGGGAAGAGCCCGAGGTTCACCTCGGGGAGGCCCAGCTTGTAGTCGCCGTTGGCCGCAAAGCGGAAGTCGCAGGCGAGCGCCATCTCCAGGCCGCCGCCGAGGGCGTGGCCGGCGATCTCGGCGATGAAGACCAGCGGCGTGGTCTCCATCTTCCGCAGCACCTCGTGCATCAGGAGCACTGTCATCCAGCGGCTGCGCGGGCTCCCCTTCTGGAAGGCGCCGACGTCGGCGCCGGCGGAGAAGAACTTCTCCGACGCGCTGCGGAGCACGACCGCCCCGATCTCGTCGTCGATGCGGGCGTCGTCGATGCAGGAGCCCAGCTCTCGCGCGAAGGCCACGTCGTAGCTGTTGGCGGGCGGCCGGTCCAGGGTGATGACGCCAACGCCGTCTTGCCGTGTCAGGGTCACCGCCATGCCGATCCATAAACTTAACGAATGGCAACGATGATCATCGAAGGGCAGCACGTCGAGGCCGCGACCGGGGAGACCTACGAGGTGCGCAACCCGGCCACCGGCGAGGTGGTCGAGAAGGTCCCGGCCGGCGGGCCGGAGGACGTCGACCGCGCGGCGAAGGCGGCCGCCAAGGCCCAGCTGTCCTGGGGCAAGCTGGCGCCGGCCGAGCGGGCCAAGATCCTCCACCTGGCGGCGGCGCACGCCCACTCCAAGGTGGACGAGATCGCCCGCCTCCTGACCAGGGAGCAGGGCAAGACGCTGCTCGAGTCGAAGATCGAGGCCGAGCGCTTCGCGGACAACATCGCCTGGTTCGCGGACCTCGCCGACAAGGTCCACGGCGAGCATGTCAACCTCGCGTCCACCAAGCTGACCGGGTTGGTGGTGCGGCGGCCGATCGGCGTGACGGGCGCCATCGTGCCCTGGAACTTCCCGCTGACGCTGGCCGCGAACAAGGTCGCGCCCTCCATCGCGGCCGGCAACTGCGTCGTCCTCAAGCCCTCCAGCACGACGCCGCTCTCGACCCTCGCCTGCATCCAGGCGCTGATTGACGGCGGCCTGCCGGAGGGCGTGGTCAACGTGGTCGTGGGCAAGGACACGGGGGACGCGATCGTGGTCCACCCGCTGATCCGCAAGGTCGGCCTGACCGGCTCCACGCCGACCGGCAAGCAGGTGATGGCCCGCGCGGCGGAGCGGCTCAAGAAGCTGACGCTGGAGCTGGGCGGCAGCGACCCCTGCATCGTCCTCGACGACGCGGACCTGGACGCCGCCGCCGTCGGCGTGCGCGTGGGCCGCTTCTTCAACTGCGGCCAGGCCTGCCTGGCGACCAAGCGGATCTTCGTCCAGGAGGGGGTGTTCGACGCCTTCCTGGAGAAGATCTCGGCCCAGGCCGGGAAGATGAAGCCTGGCAACGGCCTCGACCCAGCCAGCCGGATGGGACCGATGCACACCTCGACCCAGCGCGACGAGGTCGAGGCCCAGGTCAAGGACGCGCTCGAGAAGGGCGCCCGGATCGTCTACGGCGGCGGCCGGCCGGAGGGTGAGGGTTTCGACGCCGGCCACTTCTTGAACCCGGTCGTGCTGGCCGACGTCCCGCCCGGCAGCCGGATGCTGACCGAGGAGGTCTTCGGACCGGCCCTGCCGGTGGTGAAGGTCGCCGACCTGGACGAGGCGATCCGGCTCGCCAACGACTCTCCCTACGGCCTTGGCTCCTCGATCTGGACCGGGAGCATGGCGTCCGCCTTCCGGGCCATCAACGAGATCGAGGCCGGCTACACCTGGGTCAACTCGGTGCAGATCGCCTATGACGAGCTGCCCTTCGGCGGGACCAAGCTGTCCGGGTTCGGCAAGGAACACGGCGTGGAGGCGTTCCACGAATACACGGAGATGAAATCGGTAGTTATCGGCGGGCTGGGTTAAGCGGAGCTAGACTCCGCCGCGGATTGCGGCGTCGCCTCCTCGTCCTGCTCCCGATCCTGCTGCTCGCCGGCTGCACGCTGGCGCCGGCCGCCAAGCCATCGCCGGCTCCGACCATCCGCACCGAGGGCCAGGACGTGAAGTGCGGCGCGGACCACGGCATCGACGAGGTCCAATTCGGCTGGTCCTGGTGCTACCCGTCCTCCTGGAAGTTCCAGGAGCGGCTCCAGCCGAGCTCTCACCCGACCGGGGTGGACGCGACCTTCGACATCGTCAACGACCTTCCCAGCGGCCAGGCGGGCAGCGGCGACTTCGGCTTCCTGATCGTGGGCACGTATGAGATCGGCAGCACGCCGGGGCTGCAGGACTGGGTCACCGCGAACATCGGCGCCGACGAGCAGCTGACCACGATCACCTGGGGCAACGCGAAGACTGCAGACGACCCAGCTGAAGGACTGGGTCGTGGCCAATATCGGCGCGGACGAGACGCTCACCAGCATCTCCTGGGGCAACGCCAAAGAGGCGGCCCAGGACGCGAACGGCCGGCGCTTCGCAATGACCTCCCAGCACGTGGTCGAGATGGACGTGAGAGGGACGGCCATCGCGGCCGAGATGGGGAAACGCCTCGGTACGTGGAAATTCGACTAGGCGAACATAGAACCATGCGAAGCGCGTAGGCCGGGTTTACCCCGGCCGATTGAGCTGTCTAAAGCGACCTCAAGCGACCTGTCCCCCCTTGCCCCGTCAGGGTCTTTTGAAGAGGCCCTGGAACTTGATCGCCAGGCCCATGTCGCCCTTGATCTTGAGCTTGCCCTGCATGAAGGCGGCAGTGCCGTCCATCTGGCCGAGCGTGATCTTGACGAAGTCGTTGGCGTCGGCGAGAAGGGTCAGCGCCGGGTTCTCGGCGTCGCCCTTGCCGGTCTCGGCGGTGCCGTCGTGGATCTTGACCCACCACTTGCCGCCGTTGTCGCCACTCAGGTCGAGCTGAATGGTCGCGTTGGTGCTCCCGGCCTTGGCGCTGTCCAGGTGCTGGGGCATCTGCTCTACGACCATGTCCGGGGTGACCTGGTCGGCTGACATCTCTGAAGCCATCAATAACCTCCTGAGTTCGTGCGTATTACGCACGGCGTCATACGCCTGGTACTCATCTTAGCCACCGCTAGAGTTAGGCAAGGTGGCCGCAACCGAGCGCGCAGAGGCGCACCTGAACGAGATCGCGCCCGGGATTCATGAGCTCAGCCTCCCGATCCCCTGGGAAGAGGGCGCCGTCAACTGCTTCCTGTTCGGGGGCGACGGCTTCGTCGACCTGCTCGACTGCGGCATCCAGACCGACGCCTCGGTGGCGGCGGTGCTGGCCGCAATCGACGAGGCCGGAGGGCCGGGCACCCGCCTCCGGCGGCTGGTGATCACCCACATCCACCCCGACCATTTCGGCGCCGCCGGGTTCCTCAAGGAGCGGACCGGGGCCGAGCTCTACATGCACCGGCTGGAGGTGCCGATGGTCAACCCGCGCTACCTGGAGCTGGAACAGCTGGTCGCCGAGGTCGGCCAGCACCTGCGCCAGAACGGGGTGCCGGAGCCCGAGGTGAGCGCGCTCCAGAACGCCTCCCGAGCGATGCGCGAGTTCGTCCGGCCGGGCGAGCCCGATGTCCAGCTGGACGGCGCCGAGACCATCGAGCTTGGCGGCCGCCGGCTGCGGGTGGAATGGACCCCCGGCCACTCGCCGGGCCACATCTGCCTCTTCGACCTCGAGGACCACCTGCTCTTCGCCGGCGACCAGCTGCTGCCCGACATCAGCACCAACATCGCCCTCCACCCTCAGAGCACGCCCAACCCGCTGGGCGAGTTCCTGGAGTCCCTGGACCGGCTCCTGGCGCTGAGGCCGCGGCTGATCATGCCGGCCCACGGCCGGCCCTTCGAGGATGGAGCCGGACGCGTGGCGAGGTTGAAGCAGCACCACCAGCGGCGCCTGGACCAGATCGAGGCCGCCCTCCGCGGCCAGGAGCTGACCGCCTGGGAGGTGGCGATCCGGATCTGGGGCGAGCGGCGCGAGATCTGGGACAAGCGGATGGCCCTCCAGGAAGGACTGGCCCACCTCCAGCTGCTGGCGGTCCAGCAGCGGGTCGAGAAGCTGGCGGACGGCTCGGGCGTCCGCTGGCGCGGTTAGCGCGTGGAGGCGGCCGCCAGCCGGTTGCCGAGGCCGAGCGGGAAAAGCTCCGCCGGGTAGGCCGCGAGGCCGACCGTGCCGGGGCCGGCGTGGGCGCCGACGACAGGTCCCAGGGGCTGGACGACGAGGGTTTCGGCGAGGTCTTCGAAGCGCTCCGCCAAGGCGTTTGCCTGCGCCTCGGCCGCCGCGTGGCCGATGACCACGCAGAGGCCGGCCGAGCGGTTCACCGAGCGGCCCAGCTCCAGCAGCCGGCTCATCGCCCGTTCCTGGGTCCGGACCCTTTCCAGGGGCGTGACCTCGCCTGCCTCGATGGCCAGGATCGGCTTGATCTGGAGCACGGATCCCAGCAGCGCGCCGGCTGACCCGATCCGGCCGCCCCGGCGCAGGAACTCGAGGGTCGAGACGGCGAAGAAGCAGCGCAGCGCCTCGCGGACGCGCGTCACGTCCTCGATCACCTCGGCGGCGCTTCCGCCGCGTTCAGCGCGGAGCGCCGCGACCAGCGCGAGGCCGGCCAGCGGCATCGAGACGAACTCCGAGTCGACGACCCTCACCCGATCCGGTCCGACCATCTCGGCCGCCTGCCGGGCCGAGTCCAGGGTGCCGCTGAGCTTGCCGGAGATGTGCAGGGAGACCACCTCCCGGTGGTTCTCCAGGAGCCGCTCGTAGGCCTCTTTGAACTGGCCGGGGGAGGGCTGGGAGGTGGTCGGGTGCGCGTTCGAGGAGCGAAGCCTGTCGTAGAA
>VBHN01000147.1:6126-24600 GCA_005881155.1 Chloroflexota bacterium | reverse complement strand
CGACTTGGCTCGCCGGCCGGGCCCGGCGGGTTGAGGTCGCCGCCGTCACCTGCGCGGGCCTCTACCCCCTCCCGCCGCCGGGTCGCGGGCACCTCCGCGCCCGGCTCGACGTCTGCATCCGAACCGCCGCTGGAGAGAGCATCGACCACTCCATCCATGTCAAGGGAGTCGGCGTTGGCTTCTTCGGCCGGCGCTCGCTTGCGATCGCCTCCCGGCTGGGAGCCGCGGTTCCGGAGGTCTACGGAATCCAGGACGGTCTCCTCTACCGGGCCTGGGTGCCGGATGAGCTCGCCGTGGGTGAGGGCCCGGTCGAGCGCCTGCAGCTGTCCGCCGCCATCGGTCGATATGTGGTCGACCGGGCACGAGCCCTCCCGGTCGACCGCGACCTGGCTCAAGCTGCGAGCGGTCACGACGCCCTTTGGGAGCAGTGCGCCCGCTGGCTGGGGCCGACCTTCGGCCGCGCCGCCCTGCCGCTTCGCCCCCTCCTCCACCGACTCGGCCGGCGACTGCTGACTGCGGAGAAGCCCTCCCTGATCGATGGTGACATGGGCCCCGGGCACTGGTTTTGGAGCAGCAGGGCGCCCTCTCGGTCCGTGCTCAAGGTGGGTTGGGACGAGCGCGCCCTGGTCTACCAGGTGCCATACACCTACGACCCCGCCTTTGACGTCGCTGCCGCGGCTGCCGAGCGGGCCGGGGACCCCGAGTTCGGCCGGCGCCTGCGCCGGGAGTTCGAGTCTGCGAGCGGTGAGCTGAACGAGGTGCGCTGGTTCCTGCACCGGCTGCTGCACCTCCTGGATCACCGGGACGCCCTGCCGGCCACCGACTGGGAGCGCCGGCTCGGGGCCCTTCATGGCGGCTTCCTGGCCGGCCACCTCTTGGGCGACGTCGAGGTTCCGACCACCGGCCCGCTGGCCGCGATCGACATCGACGGCGTGCTGGAGACCGCCTGGCGCTCCTATTCGGCTCCCACGCCGCTGGGCCTGCTCGCGCTCAGAGGGCTCATCGTTCACGGCTACCGCCCGCTCCTGGTGACCGGCCGGTCGGCGGCCGAGGTGGCCGAACGCTGCCGAGCGTTTCGCCTGCCCGGCGCAGTCGTCGAGTACGGCGCCGGCCTGGTTGACGCGGAGGGCGGTTTCGAGTGCCTGCTGACAGGGCGACAACTGCAAGAGCTGGACCGCTTCCGGGACCTCCTCTCCGCCGTGCCGGGGATGGAGGTCGACGCGGCGCATCGCTGGTCGGTCCGCGCCTTCCAGCTGCGCGGCGGGAGAAGGCGCGCGCTGCCGGAAGGCCTGGTTGCGACGATCCTGACCGAGGCTGGGCTGGAGGGGAGGCTGAGACCAGTTCCCGGACTGGCTCAGACGGACTTCGTGGCCGTCGGCGTCGACAAGGGCACCGGCGCGATCGCGATCGCCCGCCGGCTCGGCGTCCCCGGCAAGCTGCCTCTGCGGCTTGCGGTTGGTGACTCCCTGCCCGACCTGCCGGTCTTTGCCCTCTCCGAGCTCTCCGCCTGTCCGGCCAGCGCCGACCCGGCGATCCGCGCGCAGCCGGCCATCTTCGTGGCCAGGCGACCGTTCCAGGGAGGACTGCACGACGCCGTCGCAAGTCTGCTCGGACACGCTCCGGGGGGCTGCCCGGAATGCGCTCCCCCTCCGGTGGGCTCGGTTCAGGCTCGCCTCCTCTTGGATCTTCTGGACGCGGAGGGCCGGAGCTGGCCCGGAAAGCTGAACCGCGTCGCAAGGCTGGCGGTCGGCGCGATTCGCTGACCTCGGGGTGTCGGGCTACCGGTCGGCGTCGGCCTGGGTGTCGGTAAGCGCCGGTATGAGCCGGGTCAGGCGCCCGCGTCCCAACTTCGGACCTCGGGCGGGTCGGTAAACCGGGAGCAGCCGCTGGAGAGCGGCCCGGCTGGATTCGACCAAGGAGTCGTTGGTCTGCCCATCAGGGTCAAGCGGCCGTCCGATCCTGACCAAGATGCGCTTTCGAAACCAGAGCTCTCTGGTCCCCGAAAGCGCGACCGGTACGACTGGGACCGCGGCGGCCAGGGCGACCCTGGCAAAGCCTGAGTGGAAGGGAAGGAGCTTTCCCTCGTCGTGCCCGACGGTGCCTTCGGGGTAGAGGGCCAGGACGGCGCCTTCCGCCAGGCAACGCTGCATGCGCCGCCAGGCCACAAGCGTGGCGGCCGGAAAGGCAGACTGGTCGCGCTCGACCGGGATGAACCCCACCCCGCTCTTACGGATCAGCCAGCTGAGCTTGCGGGTGTCAAGCACGTCGGCCCAGCCGAGCAGGTAGACCTTGGGGCGGCTTGGCAGCGCCATCAGAACCGCGAAGGAGTCGAGCCAGTTCAGGTGGTTGGCGATGATCACGCATGGTCCTGGCGGCAGGTTTTTCCGGCCCTCGATTCGCCAACCGAACAGCACCCGTAACGTCATCGATGCGAGCAACCTGAAGAAATCCCAGCGCAGGGACAGATGCGAGCTGAGGATCTCCGGGCCGGCGAGAGCCGGCTGCCCGGGATCGAGGACGCTCTCGAACCTCTCGTCGGCCATCACGGCTGGGGAGCCTCGGTGCTGCTCGACCTCAAGGACTGGAGGGGAGAGGAGGTTGCCGAGGACGGCCTGAAGGTCCGGGTACCGGCGTCAACAGGCCGGCCCCATCCCGCTGCCAGTCCACGACAGTAGGACAGCAGACGTCCGGCATTGGTCGGCTTGCCGGCCAGGCCCGCGAGCGGACGGAGAAGCCTCAGCGATGACCACAACTCCTCCACCAGCAATACCAGGGCAACCCAGTCTCGGCAGCGGAGCAGCTTTGTGTGGACCGCCCCGTGCGAGAAGGCGTTCATCCGCAGCAGGCTCGCCGCGCTGCCGTCGGCGTAGGGGCGGCCCCCGTGGTGAACCACCTGCACGGCGGCAGACTCGACGACCCTGAAGCCGGCGGCCAGCGTCCGAAACGTGAAGTCCCAGTCCTCACTGCTTCGAAACTCCGCGCCCGCGCCGAGGAGCAGGTCGAACTCTCCGACCTTCGCCGCCGCCTCCCGGCGGACGTACATCGCCGCGCCTATCCCATGAGCCCTCGCTGCCGCCAGGCGGCCACGGAGGGTTCGCTCGCCCGTGATCGAGTACGACGGCACGTACTGCTCGGGATCGCCGACGCCGTCGCTGACGGACCCGAAGACGAGCCCGGCTTCAGGGTGTCGCCCGAAGACCTCGGCGACCTGAGCCACCCAGCCGGGGCCAACAGTGCAATCGTCGTCCAGGAAGGCGACGATCTCGCCGCGCGCAAGCGTGATCCCGGCGTTCCGTGCCCGGGAGAGGCCTCGCTCCAGGGTCGGCTGATGGCGAAGAGCAGGGAACGCAAGCCGGGCGGCGCCGAGGTCCGGGGAGTCGCCCTGGTCGATCACGACGACCTCCAAAGGAGGTGGGGACAGTTCCGCAAGGCTGGCCAGACAGCGAGCGAGATCGGCGGGACGGTCGCGGGTACAGATGACCGCAGACACTGTGAGTGGGGGGCTGATCACTACTCCACCAGGGTCCGCTCGATGATGCTGAGCGTCTTCGTGGCCTGCCGTCCGGCGTCGTAGCAGTCCTCGGCGCGGCGGCGGCCGGCCGCTCCCATGGCAAGCGCCAGGGCCCGGTCGTCGAGCAGCCTTCGGATCGCCTTGTACAGCTGAACGCCGTCCCCGGGTGTGACCAGAAAACCGGTTTGGCCGTCGCGCACAATCTCGGGAATCCCGCCGACTGCCGAGATGACCACCGGGAGCCCGCATGCCATCGCCTCCAGGGCGGCCATCGAGAAGCAATCCGCGAGGGTGGGGATGACCAAGGCATCGCAGCTCCGGTACAGGTCCCGCAACCTCGGCTCCCCCGGGTTGAGGTCGCGATGAACCTCGATCCCGGCCTCCGGCTCGATCGGCGCGCGGGTCACCATCACCAGCTCACATTCGCCCCGCAGCCGGCGCCGGAAGAGGTCGAGTAGCAGCGGGCCACCCTTGCGCTCGAAGTCGCCCCCGATGAAGAGAAGGCGGGCCGGCGCGCTGGCGGGCCGAGGGCGTGGCGACCAGCGGCTGAGGTCGATGCCTGGCGGGATGACCTCAACCCGGTCGGGCCGGGCGCCGTAATCCTGGATCATCGAGCGAGCCGCCCACGCTGACCAGGGAAGGAGTCCCGCGCAAAGCCGCAGGAAGGTGCGCAACAGCGAGGCGGCTGCACGGCCTTTACGACTCGTTGGGTCGGCGACTCCACTGTAGAGACCGCCGAAACCGTGGAGAAGCGCGGGCGTGCAGTCGATGGCGTAGAAGATGGGCACCTGTCCCAGCGCGCCGCGGGTCAGCGCGAAAGGCAGCATCGGCAGGGCTACCTGGGTCCAAACGGCAGCCGGGCGGCGGGCGAGCAGCGCCGGCGACACCGTGAGCGTAGACCTGAGGGTGCCGCGAATTGTCGATGGCAGTGGGAGGCGCTCGATGGCGCCGCCGGCCCGGTAGGGGACGGTCTCGATCACGCGGGCTGAACGGACCGCCGGAAGCGTCCGCAGGTGCTCGTACTGGGTCTGCACGCCGGCGACCAGCCAGGGGACGAGCAAGAGCTGGGGCCTGCGAGTCGAGCGGTCAGCCAAGGTGCCAGCAGCCAGCGCTTCCCTCATCCCGCTCTGAGATAGCTCAGAGCCCAGCTTCGCGCGAGGGGTGAATCCGGAAGCGGCCGGGAGGAGCGCCCATGCGGGCAGGCACCTGGCCTGGGACTCCAGCCCAGCCTGGGCTGCCTCGGGACAGGTTCCCCATGGTCAGGGCTGGGGCGCGCCCCTACGTTGCCTTTGTGAAAATCTCGGTTGCCAGCACTTTGCCCGGCGGGCTGTGCTGAACCGCACCGTCAGCCGGCGTCGGTTTCTGGTCGTTGGAGCCGCGGCGGCGGTCGGTGTGGCCGCGCTGGACGGGGTGGCCCTCTTAGGCTCCAGCCCGGGCAACCGCAAGCCGCTCAATTGGGCTTCGCCGCGGGGCTCGCTGGACGTCGTAGACGACTATCCGCTCTGGGTCGCCACCAAGCTCGGTTACTTCGCCGGCCAGGGCCTCGACCTGAGCATCTCGGCTGGACCCGCGCAGGCGGACTCCGGGCTGAGCCAGGTCCTCGACGGCCTCGCTGATGTCGGGTTCCCGAGTCCCGGATTGCTCGCCTCCACGGTGGATCGCGGCCTCCCCCTGCAGTCCTTCTTCCAGCTCTGCGCCGGCCCGGTCTTCGGGTTTGCCGTCCGCTCGGGGAGTGCCATCAGCCAAGTCGCTCAGCTGGCCGGAGGCTCGGTCGCGGTTGCCTCGAAGTCCTGGACCGAGCTGGTCGAGCCGCTGCTTGTCGAGGCTGGGATCGGCCCCCGCGCGGTCCGCGTCCTGGTCGCCGGCAAGGACTGGCTCGCGAGTACCGGCAGCGGCCGAACAGAGGCATCGCTGGCCTGGAGCGGTCTCGAGGGCAGCCCAAGCGCTCATGGGCTGCGTTTCTTGCTCGGTGAGCGTTGGTCGACGCTGCCGGCGAACAGCTACGTTGCTCGCGCCTCCGCGCTGGCAGACGCCAACCGCCGCAAGGAGCTGACGGCATTCACTCGAGCCGTCGTGATGGGGCTTGAGTTTGCTCGGGCCAGCCCGGCAGCCGCCGCCCAGATCGTCTACGAGCTGGCGCCCGGCCTGGCGGACAGCACCTCCCCGGCCCTGGCCGTCCGGGCGGTGTCCCGGATGGCCGGCGTGTACGAGGCCGGCCGGCAGCGTGGCCAGCCGTGGGGAGTCCATGAGAAGAAGCGCTGGGCGGCCTTCCTGCGGATCCAGGAGGAGCTCGGCCGAACCAAGCGACTCCGACCCGAGGACGTGTACACGAACGCACTGATCCGGGCGGCGAATGACATCGACTTCCTGCGCGTGCAATCCGATGCGCTGGCGTACCCGCTGGACCGTGGGTTCCGGGCGGCCCAAGGTGCCTGAACCCGAAGCCGCGAAGCACTGAAAACCAAGGGAGGAGAACGAAAGAGACGTGGCCAACTTCACGAACATCGCGCTGGAGATGAACACCGGGACCCAGGGGTCACCGGTTTGGACCGCCGTGACCGGCGAGATCCGATGGTCGGACCAGGGCACCCAGGCGACCACCGGGTCGGCAGCCTGGCCGCCGATGTTGCAGCCATCCTCGCCGACCGTCGTTGCCTATACCTACTGCTTCACCTCCGACTCGACGGGCTTCGGTGTGCCCGGAGGAGCCACGCCGGGCGCCTTTGCGAACTCCAGCTTCGCCTTTTGCCGTTGGAACTGGGATGCCAGCGGAACCTTCGCCTCGCCCCCCGCGGTCAGCGCCTACTACTCGACAGCTCATGCGGCGGTCACCAGGGGTGACGGCCAGCTGCTGGGAGGCGCGGCCGGGGACACGGGCGCCACGCCGCGCAGCTTCCTGAAAGCGAACTGGTTCGGCAACGGCAATTCCCAGGTGCCGGGAGCCGCGCCTCCCAATGGCCCCGCCATCACCGACGGGGTGACCGGGGCCGCCACCGCGGGCTCCAACGCCTGGCTCCCCAACTACCAGGGACTGCAGGGCGACAGCGACTTCGTCGGCCTGGCCAGCACGCCTCCCGCACGATCGGCGAACCAGTGGTATGGAATCCTGGCCCTCTTTGCCGGGCCGAACTTGAGCCCGGCAACCTACACCCCTGTAGTGACTCTTCGCTACACGTGGGCTTGAGCCTGGCAGTCGACCTTTCGGCCGCTCTTGGCCTCAGCGGCCGGTCCTGGTGGGAGGCCCGCTACCGCGACGGGCGGACCGTGTCCGAGTGGGCGGGCGCCCTTCAAGCGGGCCCGGAACCGGGCCGGGACGGAACGAGGCACTGGGAGGACCTTGACCGCAGGGGGCTGGTCGGTCTCCGGCTGCTCTGTCCCGACGGCAGCGTGGCCGAGCTGGCGACCGCTCGGGAGGGTCTCCTTTTCCAGTTCAAGGTCGGCGGCCTAAGCGTGGGCGGCGAGGGGCCCGCCGCCTGGTGCTCGGCCCATGTGATCGGCGCCGTCGTGGATGCCGACGGGCGGTGCGTCTGCAGGGCGTGGGAGACGGCACCCGGCCGCTTGGTCGAGTTCGAGGACAACGTCTACGGGATGCGTTACCTCGGCATCGGTGCATTGGCCTTGACCAACCTCGGGGTGAGGCTCTGAGGTGGCCGTTCAGATCGCCACGGCGACGGCCAACTCCAATTCCTTCCTGGGCGGCGGGGGCCAGCGGCGCATCGCGTTTCTGTGCGACGGGACCCTCGCTGTCCTCTTCCACAACGGCAGCGCCTGGACGCTGCTCCAGGTCACCAACCCGGGCACCGCCAACCCGACCGTGGTGACGGTCACCGGCTATCCCGGTCAGTCGACCACGTCCTCCGCACCCGACATGCAGGTGATAAACGGCGTCAACTCCAGCGAGCTCTGGTTCAGCGACACCCAGGCGAATGTTGCCGTTGTTCACGCCACCTACACGCCCGGCGGTCCCGGCTGGAGCTGGACCCCGCGGACCTTCATCGCGGCCTCCAGCCAGGCCGCCTTCTGGTCCCAGATCACCTGGACCGGCACCTACCTCGTCGAGCTCCACCAGGACTCGAGCGGAGGCGTGTTCTCCATCTGGGGCAACTACACGGCTGACCGGACGGGCACCTCAGGCTGGCAGGCGGCTCAGTTTCAACTTGGCAGCTCCGGGTCTTCGTCACGGATTCCGAAACCGCTACTGGTCCATGACGCCGGCATGGGAGCCACCGTCGCCATCTATTGCCAGGGCACCAGCCAGCCGGTCGGCATCTACTCGCGGGTCCTTCCCGACGCACTAACCCCGGCGTTGGCGCATTGGGGGCCTGAGACGTCGCTGGCACTCTCGGTCAACCTGACCCTGGGCAGCCAGCTGGACGACGACGACGGGCAGAGCGCCCTGATCGACCCTGCGACGAAGAGAATCCACTACGCCTACTGCGACAGCACCAGCGGGGCGCCTCGCAGCCCCGGCTACCTGACCGGCACCGTCACCGTGGATCCGGTGACCCCGCTCAACAACGTCGCCACCTGGTCGGCGCCGGTCACGGTGGATACTGACGCCTCCGCGACCATGGCTTCGCTGGCCGTGAACGGCTCCGGTACCGTCTTCCTCTATTGGTGCACGGAGCCGACCGGCATCAACGGGGACGTCAAGGCCGCGACCATCTCCAGTCCCTACCAGAGCGTCTCTGCCGCGACCAATCTCACCAACCGGCTGAGCGACAACAACCAGGGGTCGCACGTGCCCCAGCAGGTGATCAGCTCCGGGGTCGTCCCGGCGGTGTATGTGATCGGCACGACCGCCAACGGGAGCGCGCCACCCTGGAAGCTGATGCTCGACACCAGCGTCACGGCCGACGGGACGCTTCCGCAACCGCCACCCGGTCCGCCCCCTCAACCGCCACCGCAGCCGCCGCCGGCAACCGGCGCGCCATTCCTGCTTGTCACCTCGGCCAACTCGGCAGCCCTGGCGCTCGGAAGCCAGCGCCGGGTGGCCACCCTCGCCGACGGCAGCCTGGCGGTCCTCGACTTCGACGGCACCGACACCCACCTCTACCAGGTCGGAAGCCCGGGCGGTAGCAGCCCGACGACGACCAGCGTCCGGCAGTTCGCGAACATGAACTCCTTCTACTCGCTGCCGGACCTGTTCGTCTGCAACAACGCGGACGGCACCACCGACCTTTGGATCGCGGACACCACCACGGTCGCCAGCATCACCCACGGCTTGTACACGTCGGCGACCCGGACCTGGACCTGGGACGCGACCCAGGTTATCCCGGGCTCGTCGACGGGCGCCTACTACATCAACCTGGTCTGGACCGGCACCCGCCTGATCGTGGCCTACAACGACGGCTCCCCATATGCCCTCTACTACAACTGGACGGCTGACAAGACGGGAGCCTCCGGCTGGAGCCCCGAAGGCTCGAAACAGCTCTCCAACGCAACCCACGTCGTGGTCAGGCCGGCTCCCGTCCTCGTCCACGACGCCCGGCTGGGCGCGACGGTGTGTATCTACTTCATCGCGACCCAGTTGATCTCGCGCGTCCTCAACGACGCGACCTCACCGCTCTTCGCCAACTGGGGTCCGGAGACCAACTTCCTGGTTGCCAACGTGGAGGCGGGCGTGAACCACGGCTTTGCCTACTTCAACAATCACTCGGCTGTCATAGATCCTCGGACTGGGACCCTCCACTACGGCTTCTGCGACGCCGGCAGCGGCCCGGCGAGCCCCGGTTACATGAAAGGGACCGTCAGCGCCGATCCAGCGACACCGAGCAACAACCACGTCGTCTGGTCACCGCCGGTCGGCATCGGGCCCCCCTCCCGGAACGCGTCCAGCCCTGCCATCGGCGTCGACTCGTCGTCGACGGTCCATCTCTTCTGGGCGACGACCACGAACTCGACCACCAGCGACGTGCTGTACGCGACCCTGCAATCGCCGTACTCCAGCGCTGGGTCGATCTCGAACGTCACCAACAATGGTCTACCTGTCCGCGGGGACGAGCGCCTGGGGAACATCCAGCCCCTGGGCGGTCGTCTTCGACAACACCTTCGCGACCAGCTCCCGCACCAGCAAGGATGTCCCGGGGCGCTTCAAGATGACTGTCCCACAGGCGGCCAGACAGGACGTGCACGCGCGGTTCAACCTCTTGGTGCCCGGAACTGCAAGCGGCTCAGACAAGGCCGCGCGGTTCGCCTTCGCGGCACGCAGCCAGCGCGACGTCCGGGCCCGCTTTGCAATCGGGTCGCCGGGCAGGACGACCCTCTTCAACAGCTCCAGCAATCAGGCCTTGACCCTCCCCAGCCAGAGACGGGTCGGGACGCTCTGCGACGGTTCACTCGCCGTTTTGGGCTGGGATGGAGCGCAGGAACGGCTGTTCAGAGTGACCAATCCGCGAGGCCCGACGCCAACCGTGACGGGTGTCCAGGCGCTCGCCGCCCTGAACTCGTTCTACGCTCTTCCCGATCTCCTGATCGTCAATAACGGCACCACCTCGAGCGACGTCTGGATTGCCGACTCGACCTCTGTGGCAGCCGTCCAGCACGCGACCTACTCAGCGGTTTCGCAGAGCTGGACGTGGGACGCCCGCACCAATATCCCGGGCTCCTCCAACAATGCCTTCTACGTCCAGCTGGCCTGGACTGGCAGCAACCTCATCTGCGCCTACCAGGATGGTTCGCACGCTGTCTACCTCAACTACACGAACGTCAAGAACGGGACTTCAGGCTGGCAGCCGGCGCAGGTGCAGCTCTCCAGCGCCGGGAGCGCCAACGTGCGGCCGGTGATCGTCCTGCTGCACGAGGCCGCGCTTGCAGCCACCGTCGCGCTCTACAGCATCAATAGCCAGGTGATCTCCCGGGTGCTGGCCGACTCCGCCCTTCCCGGTCTCGCGAACTGGGGAGCAGAGGTTTCGGTGGTGAACGCGAACGTCGGCTCCTCGTCGATCGGTGGCTACGCCTACGCGGCCAATCTCACAGCCGTGGTGGACCCGGCTACCAAGCTCATCCATGTTGCATACGGTGACGGCGGTTCGGGCACCCGCAGCCCCGGTTACCTGAGCGGCACGGCAAGTGTCGACGGCGCTAATCCACCTAACAGCAGGATCGCCTGGGGAACACCCGTCACCGTGGGCACTCCCAGCTCCTCGAACTCGGGTCCCGCGATCGGAGTGGACCGAGCCTCGACGGTATTCGTGTTCTGGGCGGGAAGCACCGGTACGTCAGCGGCCGACATCAAGTATTCGAAGCTGGTCTCGCCCTACACGGCTGCCGCACCCGAGTCGAACTTCACCACCAACGCGGGGGGGAACTACACGCAGCCGCACATTCCCCGCTCGGAGGTCTTGGCCGGCTACGTTCCGGTGGTCTTCGAATCGGGCGTCGCCAATCCCTATAAGGTCCTGCTCGACGCCAGCCTGACTGCCGGCTAGAGCTCGTCGCGTGCACCCCCTCGCGGACAGCCCGGAAATGTCGCGAGACATGCTGTTGCTCAAGCGTGCAGGCGCCTAAACCCACCGCGGTCGGTTTTGGGATTCGGCCGAAGCCACTGCTGGAGCGGGTCGCGACCCTGGGTAGGTCGAGGCTGGGGGCGACCTTGCTCTGGCTCGCCGCTCTTCTCAGCTGGGCCTTCGAGATCCTGAAGGCGGCGCGATCCGGTGGTGGCGACATCTACCAGATCTGGAAGGGAACCGAGGCCTTCGCTGCCGGCCACCCGATCTACTTCCAGGACGGAGCAGACATGTCGTTCCTCTACCCGCCATCCGCGGTGCTCCTGCTCCTTCCCTTGGCAATCCTTTCCTTTCCGGCTGCGGCGGCCGTTATCGCAGTCCTGCAAGCAGTCTGCATCTCCCTGGCCGGAGCGCTGTCGCTCAGGCTGGCGGGGAGGTTCGAATGGTGGCTGCTTCCCATCGTGGTGGCCGCGGCGAGCCTGCTCCTGCCAGCTCGAAATTCGCTCTGGCTCGGCAACGTGGACGGCCTGATAGCCGCCCTCGAGGTCCTCATGCTCCTGCTCGCAAGCCGGAGGCGGTGGATCTTGGCCGCGCTGGCGTTGGGGCTGAGCCTCGCTTTGAAGCCAGTCCTGCTCCCGCTGCTCCTGATCTTCGCACTGCGCAGAAAATGGCTGGCCCTCGTCAGCGGTCTGGCGTTGCCGCTGGCCGCCAGCCTCATCGGTTTGCTGCTGGGTCGCGACGGCTTAGCGTTCGCGACCAAGGTCGTCCCCTTCCTATTGCAGGGCCAGTCGGGCCAACTCCAGGACGTCAACATCTCGCTGGCCGGCGCGGCCCTGATGCTGCACGCCCCCGCCGGCCTCGGCCTGGCGGCGCGGGCGCTGATTGCGCTGGTCCTGGCCGCCGTCCTGGCGGTCCGCTGGCAGACCGCCCGACCACCGTTGGCAGAAGGCATCCGGCTGGCCGAGCTGGCGGGGCTGATCATGCTCGGGGTGCTTCTGACCTTCTCCTACGCGTGGGCGCACTACATCCTGTTCCTGCTCCCCTTGCTTGCCCTGCTCGGCGACCGGAGCTCGATCGCCAGGGGCTGGCCGGCATTCGCTGCCGCTTACCTCCTGCTCTTCCCGGACGAGGCGCTCTGGTCACACGCCTCCTGGGTTCTAAGCCAGCTGCGGCTGACCGCCGGATTGCTGCTCCTGCTGGCGGCCGTCACCTGGTCTGTCTGGCCGAGCCTTGCAGTTCGAGCCGCGGGGTTCGGCGCAAAACGTCGGCCGGTTCAACAGGCCGCGGACTGACCGCCGACGGCCCTCAGCGCGAAACGCGCCAGCCAAACGCCGTCCAGGAGATAGCGGCGAAAAAGGCGCCGCGGCTCGTGGGCAAGCCGCCAGCTCCACTCCAGCCCGCTGCGCTGCATCCAGGCCGGCGCCCGGCGGGCCCGCCCGGCGATCAGGTCCAGAGTGCAGCCGACCCCGATGGCGACCGGCACCTCGAGCCGGTCGCGGTGCTTCGCGATCCATAGCTCCTGCTTCGGGTTGCCAAAAGCAACCAGCAGCACATCCGCGCGAGAGCGGTTGATCGCCTCGATGATCAGCTCGTTGGGCATCCGGTCCACGTCGGAACGGGGAGGCTCGAAAACGCCGACAACGGCCAGGCCGGGATGATCGTCCTTGAGCCGGCGCGCCGCCTCTTCAGCCACTCCTTGCTCGCCACCCAGCAAGAAGACCCGCCCTCCGCGGTCGCCCAACCGGCCCATCAGTCTGGGAACCAGGTCGCTGCCCGCGGTGCGCCCGGGGAGCGGTCTGCCCGTCAGCTTGGACAGCCACACGACGGGCATCCCGTCGGCAAGGTTGACCGAGCTTCGACGCAGGATCTCGCGGAGCTCGGGGCGGGTCTGCGCCTGGACCAGGAAATCCAGGTTCACCGTGGCCACCTGGGTGAAGGTCCGGGCGCAGATGGCGCGATCGAGGAGGTCCAGTGCCTCTTCGAGCGTCAGGGGGTCGATCCTGATCCCCGCCACGGCCAGCACGCGCTGGCCATCGGTCCCGCGCTCGGCTCGTTCCCATCGCGTTGGGTCGAACCCGCTGCGGAGCCGCGCGTAGGTGAGCAGCTTCCAGGCCAGAAAACGGGGGACTTCGAGGAGGGCGAGATAGGTAGAGGCCGGAGCACGTCCCGCGACCAGGCCAACGCATACGAAGAGGAAGAGCAGGACTGGAGCCGCCGCCGCGGGTGCGACGGCCCACCCTGGAACGAGGCCCGCCCCTGTTGCCAGCGCCCCGACCAGGAGCGCGGCCGTGGCCAGCAGCGCGAGAAGGCCGAGCGGAGGCACCAGCAGGTCGAGCAGCGCGTCCCAGGCGCCGGCGTCGACGCGGAGCGTGTGCGCGGCCAGCTGAGGCAGCCGCCGGCGCATCACGTCGAAGCGGCCACCCTCCCAACGGACACGCTGCCCGGTCATGCCTGCGTAGCTGCCGGGGATTGGGCCCAGCACTACCGCTGCCGGTGCGAACCGCGGCCGCACGCCGGCCACTCGAAGCCCGATCGTGTACTCGAGGTCCTCCACGCCGGTGAACGCGTCCCAGGGGTGGCGTTCGAGCAGGGCGCGGCTGAACAGCATCCCGTTGCCGACGAGGGCGGCGGGAAGGCCCAAGCGCCGCCTGCCCCCGAGCCTCACGCGGTGGAAAAGCAGGAAGCCAGCCGCCACCAGTCGGCTTCGAGCTGACTCAGTGTCGGGTAGGACGAGATACTCGGCCTGGACCGCCTCGGCGCCGCCGGCCTGTTCGGCCACCAGGTTCACGATGAGGTCCGGGTGGGCGACCGAGTCGGCGTCTACGACCACGATCGAGTCGGGTGGCCGGGGCGAGCCCAGCAGGCGATCCATCGCCCACCGCAAAGCCTGCCCCTTCCCGACCGCCAGCTCATCTCGGCGCTCCCAGACCTCTGCGCCTGCTTCTCGCGCGGCTGAGGCGGTCGCATCGGTGCAGTTGTCGGCGACGACTATCAGCCGGAGCAGCGGGGCAGGGTAGCTCTGGCCGGCCAGGCTGCGGACCGCCCTCCCGACCAGCGCCTGCTCGTTATGAGCCGGCACGATCACGGCAACCCGGTGGGTTGCGGTGCGGCGGGGGGTCGGGCGAAACGGGAAGAGGGCGGCGATGGCCAAGGCGGCGAGGTAAGCAGCCGGCAGTGCGAGGGTTACGCCCACGACCGCGGTGGCCGCCGTCAGCAGCGCCTGGGCCAACGGCAGCAGGAGGGTCAGCATCGCAGGAACTGCCGTCGCCCGGTCGCGCTTAGTAAGCGCCTGCGCAGCTGAGCACGGCCGTGACCGTCCGCAGCAGGATGCGCAAGTCGACCCCGAGAGAGATCGAGCGGATGTACTCCCGGTCGTACTCCATCCATTGTTCGAAGGAACAGTCCGAACGGCCGCTCACCTGCCACCAACAGGTGATCCCGGGCTTTACGGTGAGCCGCAAAGCGTCCTCCGGGCGGTAGAGCTCAACCTCGCCCGGCAGGGGCGGCCGGGGCCCGACCAGGCTCATCTCGCCCTTCAGCACGTTGTAGAGCTGCGGCAGCTCGTCGAGGCTGGTGCGGCGCAACAAGCGGCCCAACCGAGTGATGCGCGGATCGTGACGCAGCTTGAAGACGGGCCCGTCAGCCTCGTTCAGCGCCAGGATCTCAGCTCGGCGTTGCTCCGCGTCCGCATACATCGAGCGAAATTTGTAGAAGCGGAAGCGCTGCCCGCCCAAACCGACCCGCTCTTGTGCGAAGAAGGGCGATCCAGGCGACTCGATTCGGATGACGATGGCGATGGCGAGGAGGAGCGGGAAAGTCGAGACCAGGCCCAGCAGAGAGAGCACGATGTCGAGTGCTCGCTTCAGCGTGGCTTCGTAAGACCACCACCGCTGTTGACGCACGGCGTGGAGCCAGGCCGACTCGGCTGCGCCGACAACGTCCGTTTCGATCGCGAGTGCCAAATTCGCCACTCCTCCCCGCAATGGATCATCGGGTCCGGGGATGCGGCGGTGAATAGGGAGATTGGCCAGGAGGCGGCCCCGCGAGACCATAGGGTCCCGGGCAATTAGTCCCGGTTACCTGAGGACTAGCCTTGCCGCCGGCTCGAAGCGATGAGGGCCGCCATGATCAAGACTCCGATCGCGATGCCGATCAGCAGGCCGGCCAGGAACGCGGCCAGCGTCACCGCTTGCCGCGCAAGGGACACGGCGGGGAGGCCAAGGCAAGGTCCATTTAACATGGCGTCGGCCGGAATGAGCGAAGACCCTGCGCAGCTGATCCTCATCTTCGACGGCACTTGAGGCTTTTGAACGCGGTGGGTGCGCTGGCTGAGAGCGCGCGACCGAGCCGGCCGTGTGTCGGCATTGCCAAACCAGATTCCGGGCCTGCGGGCACGATTCGGCCTCACCAAACGGGATGTTCGAAGGACGGCTTGGACGATCGATGGTGAAGGTACGAGGCTCAGTGGCGCACGGGCGATCAACCGGGTCCTGAGAGAGCTCGGCGGAGGCTGGCGGCTGCTCTCAGCAGTGCTCGGCGCGGCACCGATCGTGTGGCTCGAAGACGCGATCTACAGCATGGTGGCCCGCCACCGGCACGCGCTGTCGCGCTGGTGGAGCACCCAGCCCGAGTGCGACCGACCCGACGTCGACTGCGAGTGAGCTCAGCCCCTCGAGCCTGACACCTGGACGAGCGTCCTTCGCTGCACCAACAGGGGCCGCAGCCGGCGAAGGAAAGCGTCCGCCGCCAACAGTCCCAACACGGCAAGGACCAGCAGGGCCGGAAGACGAGCAAAGTGCTCTGGAAGGGGCGCCACGACGGCGACGAAGGCCAGGTAGGCCCAGGGGCTGTTCAGGAGGATGGTGAGCAAGCCGGCGAACCCACGTCGATGCGTCGTCTTGCCCAGCACCGTAAGAGTGGCGACCGGGCTCGATGTCCACTGGAAGATCCGGTCGATGTCCAGCCGGTGGAGGCTGGCGGTGGCCAACCGCCAGGCGGACGCCGGGTTGAAAACCACCTCGCCCGATCGGACGGGCCAGTCGAGGAAGACGGCAAAGGAGGCCAACAGAGCGAACCAAAACAGGCCGAAGGTGCGCCCCGAGATCATCAGCAGGGATGTGTGGTAGCCGACCGCGAGCCAGACCGCCGGGCGACGCAGGGCCGGAATCAATAGGCCTCCGAAGATTGCCGCCTCAGTCAGGATCACCGACCAGCCGATGATCGGGAAGACCGAGTCGGGGATCATCGCGTAGACGGAGTGATAGCCGCTCACCTGGCCGAAGGCGACGAAGAACTGCCCACTGCGCCAGTCGGGCTCGAGGAACTTGTTCAGGGTCGCGCCAAAGTAAAGAACGATCACCTGTGCCCGGAGCAGCGAGAGTCCGAAACGATCCGAATAGAGCCCGGCGAGGAAGAGGAAGCTCCCGGTGAAGAATCGGTTGTTCTCGAGGTAGGTCCGGGAGGACAGGATTGCAATCAGGATCGCCGTGCCGAGCACGAGGCTCGAAAGCCGCGGCCAGAGGTTGAAGAGAATGCACAGGCCCGCTCCAAGGCACGCGGCCTGCAGAACCATCGGCAGGATCCCACCGGCGGGGAGCGAATCGAGGCCCGGCACAAACGATAGAAAGGGTGCGGGGAGCGCCTGTAGCTGGTTGTGGAGCAGGAACGCCAGCGCCATCACCTTCACCGCCAGGAGGACCGCCGGCGGCAGGCTGGTGCCGGTCACCCGCAACGGACTGTGCGGGGACTCGAGTCCCATCCTTATCAGCCGTGCCATACCCAATCCACGGGGGCTCGCTCGTCGAGCCGGTAGGTCAGGGTCACCACCGCATGGTCCTTTCGACCGTAAGTGCGCTCGTACTGGAGGATCTGATCGATTAGCTGCTGGGGTGGGTTTTCGTACACGCCCTCGACACTCGCCGAGGAGGTCGCGCCCGCAGAGACCCCGTAGAGATGCCGATAGCGCGCCAGGATCTCGGAGGCCGCGAGCTCGCGGTCTCCTTCCCGGACCGTCAGCCGGTACCGCACGACGTAGTCGTTTGGCGCCCAGGCGAAGTAGCGGGTTGGCCCCAGATGCTGTGTGAAGACGGCTCCTAGCTGGAAGAGCAGGAAACCGACCCCGACGGCAGTTCCCAAGCGGCTCGCCGCGCCAGTGCGACGGTGACGTCGACTCACCGCGGTTGCCGGTGCCTGCGCGGAGCCAATCAAGGGCACGTGGCTCAGGCTAATTGCCAATCTCATAGGCGTACATGGGCCTTGCCCGTTTCGGCAGGGACGTCCGTCCCAGCGCGCGGGGACGAACTCCCGCTCGCATTGACCGGCGGCAGGACGCATGATTGGATCAGGGCAGTCCGGCCGGGCCTGACGTTTACGGCTCTGGCCGCCGGCGCCCTGGATTGGAGAAATCCCCCGAAGCGCTCCCAGTTTGCGACAGAGCCGGCGAGGAGAAGGTGTGGACGACCGCGCCGACAGGGCTCGACGTCGATTCGAGACCATGCTGCGGACTGCTCGAACCGCGATCGGAGAGGCATCCCGAGGTCACGAGGGGAGCCGCCCCACAGCCGAATCGCTGCTGGTGTCGACGCGGGCCCTCAACCGCGCGGGCGGGTTCGTCGAGGCGGTCGCAATCACCTTCCCAGAGCTGGGAAGGGAGCTGATCGTCCAGCTCGAGCATTTCGCCGAAGAGGTCAACAGGCTTCACCAAAGCCCAACTGGAAGCTGGGTTCCACGGACTTCCTCCGAGCGTCGTACCCGAGTGGACCGGCGCCGGCAACGCGCCGGGCCACCCGACCCGCGGGGCGGCCGGCCTGTGGAACGCCGGGGCGGGGACAGACGAGTCTTGATCGACCGGCGGTTCGGGGCAAAGGCGGGCTTCTAACCGAAGCGGCCCCCTGTCAAGACAAGCTGGATCCGGCGGCCAAGATCGTACCGAGCACAACGATATTTGTCACCGCGGCGAGCAGCTGAACGCTGATGCAGAGCTGCAGCCCCAGTGCCAGGGCCGCCGAGGTCCGAACGGAGACCTCGTGCGGCAACCGCCGGCGCAGTCGGTCGGCGACGGCGATCAGGAGGACTACCGCGGCGACGGCGACCAGCTTCAGAATTGCGAATTGGGCCACGCCCCCGCCGGCGATGATCCCTGATGCGAGTGGATTGGCCTCCAGGCCGCCAAAGCGCAGGCTCAAGGCGGTCGTGAGCAAGTCGGCGAGCTGGGAGGCGACGAACAGGCCAAGCCACAATCGAATCCGGCTTGAGCTCGCCAGGTATAGATCCAAGGCTTTAAGTCTGACAGCCCTGCTTCGAGGGCGACCGCGGCCGAGCGGACGTCTCTAACAGTGAAGCCGGCGCCAGGAGCTTACGGCTGGTGCGCCTCCGCGGCTACCGCATTCTCCACTAATGACTCGGCGGACTGCCGGGAGACCAGACCCAACCAGCGGCCATCTGGATCGGTGATGAGGGCGAGCTCGAATCCTCTCGATTTCATCCGGTCCACCAGCTCGGCGCAGGGAACCGAGG
>VBHN01000147.1:0-6099 GCA_005881155.1 Chloroflexota bacterium | reverse complement strand
CCAGCCGCCGATGGCCATCCGCTCGCGAATTGCTGCAACAGGCGTGTCCAGCCCGTAGGTGGGGGCGCCGGGAATGATGGCGTCGGCTGCTGTCGGAGCTGGCCGGCCACGCTCAATGGGATAGCCGAAGGCCAACCAGTCGGCCTTGCCGCCCTTGTAGTCGAACACCTTGTTGAATCCGAGACTCGTGAGCCGCGACGCGGCTCTCGGACTCATGTCTCATTGGAAATCGTTGCAGTACGTCACGACTGTGCGACTCGGATCCAGCTCGCGGGCGCGGACGCGAATCTCCTCCAGCGGGATCGAGATCGCACCGGCGATGTGGGCTTGCCGGTATTCCTCCGGAGCCAACACCTCGATGACCTGGGCGCCTTGAGCATGCAGCCGCAGGACCTCTTCTCGGCTAATGCTGCGCGGCATCTCTAGGCGCTCTTGCTGAGCTCTGACTCCGACACGGCCGGCATCACATGCTCGCGGTAGAAGCGGTGGAATCCCGCCTGATCCGGCCCCACCTGGTGGACGTAGACGTGGTCGAATCCGGCTTCCGCGTACTTTCGGAGCAGCTCGATGTGGCGCGCGGGATCTGGTCCGAGGGCGGCCTTGCTCGAGACATCCTCCGGCCGGACCGTCTCGCTGGCCGACTCGAAGTCGCGGGGCGTGGGAAGTTCGGCATTCAGCTCGCCCCCGATGCCGAGGATCGGCCACCATTTCAGCGCTGTCTCCGTAGCTTCTTTCTCGGAGCGCGCCCAGCAGACTGTCGCCTGGCCGTAGCGAGGCTTGGAGCCACCGCCAGCGGCTTGAAAGGCCTTCACAAGTTCGGCCTGGGGGGCGGTCGAAATGAGGCCATCGCCAATTCGTCCCGCAAGCTCGGCGGCCTTTCTCCCGACTCCGGCCAGGACGATTGGTGGCAAGGGCTCGGGGAGCGAATAGATCCGGGCCCGGTCGACTCGGTAGTGGTCGCCGTCCCAGCTCTTGACGCCGCCCTCCCACAGGTGGCGGATCAAACCGACAGCCTGCTCCAGCATGGCCGCCCGGACCGATGGGCGGGGCCAGTGATCGCCGAGCACGTGCTCATTGAGATTCTCGCCGGTGCCGAGGCCGAGAAAGAACCTGCCGTCGAAGAGTTGCTGGGTGGTGGCCGCCGCCTGGGCGATGATGGCCGGGTGGATGCGGATCAAGGGGCAGGTCACGCCGGTCCCGACCTGGAGCCGGTGGGTGGCGCGGGCGATCGCGCCCAAGGTCGACCAGACAAAGGGTGACTGGCCTTGCTGGTCGATCCAGGGATGGTAGTGGTCGGAAATCAGCGCAAACTCGAAGCCGGCCTCTTCCGCCTCGACCGCCTGCTCGACCAAGCTGCGCGCGCCATGCTCCTCGCTGGAGAGTGCGACGCCGAGCTGCACGATCCTAGCCGGCTCGCTTGACCTTGTTGGCTTGCTTAGCCAGCGCGGTTCGAGTCGATTTGGGCAGATTGGCGATCGTGCGTTTGCTGCGGGCTCCCGCCTGAGCTTTCTTGATGTTGTCTCGGGCCGCGGCGCGCTGCTTCTCGGTTGCCACCTCAGTCCTTCTCCTTCTTCGCCTGAGCGTTGCTGATGCGGGCCGCCCGCTGCTTGCTCATGCCCTTGTCGCGGAGCGCCTCGTAGGTCTTCGGCTTCTTTACCGTTGGTCCGGGTTTCTTGCCTGGCATGAATACAGTATCTGATAGCGGCACTATCAGTTTCAAGGCGGAGCCGCGCACTGGCGCCCAGCTGAATCCCTTCGCCGATTCAGCAGCTACCGCTGGTATTGAAAGCTGATACGACTAATGTAACTATTGATAACGGGGAATCGAAACGAGAGCCGTGGGCCAAAGAATCCGTGATGGTGCGTCGCCACAGGCCCGAGCCGCACGAGTAAAAGCGTGACCATGGCTGCTAGGCGCCTGCTTCAGGGGGCCTTGGCCGGCACTCTCGCCACCCTGATCATGAGTGCCGTAATGTTCGCTGCCAAGCGGCTCGGCCTGATGGGGGAGATGCCGCCGGAGAAGATAACCGCCCACCTCCTCGACCGCGCCGGCTGGCGGCGGCGCGGGCGAAGATCGCAGGATCTGGTCTCCGCGATGACCCACATCGGCTTCGGAACCGCTGCCGGGTCCGTGTTTGCGCTGCTGGAACGTGGGCCGCAGCCCCTCGTACCCTTCCTACCGGCCGGGCTGATCTTCGGCGCGGGCGTCTGGTGGGTGAGCTACCACGGCTGGGTGCCCGCCCTGGGGATCATGCCGCCTCCCGCCCGTGACCGGCCCGGACGTCCTCAGTCGATGCTGATAGCCCACCTGGTCTTCGGTGTGGCCCTCGGCGGAATTCTCCAACAAGTCACGAGGGTGGGGCGCGCCCCAACCAGCGGACGCGCCAAGGCAAGGCCCAATTGAATTCAGGGCGCGATGCCGGTTGACGACTGAAGCCTCAGCGCTTCGGCGTTTGGAAGCCGTGCTCCCCGCGACAGGCAACCGATGACAACCGCCAAGGGCGGCCCTGGACTCGGTGCCGGCTTCCGGTTTCGGCCTGTAGCTTCCAGCCCGGCTTCAGCGGTTCGGGTCGGCGGCGCTGATCTGGCCCAGGGCCGATTTGGAGTCCCGATCGACGGCCAGGTCGCCGATCGCG
The DNA here is from genome assembly GCA_005881155.1 of Chloroflexota bacterium. GTDB lineage: Bacteria > Chloroflexota > Dormibacteria > Dormibacterales > Dormibacteraceae > CF-105. Next base: position 3,463 of record VBHN01000147.1, on the reverse strand, counting down.
ACGATCCCGACCGGCCGATCGTGCTCCACAACCGGGATTCGCCGAAGGGCTCGCTTCATCATCAGGTCCACAGCTTCCTTGACGCTCGCGGTCGGCGGCAGTGACTCGATCTCCTCGCTGGCGATATCGGCCAGCCGCGTAGCCGCGGGGTCCCGACCGTCCGCAAGCACGCGCACGACCAGATCGCGGTCGGTCACGATTCCTCGAATGGCGCCCGAATCGGTGACCAGGACGTCGCCGATGTCGCGGTCGCGCATCAGTCGGGCCGCCTCGGCCACGGTCGCCTCCGAGTCCAGGGTCGCCGGATTCCTGGTCATCACGTCTCGCAATGTTTCAGCCATCTCGTGCCTCCTGGCTGTGAAATAACTGATATTCACGCTATCAGGTAGTCAGGATGTTTGAGGAGGTTGGCGAAAGTGACAGGAAAGCTATAACCTTTTCTTAGTTAACTGGTCTAGAGGCCGCTTAGATGCATCCGTTTCTTCTCGTCATGATCAAGGCATTGCTGGGCGGAACAGCCGTCGTCGCCTTTGCTGCTCTCGGCGAGTTGCTGCGGCCCCGAGGTCTGGCGGGGATCTTCGCGGCGGCCCCCTCCGTTGCCCTGGCGAGCCTGGCTGTCACGAGCGCCGTGACTGGATCGAGCTCCGCGGCGGCGCAAGCCGTGGGAATGATCGCCGGCGCCGCTGGTCTGGTGGTGGCCAGCCTGCTGGGCATCGAGTCCGTGAAGCGACTGGGTGCGCTACGCGGCTCGCTTGCCGCAGTGACCGTCTGGCTGCTGGTCGGCGCAAGCCTCGGAGCGCTGTTCCTTCGATGAGCGACCCTGCGGAGCGTCCCGATGAGGAGAGGCCTGGGTTCGAGCTGCGAAAGCTCAGCCGTATCTCACCACGCGAGTACCTGATCCGCTTTGCTTTTGGAGCCGTGGTCTCGGCGGTTGCGGCGATCGTCACGCTGGCCTTCGGCCCACGGCTCGGCGGCCTATTCCTGGCTTTCCCAGCCATCCTTCCCGCGACCCTCACCCTTCTCGAGAAGAAGGAAGGCCTTCCTCAGGCCGCCTCGGACATCCGCGGCGCGACCATTGGCTCAATCGGGATGCTGGGCTTCGCGATCCTCGCCGCGGCCCTGCTCGCGCGCAACGCCGGTTTGGGCTTGGCGGCAGCCCTGGCCGGTTGGATGATCGTCAGCTTCGCCCTTTACTCCGCCTTGCGACTGCTCGCGGCGGCGGTCGGCGAGCGCCAATATCTTCCTGAGATCCCGACCGTCGAAGCCGAGCCTGTTATTGCCGCATTGCGCGGCCGCGAGGCCACTCTGGCCCTTGCCGAGTCGTGCACGGGCGGGACCATCGCCGCGCTCCTGACGAACGTACCCGGCGCCGGAGAGGTGATCCGGGGCGGGTTTGTCACCTGGACCGACGAGGCCAAGGCGCGATGCCTGGGCATCGACCCAGCCATCATCGCCGAGCACGGAGCCGTCAGCCCCGAGGTTGCCCGCGAGATGGCCTTAGGGGCTCGACGCGCACTCGGAGCAGACATCGGCATGGCGATCACGGGGGTCGAGGGGCGACCCAACGATGGCCGGCCCCCGGGCCTCACCTACATCTGCGTCACCGGAGCCGACGGGCGGAATTGGGTCCACCGGCACTCTCACGACCATGGCGCCGGCCGGAATCGGGAGCGGGACGTCAGGATGGCTCTGCGTCACCTGCACCAAACCCTGACGTCGATGGAACAGCGCCACGATAGGCCTGGCTAACGGCCAGCCCAGATGCAAAGACGCTGGCCGTGAGTCCATCGCATCGTCCAGCAAACCTGAAGACCTGGCTCCGCGCAGCTACTGCGGCGGACGCTCTCGGTCTCGGTGCTCGGAGTCGTACTGGATCTCTTTCGCGGCGCTCTTCGCGTCGCCAACGACCTGGCGTAGCTTGCCCCTCGCCTGGTCGGTGCGGCTGCCGGTCGCCTTGCCTTTGAGCTCTTCGATCTTGCCCTTCAGCCGGTCCTTCACTCGGGACTCACCTCCGCATGAATACTTCTATCAATACTATCAGCTTTTCATCGGGGCGCATTCGAGGCAGGGACCATTCCGTCGCCTGCTGCCGCCGGAATGGATTCGGCCTTTGGGCGTGGTCGGCCTCGAAGTCGGCACGACCGGGGCCGGGCGCTCAAGGGATTCTTGATCGGCTATGAAGCAGTAGAGCGGGTGGTCTCTGTAGGCGAGCTCGAGCTGGCCGTCCTTTCGCATCGATGACTTTCTTGGCAGGACCTCATGCGGCATCTGGGGCCGACGCAAGGCGTGACTGTGCTTCGCGGAGCGGGTCGGGAATGCCGCCGCCGATTCGAAGCAGGACGGCTCCGGCCAGCACCGCGGCAAGTGCGCCACCCCACCAGACGGCGTCTGGCGAGGTCTGGAGGAGAAGGCCACCAATCGCCGGGCCGAGGGCCAGGGAGATGGTGAAGGTCAGACCGTAGAGAGACAGGTAGCGGCCGAGCAGATGGGCTGGAGCCATGTCCGCGACCAGTGGCCCGAGAACGATTGTGTGTACGCATTCGCCGATTGCGAAGACGATCGCAACGCCGGCGAGGAGACTGGTCGCAGCGAGCTCCGAGTGGATGAGCGTCGCCGGCAGCACCGCGAGCAGGCTGACCGCAAAGAGCGCGCTTGCCGCCGCGAAAGCGTGTGTGCGTCGCATCCGTGCCACTACGCGCACCGCCGGGATCTGCGCGATGACGACGAACGATGTGTTGACGAGAAAGATGATCCCGATGGCGGCGGGGCCGACCGGTGTGTGGGACTTTGCAAATGGTGGCAGGATGTTGGAGAAGAAGGTGTGGCCGACGACGACGAGCACGACATTGGCTGCGATCACAGTGAGGAAGAGCCGATCTCGAGCGACGGCGCGAAAGCCGGTTCCGTTGGCGGCTGTCGCTGTGACGGTCTCGGCTCGCGGGCTCGGTACGGCAGCGAGCACGATCAGCGCGAAGCCGGCATAGGTGATGGCGTCGAAGAAATAGAGCGCTTGAAACGAGCTGAGCCGCTGTGCGAACGCGACGATGAAGCCGGCCACGGTCGCACCGGCGCCGATACCGAAGTTGCCCGCGACGCGCTGAAGCGCGAAGGAGGCCGCTCGCTGCTCGGGCTTGACCAACCTGATGGCCAATGTCCGGAGGGCCGTCCCTGCCGCGCCGATTCCGGCTCCGCTGACAATCGAGCAGGCAAACGCCTGCCAGGGACTGTCTACGTAGGCGAAACCGGCGTAGCCTAGGGCGCTCGCCAGGCTTCCGGCGACCAGGATCGCTTTGGCGGAGTACCGGTCGAGCAGCGCTCCCGTCGGCGGGGTGGCGATTGCGGCCGTCCCCATGATCGCCGCGAGAACCAGTCCGGCCGTCGACGTTGAGAAGCCACGTATCTGGTGCAGATAGATGATCTCAAAGGGAAGAATGAGCCCGTAACCGAAGTAGTTGAGGGCGTT
>VBHN01000146.1 GCA_005881155.1 Chloroflexota bacterium | reverse complement strand
CCCCAACTCCCGCATCCACCTCCACCAGCCTTTGATCGGTGGCCGCGGACTCTCCGGGCAGGCCAGCGACCTCGAGATCCACGCCAACGAGATCATCCGCGTGAAGAAGGAGCTCAACCAGCTCATCGCCGACCACACCGGGCAGCCCTTCGAGAAGGTCGAAAAGGACAGCGACCGAGACTTCTACCTCTCGCCGGAGGAGGCCATCGAGTACGGCATCATCGACGCCGTGATCACGCAAACGCCCGTCCCGGTTGGGGCCGGAACCGCGTCCTAGCGCCCTAGACAATCCCGGTTTTCGCCGGCTCGCCCTCTGGCTGGCCGGTGTCCCGATCCTGTGCTTCTACCTCTGGTCGACGCTCGTCCAGCCGCTGCTGGTGCGGCCGGTCTTCCCCGACTTCGCGCAGTGCTTCCGCGCGGCCACCCGGCTCCGGGGTGGGGTCGACCCCTACCTGTCCTTCCTGGCCATCGGCCACTACAGCTACAACGGCAGCGAGTGCGCCTACGCGCCGCTGACGCCCTGGCTCGTCGAGCCCTTCACGCCCCTGGGCGAGGAGAACGCCGCGCTCGTCGTGCTGGTCCTGCTCCAGCTCTGCCTGGTGGCTTTCCTGGTCCTCTTCTATCGCGGCCTCCGGCCGGTGAGCCGCCACGAGGTGGCGCTGGGCGCGCTGCTCCTGCTCGGCTTCGAACCGGTCTTCGCAAACCTCTGGAACGACCAGTCGAACATCCTGGTGCTGCTCGTGAGCGCGGTGGTGCTGGGCGCCTACCTGGACGGCGACCACTGGCGGGGGGGCGTCGCCTACGGGCTGGCGATCGCGATCAAACCGCTGCAGCCGGCGGTCGGGTTGCTGCTCTTCTGGGGACGCCGCTGGTGGATGGTGGCAGCAGCGGTCGCCGCCGGCGTCCTCGCGTCCCTGCTGCCGGGGCCGCGGCTGCTCTGGGAGTACCTGACGCGCGTGCTGCCCGCCGAGACGGGGGGGACCGGCTTCCGCGACAACGCGGCCCCGGCCGGCTTCCTGGAGCGCCTCTTCCACCCGGCCACCTTTTACGACGGGACGGCCCAGGGTGGCCTGGCGGTGCGCGGCCTTTACGCGGCCGTGGTCGTCGCGGTGCTGGCGGTCACCTGGTGGCGGCTGGGCCGCAGCCCGCGCGCCGACCGGCAGGGTCGGGCAGTCGAGATGGCGACTGCGGTGGCAGCCTCACCGCTGCTGCTGACGATCTCCCACACCTTCCATGCGGCGCTCCTCCTGGTCCCGATCCTGCTCCTGGTTCACGTCGGACTGGAACGCCGCGACCGCTGGCTGCTGGGTGCGGCAGCGGTCGGCTGGCTGTGCCTGGGCCCGGTTCACGCGGGGATGCTGACCGCGATCGGCAACCGCTTCACCGTCGACGCCGTGCTGCGGATCTGGAATGAGAGCCAGCTGCTGGGCATGGTGGTGATCTGGCTCGGCTGCCTGGCGGCGCTCAGAGCTCGACGGTCATCCCGTCCCGAGCCGCTTTCACCTCGACTCCGGTCTTCTCGCTGAGCTGGGCGGCCAGCTCCCAGGGCTTGGCGCGCCACATCGTCATCCCGAAGTGGGTGAGGATCGCCAGCCGCGGCCTGGCCTCGGCGATGATCGCCTCCGCGTCGTCGAGGCTGAGGTGGGGCAGCGGGCGCCGTTCCCGGAGCACGGTGTGGATGACCATGACCTCCGCCTGGTGCTGTTGGGCCAGCTCCGGGTAGTACTCGGTGTCGGTCACCCAGCCCAAGCGGCGGCCGCCGAACCGGAAGCCGTAGGTCTCGGCGTTGTGCCGGTGCGCCGGCGTGGTGGTGAACTCGATCGAGCCCACCCGGTAGGTCGTCTCCGGTTTGAGCTCGACGATCTCCTGCGGGAAGCCCCGCAGGTAGCGGAGGACGACCGGGTCCTCGTCCAGGGCGTCCGCCGGGCAGAAGAGCTTGCCGCGCTGCTTGAAGCCACCGTCGGTCATCGCCTCGATCATCACGTTGACGTCGCCGGCGTGGTCCAGGTGCCGGTGGCTGAGCACGATCCCGCTCAGCCGCCCCGGGTCCACCTTGCGCTTGGTGTACTGGACGATCGCGCCCGGGCCCGGGTCCAGCGCCAGCCGCGTGTCGCCGTCCTCCAGGTAGAGCCCGCCCGAGGCGGCCAGCTGCTTGGCGACCATGAAGCGGGCGCCGGCGGTGCCCATGAAGGTGAGCCTCAATCGGCGGCTTCGGCGACCTCCGCCAGGGAGGTCCGAGTGTCCTCGCCGAAGAAGCGCTGGTAGAGGCGTTCGACGGTGGCCAGCGTGTCGATGTCCTTGGGCGTCTTGTCCGTGCGCAGGCGCACGATCCGCGGGAAGCGCAGGGCGAACCCGCTCCGGTGCCGCGCCGAGCGCTGGATCGAGTCGAAGGCGACCTCGACCACGGTCTCGGGCTCGACCATCCGCACCCGGCCGCGGTCGAGGGTCGTCTGCTCGAGGAAGTGTTCGGTCATGGTCGCGATCTCGGCGTCGGTCAGCCCGGTGTAGGCCTTGCCGACGTTGACCAGCCGGTCGGCGTCCTCGTCCCGGACCGCGAAGGTGTAGTCGCTTAGCACCCCGCGGCGCTTGCCGTGGCCCCACTCGACCGCCGTGACCACGCAGTCAAGGGTCGCCAGCGGACGCTTCAGCTTCAGCCAGGCCATGCCGCGCCGGCCGGGCGTGTAGGCGCTCTCGGGGCTCTTGAGCATCAACCCCTCGTTCCCGCGCTCTCGCGTCTCGTCGAAGATCCGGTCCAGGTCCTCGGCGGTGGTGGCCGTCTCGAAGCGCGCCAGCAGGAAGGGGTGCTCGGCGCCCAGCCCCTCGAGCAGCTTTCGCCGTTCGGCCAGGGGCCGGTCCAGCAGCGGCTCGCCGTCCAGGTAGAGGAGGTCGAACGCGACCAGCACGACCGGCACCTCCTCGCGCAGCTGCTCGGAGACCAGCTTCCGGCCCAGGCGCCGCTGGAGCTCGAAGAAGCGCAGCACCTTGCCGTCGCGATGGGCAAGCACCTCGCCGTCGATCAGGACCTCGTGCTCCAGCTTCTCCGCCGCCTCGGCGATCTCCGGGAAGGCGGCCGTGGTCTCCTTCAGGTCACGGGAGTAGAGGGCGACCCGGTCGCCGGTCCGATGCAGCTGCGCTCGCACCCCGTCGTACTTCTCCTCGGTCCAGGCTTGACCACCAACCCGCTGCATCGCTTCGGCCGCGTCGGCGACGGCGGTGGCCAGCATGAAGCGGATGGGCTTGAAGAGCTCGATTGACGCCGTCTCGGTCTCGCCGGCCCGGGCCCGGACCGCCGTCTCGCCGAGGTCGCCCGTGAGCATGTGGACGCGCTTGATCGTCTTGAGCGGCAGCTCGAAGGCGGCCGCGACCGCCTCCTCGACCAGGCCTTCCTGGAGCCCGATCCGGAGGTCGTTGGCCAGGATCTTGACCACGTACTTCGCCGCCAGTGGGTCCAGCCGCTCCAGCAGGGCCCGAAAGTGCCCAACCTTGGCCGCCGCGCCGGACGCCTCCTCGATCTCGGCGAAGGCGGCGCCCACCTCCTGCAGCGTGGTCGGCGTGGGTCGGGTCCTGCCCTGGAGCACCTCGGACGCCCAGTCGCCCGGGTCCGAATGCTTGAGGTAGACCCGGCTCAGCTCTTCGCTTTCGAGCCCGGTCAGCGCCTCCACCGCCCGCCAGAGCGAGGAGCCGCCGAGCTGCATCGTCCGCGGGTCGTTGAGGCTGAACGGCCGCCCCGTCATCCAGGTCGCGGCCAGCCTCAGATCGGCCGCCTCCAGCGTGCGGAAGTACTCCGCCAGGAGCCGGGTCTTCTCCAGCTTGGAGGAGGTCGCCCCGATCGAGTCCGCAACCTTCCCGAATTGCAGCATCGGGTCTATGGTAGGTAGAGCCAAGCCGATGTCCCGTCGCTGCCCCTACCTCGAGGAGTACTACCGCGAGAAGGCCGGTCCCCTGCGCACGTATCACTTCGACTGCCATGTGGACGGCCTCTCCCACGTCCGCCGGCGGCTGAGCGACAGCCCCCCGATCTGCGTCCGCAACTTCGAGGACTGCAAGCTCTACCAGGCCGAGAAACACCGCGAAGACGGACTGATCACCCGCTACACCGACTAACCTCTTTCCCGCTCTGAAGGTCTTCATCTCCGTCGACATCGAGGGCGTCGCGGGCGTCGTCCACCCCCACCAGGGTGCGCCCGGATCGCCCGAGTACCGGGACGCCTGCCGGCTGCTGACGCTGGAATGCAACGCCGCCATCGAGGGAGCGCTCGAGGCCGGCGTCCAGGAGTTCGTCGTCAACGACTCCCACGCCCAGGGCCGGAACCTGCTGGCCGACCAGCTCCACCCGGCTGCCGAGCTCGTCAGCGGTGATCCCAGCGTCCTCTCCATGTGCACGGGCCTCGGACCCGGCTTCGATGCCGCCTTTTTCGTCGGCTACCACGGCTCCGCCGGGACGCGCGACGCGGTGATCGATCACACCTACGACAGCCGGGTCATCGCCGAGGCTCGGATCAACGGGAGGCCGCAGTCGGAAGGTTCCCTCAACGCCGCCGTGGCGGGCTACTTCGGCTGCCCGGTCGCGCTCTTCAGCGGCGACGCGGCAGCCGTCTCCCAGATGCATCAGTACGTCCTTCCCCTGGAAGGTGTCGTGGTCAAGGAGGGCGTCAGCCGGTACTCGGCCCGCTCCCTCCACCCGAGCGTCGCCCGAGCCCGGCTCCGGGAGGGCGCGAAGCGGGCGATCGAGCGCCTGGAGAACATCCCTCCGCTGGTTCACGAAGGCAAGCTCGACCTCGAGGTCGACCTCTTCCACGCCGTGATGGCGGACGTCTGCGAGTGGATCCCGGCTGTCGAGCGGCGCGGCCCGAGGACGGTCGGCTACGCGAGCGACGACTACCTGGAGGTTTTCAAGCTCTTCCTCGCCCTGACCACGATCGCGGGCACCGCCGTCGTCGGGCCCTCCCGCTAGGACGCTCGTGCGCTGCGAGACCTGTGGGGCCCCGGCTGTGCTGCTCGGGAACGCCTGCGTCTTCTGCCGGACGCCGGTCGCCGACAGCCACGCGCCGGCCGACCTGCTCGATTACGTGGCGGCGCGGCTGCCGACTGCAAAGGTGAAGCGCTACGGGCTGCGGAGCCGCGGGCCGGTGCGCGAGCTGAAGCTGCTGGTCGGCGACCAGGCCTTTGAGGCTCGGCTGAAGCGGGGCCGGCTGGTCCTGCTGCCAGACCTGCCGCCGGCTCGCTGGGTGGATCGACTGCTTCGCGCGCTCAGCGCCGAGGCCGCCGCCGACGCCGGCCTGCGCTCCGACCTCAGCCGCGCCGGCTGGCAGCTCCGTTAGACGAAGGCAAGGGCCAGCTGCTCGACGCCCTTGAGCGCGGAGGCGCGGATCCCGCGCTTGCGCAGGTTCCTGGCGAGGTCCTCGGTGAACCCGTGGACTGTGTAAACCTGCTCGGGCGCGACCGCCTCGACCACGTCGAGGAGCTCCAGGAAGTCGCAGTGGTCGCTGAGGGGGAACGCGGTGTCCGCGCCGAAGAGCATCCGGAAGTGGCGGTCCTGGGCCCAGCCGCTGACCAGGGCGGTGCGGTAGCGGTGAAGCTTGCGGATGACCGTCTTGCCCGCTGGCGGGGCGATCACGACCCTCTCCGTGTAGTCCTCGCCCGGAGTCAATTCCTTGTAGTCGGGGAGGGTTTCGCCGAGTTCCTGATAGGCGCTCGTCGCCGGCAGGCAGCGGTGCTCGAGGGCGAACTTGAACCCGTATTGGGCGAGAGCCAGCATCACCTCCTGGGCCTTGCCGACGGCGTGGCAGAGCAGGACCGGCGTGGCTCCCTCGGCGAAGGCGCGCTTGCACCAGATCGCGATCGACTCGACGACCGATGAGTGGTCGGGAAACAGGAAGTGCGGGCGCCCGTAGGTGCTCTCGATGACCAAAACCTGGGCTTTGGGGAGCTCGACCGCCCGCGGCCCTCTGAGCTTCAGATCGCCGGTGTAGAGGAGCCGGGCGCCGCCGGCGTCGAAGAGGGCCTGGGCGGCGCCGAGCATGTGTCCGGCGGGCAGGAGGGTGAGCTCCCCGTGCCCCACCGGTTGGGCCGCCCCGAAGGCTACGACCCTGGCCTGCTTCGGTTTCCTGGTGGTCGCGGTCAGGGCGAGCGTCTCGGCCGTCAGGTAGGTCTCGTGGTGGCGCCGGGCGTGGTCGGTGTGGGCGTGGGTGACGACGGCCAGCGCGCGGCTGACCTCGGGGTCGAACCAGATCGCGTGCTCGGGAAGGGAGACGCCGCGGTCCCAGGTGACGTTGCGGCTCACAACCTCACCTGGTCTTCGACGGCGAAGAGGGTCCCTTGGACTTTCAAGCCCACCGCCTCGTAGGCCTCGGTCGGGATGCCGATATCGGCGACCCAGATCTCGCCGGCGTGGGCGGGCCCGTCCATCGCCAGCAGGCCCGCCTTGGGCAGGCCGAGGGTCACCGTGAGCTGGGCGCGGACGGTCGGGTTCAGAGCGCGACCATTGTCGGCCTCCAGGCCCGAGGGCAGGTCGGCGGCGATCACCCGCTGCTGGGACGCGTTGATCGCCTCGATCCAATCGGCCGCCTTGCCCTCGGGCGGCCGGCTGAGGCCGGTACCGAAGATGGCGTCCAGGAGGACGTCCGCTCCGCCCAGCTCGATCTCGCTGCGGATCGTCACGCCGCTGCGCTCGAGGGCCTCGGCTTCCCTGGCGGCTGCTCCCTCGAAGGCGCTTCGGTCCAGGGCTGCGACCAAGTGGAGTCGCCCCCAGCGGCTCAGGTGGCGAGCTGCCGCGAGCCCGTCTCCGCCGTTGTTGCCCTTCCCGCAGAGAACGGCCGTTCGGCCCCGGCAGTGGCGGGCGATCTGCCACCCCGCGGCCTCCATCAGCCACTCGACAGGTATCGCAAATCGCTCGGCAACCAGCCGATCGACCTCGGCTGCCTGGGCGCTGGTGAGGGTGGGAAGGGACGTGCTTAAGATTCTGGGACCCTGGGAATGATTTGGGAGGACGGCCGGTTTTCGCCTTTCTGGCCGGCCCCGAGAAGGAGCCGGTTGACATTCCAGCGACCAGCCATAGAATGGCTGGTAAGGGGGTGAGCGACTATAACAATGCTTGAAGATGCCTGTGTAGAGATTGAGGTCCTGACCGAGAAGGACCGCCACGAGCGGGCGCAGAAATACGCCCGCCGCAATCGCATGCGCTACATCGACCAGCTCCTGAACGAGCTGGAGATGCTGAATTTGGCCGAGCAGGTCAAGATGCCCGACCGGCTGAGCCAGGCTGTGGATCAGTTGATCGAGGAGTCCCGCGCGGCCGAGATCCGTGGGGCGCGGAGCCTGGCGACGGTGCCGGACGCGATGGACGTCCTGTACGACATCCAGGACAGCCTCATGTTCAACCAGATCGAGGACGAGTAGCTCCTTCCGGCTCCGTGGCCGGGTTTGGTTCTAAACAAGAGCTCGAGGCCGCCCACCGCTGGGAGGCCGGCGACCAGGTACCGGGCCGACCGGAGATGACCGAGTTTCGTCGAAGGCTGCGCCACCACCAGTCCCAGTGGCGTGAGGCGAACGGACCGGCAGCCTGCTCAAGGCGGGCGGCATCCTCGTCGACGCGGGTTTCGTTCTGAGCATGACGCCCTCCCCCTTCACGGCCTGGGCGGGAGCTCTCTGCCTGCTCGTCGGCGGCGCCTGGCTCGCCATGCGCGTCGGCCAAGCTCCTACTGCCTGAGTGCTGGTAGCCGCGGGGCTGGTCCTGCTCGGTGTCGGCGCAGCACTGCTCGTCAACCTCGGCGGCTCTGCGAAGGCGGTGATCCGGCGCGTGACCTCGCGCAACTTGGGCGATCTCGCGCCGGGTTATGCCGCAAGCGCGGCCGGCTTCAGGGTGTACGCCACGCTCATCGCGTCCCTCGGCGTGGTGGTTTGCGGAGTTGGCGTGAGCGCTGCGGTCCCCCTCCCGGGTGTGGCGGCGATCCTCCTCGGCGTGGCGGTTTTCGCGATCGCGTCGGTGCTGGCGATCACCGGTGAGGTCCGCGCCTACCGAGCCCTGACCCGGCAACGAAAAGGGGCCGGCCAAAAGTGACCGGCCCCATCCAATGAGTACTGATCAGATCGTTGGAGCAGCCGGCTCCGCCCCGAGACCCGTGTAGGCTCGCACGTCGATCTCATGGAACCGCTTTTCGGCCAGCCGGTCGGCGCCGAACAGCTCGCCGACCCAGGTGAAGACGATGGCGCAGAGGAAGCCGAACGGAATCGCGACGATGCCGACATTGGCGAGCGGGAAGGCCGGGTTAGTGGGCGGCGTCGTGCTGAAGCCAGGTCCGATCGCATACAGCCAGATGGTCGCGATAGTCCCACCCAGCAGAGCGGCCACCGCCCCGTAGGTGTTGAACCTCTTCCAAAAGAGGGTGAAGAGGATCGCCGGCAGGCTGGCCGCCGAGGCGATCACGAAGGCGAGCCCGGCGACCAGGGCTGCGGCGTTGGTGGTGGCGCCGGTTCCCGAGGCCAGCACGATGGCGAGGACGCCCACCAACGCGGCGGTGATGCGCGCCACCCGCACCTGCTCCCGCTCAGACACCTCGTGCCCGCTGCGGATCACGTTCACGTAGAAGTCGTGGGAGAAGGCGCTCGACGCCGCCAGAGTCAGCCCGGCCACCACGGCGAGGATGGTGGCGAAGGCGACTGCCGCGATGAAGGCGAGCAGCAGCTCGCCGCCGAACGAACCGAAGAACTCATTTCCGAGCGCGGAGGCTAGTCGCGGCATCGAGAGGTTGTTGTTGAGCGCGCTCAGGCACTTGTTGGAAGCGTCCACCTTGGCGCAGATGTGGGCTTTGCCGACCAGCGTCGCCGCGCCGAAGCCGAGGAAGGTCGTCATCACGTAGAAGGAGCCGATCAACGCCATCGCCCAGCCCACCGAGCCGCGCGCGGCGCGGGCGTTGGGGACGGTGAAGAAGCGCATCAGGATGTGGGGCAGGCCGGCCGTGCCGAGAATCAGGGCCATGCCCAGCGAGATGTTCTCGAGCAGGGCCTTGTCGATGCCCCAAACGGTCGTCTTGCCATACGGGTAGAGGATTCCCGGACTGGTGAATGGGAGGTGGGTCTTCGCATCCTTAACCGCGTAGACATGGTCGAAGAAGGAGCCCAGGTTGAAGCCGAAATGGATCAGCACCAGCAGCGTCAGCCCAATGGCGCCGGTCATCAGCAGGACGGCCTTGACGATCTGTACCCAGGTCGTGGCGACCATGCCGCCGACGATCACGTAGACCATCATCAGGATGCCGACCAGGGTGATCGAGGGGTCGAGATGGATCCCGAAGACGGTCCACTGGAAGTACGGCTTGAGGGTCGAGTCGAGGGTTGGGATGAGGATCTTGACCAGGCTTCCCGCCCCGACCATCTGCGCCATCATGTAGGCCGCGCTGATAGCGACAGTTGCGACGGCCGCGGCCGAGCGGACCGGGATTGCCCGCATCCGGTAGGCGAGGGTGTCCGCCATCGTGTACTTGCCGGTGTTGCGCATCGGCTCCGCAATCAGGAACAGCACCAGCAGGTAGGCGACCAGCCAGCCCACCGAGTACATGAATCCGTCGTAGCCATTGAAGGCGATGAGCCCGGCGATGCCGAGGAAGGAGGCGGCGGACATGTAGTCGCCTGCGATGGCGAGACCGTTCTGCCAGCCCTTGATGCCCCGCCCGGCTGCCCAGAACTGCACCGTGGTGCCGCTGCGTCGTGCCGCCCAG
>VBHN01000145.1:20407-30784 GCA_005881155.1 Chloroflexota bacterium | reverse complement strand
TGTCAAGTTCGCGTCGGGAGCGCACCCGCGCCCGCATCCTCGACGCCGGTAACGAGCTGCTGCTCGAGGGCGGGTACCACACGGTCGGGCTCGAGATGGTGGCTCGCGCGGCAGGCGTGACACGCCAAACGGTCTATGACCAGTTCGGCTCCAAGTCGGGTCTCCTGGGTGCGATGATCGCCCGGTCAGAAGAACTGGCGGGGCTCCCGGGTCACCTACAGACGGTCATGGGCCAGGTCGACGGACTGACGATGCTTCGAGCCATGCTCGATGCGATAGCGGCGGTCGAGCCGCTGGTCTATCCGTACTCACGCCTCGTCTACGCCGCCCGGCTCGACGACCCGGTCGCGGCCGAGATGTGGAACGCCCGGATGACGTCGCGGCGTGCGGGCATGGGCATCGTCTTTGGGCGGCTGGCGTCGGACGGCCGGCTGCGCCCGGGGATCGGCGCGGAGGAGGCGGCGGAGGTCGCCTGGGCGCTGACCTCGCCGCCGCAGTACGAGTTCTTGGTGATCGAGCGAGGCTGGAGCATCGACCGGTATCGGGCCCACTTGGAGGCTACGATCGTGGCACGACTGCTGACGGTGGTCGAGCCTCAACGTGAACCTTAGGTTCGATTCGAAGCTGACTTGTGGCGCGCCGCGAGCAGCGCTATCACGTTTCCTTCCCTCCAAACTGACAACGCGTAAAATCCAGCCTCGTCCTACCGCCCTCGGGCGACCAGGTGGTTTGGCGAGATTCAGTTCGCGCAACATCGCGGGCCCGCGTAGCTCAGTGGATAGAGCACAGGTTTCCTAAACCTGGTGTGGCAGGTTGAGCCGCATCGTATAGCAGCTTGAGGGCCGTGATCCGGCCGCCCTCCACCTTGAAGAACTCGCCGAAGCGCATCGTTCCACCGGGAAGACGCGCGTCGTAGAGGGCGGCTCCCTCTCCGCCTGAGCCGACCTGCTGGAGCATCTCGATGGGCGCCTGGAGCCCCTCGACGAAGCGACGGAGGCCGCCGATGAACCCTGCCGCGCCCCTCCGCCGGCCCGCGATCGGTCCCTCGAAGTCGAGGTCTTCGGCGAGGACGGCGCCCAGGCGGGTGTCGTCGAAGGACCCGATCCCTTCTCTCCAGCTGCCGTAATAAGCGTCGATCAGCCCGGTCGTCATGGAGTTCGTCACTTCCATTGCTGCTTCTCCCCTTTTGCCTCCAGTCAGTCCCGATTCGCACTCGTCACCGGGATCCAGGTATCCGGTCCAGGATCCCGGCCGCTCGCCGCCGTCTGCAAACGAGAGAGGTAGTTGCCCCAGCCGGCCGAATGCCCGTCGGCGCGCGTCTCCGGGAGCCCGGTGTGGCTGAGGTTCAGCCGCGTGCCGGTCGTGGTGGGGGAGAGGGTGAACTCCACCCGCGACGAGCCGGGCGGGAGGTCCTCGGTCCCGGCCATCCCCCAGGAGACGACGACTCGGTTCGGCGGGTCCACCTCCAGGTACTCGCCGCGGATGAGGTGGCCGTTTATGTCGACGGCGAACTCACCTCCCGGGACCGGCTGGAGGTGGGCGTGCTGGCCCATCCAGGACACCATCCGCTCAGCCCTGGTGAGGTGCTCGAACACCAGCTCCGGCGGCGCCTCGATCTCGATGGAGGTCGAGAACTCAGCCACTTGCGGCTTCCTTCTCCGCGGCTCGCTTGAGCGCGGCCAGCCGGCCGGGCCAGAAACCCTCGAGGAAGTCGCGGACGGCGGCCAGCCCGTCAGTGCGGACCACGAACAGGTGCCGGGTGCGAACGCGCTGCTCGCTGACCAGGCCGGCCCTCCGTAGGACCCGTAGGTGATGGGAGGCGATCTGCTGGGACACCCCGAGCCGATCTGCGATCTCGCCGACGGCCCGGGGTTGGTCGCGAACCAGCGCCAGGATGCGCCGCCGGTTCCCATCCGAAAGAGCTCGCAGCGCCTCGTTCACGGCTTCCGCCCCGCCGACCACTGCTTTATTCAAGCAGGCGTTTGTGCAAATGTCAATTTGTAGAACTCAGGGAGGTCGGGTTGCGTCTAGGGCGCCTGCCGTCCGGCCATGAAGCGGTTTGCCTCGGTGTGGGATACCGCCTCGGAGGCGAAAGTGAACGTTCCCCGCTCCTTGATCTCTCGAGCCGCACGGATGAACGCCCCCAGTGCGGCCCGAGAGAGCGCTCCACCCACGCTGATCCTGCGCACACCGACTGCCGCGAGCTCGTCCACGGAGAAGGAACCGCCGGTCAGGCCCATCACGACGTTCACGGGTCGCGATACGGAGGAGCAGATCGTCCGGACCTGCTCCAGGTCCCGGAGGCCGGGCGCGTAGAGTACGTCCGCGCCGGCCGCCTCAAACGCCTGCAGCCGGCGGATGGTGTCATCCAGGTCGGGCCGGCCGTGGAGAAAGTTCTCCGACCGCGCCGTCAGCACGAAGGCGAAGGGCAGCGATCTCGCCGCCTCTACGGCGGCTGCAACGCGCTCGACCGCCTGCAGGAGCTCGTAGATCGGCCGCCCAGGGTCTCCGGTCGCGTCCTCGATGGAGCCGCCGACCAGTCCCGTCTGCGCGGCCAACGAGATCGTTTCGGCAGCGTCCTCCGGGGCATCTCCATAGCCGTTCTCGAGATCGGCCGAGACGGGCAGCTCGGTAGCCTCCACGATCCGGCGCGTGACGGCCAGCGCCTCCTCGCGTGACACGGCGCCCTCGCCGTCACGGCGTCCCAGCGAGAAGGCGATTCCCGCGCTGGTCGTGGCCAGGGCCTCGAAGCCGAGCGCCTCCAAGATGCGGGCGGTGCCGGCGTCCCACGGGTTCGGGATGACGAAGGCGCCGGTCCCTTCGTGCAGCGCCCGAAAGCGCGTGGCCTTGTCTTGCTGGCTAAGCGTCATCGGCGTCCTCTCCTGTTCAGACGGCTCTCCCAAAAGGGATAGTTTCGGGCAGGCTCGGGCGGCGCCGAGAACGGAACCCCTGGCGGGCGGCAAACGTTGCGGTGGATGTGACCCAGCGGCGACTGCGGGTGCGGATGATCCTGCCGGCCCTGACCGAGGCCACCAGCCCCTTCTTCAGGCCGATCAAGTACTCGCTCTTCCCGCCCCTCGGGCTCGCGACCCTCGCCGCCTACCTCGATGAGGGCGATGAGGTGACCATCTCCGACGAGCATGTCGAGAGGCTGGCCCTGGACGATGAGCCGGACCTGGTCGTCATCCAGGTCTACATAACCTCGGCTCGGCGGGCCTACGAGATCGCCGACCTCTACCGCGCCCGGGGCTGCCACGTCGCGCTCGGCGGACTGCACGTGACCTCGCTTCCCGAGGAGGCGGCGCAGCACGCGGACAGCGTCTTTCTCGGGCCGGGAGAGGACACCTGGCCACGGTTCCTCGACGACTTCCGCAGCGGCCGGCCGGGGTCCCGGTACGTCTCGCAGCAGAGGACGCTGGTCGCCATACCGCCGATCCGTCGAGACCTGATCAAGCGCCGCCTGTACCTGGTGCCCAACTCGATCGTCGTCTCCCGGGGATGCCCGCACGTGTGCGACTTCTGCTACAAGGTCGCCTTCTTCAAGGGCGGCAAGCAGTTCTACATGCAGACCGTCGACGGGGCGCTGGCCGAGATCGACCGGCTGCCTGGCCGCCACCTCTACTTCCTCGACGACCACCTGTTCGGCAGCCCTCCCTTTGCCGAGGCGCTTTTCGACGGGATGCGCGGGATGAACCGGGTGTGGCAGGCGGCGGGCACGGTCAAGGCCGTCCTCGAGCAGCCGCAGGTCCTCGAGAAGGCGGTCGCGAGCGGCTTGCGCAGCCTCTTCGTCGGCTTCGAGACCGTCAACAGCGACAACCTGCAGGAGCAGCGGAAATACCAGAACATCGGCCGCGACTACGCGGCGGCCGTCCGGCGGCTGCACGACCTCGGTGTGATGGTCAACGGCAGCTTTGTCTTCGGCATGGACCACGACGGCCCTGACGTCTTCGAGCGGACGGTCGAGTGGGCGGTCGAGCAGGGGATCGAAACCGCGACCTTCCACATCCTGACGCCCTACCCGGACACGGCCCTCCACACCCGGATGGAGGCCGAGGATCGGCTGCTGCACCGGAATTGGGACGCTTACGACACCCGCCACGTGGTCTTCAAACCAGCTCGCTTGCAGCCCGCCGAGCTGGAGGCAGGATACTGGCGCGCCTACCACGACTTCTACCGTTGGGGGTCCATCTTCCGTGGCGCTGCGGCCAAAGACGATCTGAGGGGCCGGCTCCGCCACCTCACCTACGCAGGTGGGTGGAAGAAGTTCGAACCGCTCTGGGACCTGCTGATCAGAAGCCGGCAGGTGCTGCAGGTCCTCAGCCTTGGTGATCGGCTTGTCCAGCCGGGGCCGGACCGGGCTGAGGTGGATTCGGAACGGAGCCCCCGGCGCGCGGCAGGCGACGGCGAGGTGCTGGTTGTCGCAGAAGGGCTTGTGCTCCGATCGGCCGCACCTGCAGAGCGTGGCGCGAGGCAGGGTCTCGACGGTGCCGTCCTCCCGCCGGACCTCGATCTTGCCGGTCACCAGCAAGGGCCCGTCACGCATCGGCGTGACCGTCGTGGTCACCTCGGTCTCCTCCTCCGGCCCGCCGTCCAGCCGCCGATAGAGCAGGGCTCCGCTCGGGCAGCGCCGCACGATCTCGGCGACCTCGTCCGCTTCCGCCAGGTCTGACAGGATCCACGGCCGCCGCTGGAGCTGGAAGACCTCCGGCAGCCCGCGCAGGCACTCGCCGATGTGGATGCAGATGTCCAGGTCGAAGCTGACCTCGACATCGCGCCCGCGGTAGACCTTCCGCACCCCTGATCACGATAGGGCCAGGTCGAAGCGGATTGCGAGACAAATGTCCTATCCGCTGCAGGGGGTGCCGATTGACTACCGTATCTCGGCGGAATTACCTCGCGGTGTGGACACCGGACCCGCCGCGCCGCCGTTCGCCGCATTCTGGCGGAGGATCGCGGCCATCCTGATCGACTGGCTGATCCTCGCCTCGGCGGAGGCTGCGCTGGGGATCTTGGTCGTTCTCCTCAGCACCGACACGGCGAACCTCTATGAGATGGGGCCGGTCGGCGCCGCGATCTCCTGGGCCTACTTCGCCTTGTTCGAAAGCTCGCCGGCGCAGGCGACGCCGGGAAAGATGGTCGCAGGGATCAAGGTAACCGAGGTGGGAGGAGGAGCCATCAGTTTCAAACGCGCCAGCGTCAGGTATTGGTGCAAGTCACTGTCGACCCTCATCCTGGGCGTCGGCTGGGTGCTCGCGGCGTTCACTCCGCGCCGGCAGGCCCTGCACGACATGCTGGCGGGAACGGTCGTGGTCCGCAGCCTGGAGTTGGAGCCGATGAATCGGCATTGGGATCCCCAGGTCGCGGCCTTCCGCGAGCGCTGGGACGGAACTCGTTGGGTTCACGAGGAGCACGACTGAAGCCTTCGGCGGCGTTCGCTGCCCAGCAAGTTGCATCGTTGGGCCAATGACATTCGCCTAGTCCCGTGGGGCGCATATAACTGGTGACGGGCCGCCTGGTCTGATCCAATTTGCCGGCAGGGTCGCGAAAGCTGCCCGGGCGCTTGGAGAAAGGGGGAAGAGGTCGCTCACCGGCGGGTATGAGGGTAACTGTCCAGTTTGTAGACGGAGAGCGTCTCGAGGGCGCCTCGGAGGCGATGACGCTGAGCAAGATCGGCTTCCCGTTGGTGCCCGACGCGGGGAACAACGAGCTGGTCTGGGTGTCTCTCACCGCCATCAAATACGTCCTCGTCCACACCGGCAACGTGCAGGCCGCCGAGGACGGAGACCCGCGAGCGGCGCTCGACCTGCCCAAGGTGGTGATCCGGTTCCACGACGGCGAGGTGATCCGTACCTACCGCGACGAGAGCTGGGGGCAGGATGGAGAGGGCTTCAGGCTCCGAACGTGGGACGCGAAGGCCCGCATGCTGACCCCGACGCTGGTGTCGCTGCACGCCGTCAAAGGCATCTTCTTCGTCAAGGAGTGGGACTCACGGCCAGCTCGCGACCAGCTCTCGAGCAACCCCGGCGTTGCGACCGGCAACCGCAAGAATGCGCAAAAGCTCGAGGTCGTTGCGTTGGCCGCCGAGGCCGAGGATGGTGTCACCAAACTGGCCGGCGAGTATCGCTCGCGGCTGGCGAGAATCCGCGACGAGAAGCTTGCGAGCGGCTCGCCAAACGAATTCGCCACGGCCGTGCGCCAGCACATCGTGAGGCTCCTGATCGAAGACGGCAGGAGCCTGTCCCTCGAGCAGCATCAGCGCCTCAATGACCTTGTCCTGAGCAACGCCTTCGGCTACGGACCGCTGGATGGGCTGCTGCTCGACCGGTCGGTCACCGAGATCATGGTCAACGGGGCGCACGACGTCTTCGTAGAGCGGGACGGCAGGCTTCAGAAGGCCAAGCAATCGTTCCGTAGTGACGAGCACCTGCTCGAGGTGATCCGAAAGATGGCGGCCTCAATCGGCCGTCGGATCGACGAGGCGACGCCGATGGTGGACGGCCGGCTGGCGGATGGCAGCCGGATCAACGCCGTGATCCCGCCGGCCGCGGTGGATGGGCCGAGTCTCACGATCCGAAAGTTCACGCCGCTGCTGAACAGCCTCACGGCGCTCGTGAACCAGGGCACGCTCAGCTTGGACATGGCGGTCTTCCTCCAGCACGCCGTGCTGGGCCGGGCGAACCTGCTGATCTCGGGGGGCACCGGCTCTGGGAAGACGACGACGCTGAACGTGCTCGGGTCGCTGATCCCCGGAACCGAACGTGTCGTGACCATCGAGGACACGGCCGAGCTCCAACTCCAACACCCGCACGTGGTGCGCCTCGAGTACCGGCCGCCGAACGTCGAGGGCCGCGGCGAGTTGAACATTCGACAGCTGCTTCGAAACAGCCTTCGCATGCGGCCCGATCGGATCTTCGTCGGCGAGGCACGTGGGGCGGAGGCCCTGGAGATCCTGCAGGCGATGAATACCGGCCATGACGGAAGCATGTCCACCATCCATGCCAACTCGGCCCAGGACGCGCTGGCTCGGCTCGAGACCATGGTCCTGTCGGCAGCAATCGACCTCCCGCTGGATGCCGTTCGCGCTCAGATCGGCCGTGCGGTCGACCTGGTCTTGCACCAGGTGCGGCGGCCTGAGGGCGATCGCAAGGTGACCCAGATCTCCGAGATCGTCGGCTATGACGGCGGCCTTCCGGTGCTGCGCGACATCTTCCGCTACCAGTCCGCCGATGGACGGTTCTACCCCACCGGGATCCGTCCCGAATGCCTGTCGAAGCTTGAATTCCACGGCGTCCGCTGCCCTCCCGAGATATTCGAGCCGAAGGTTGGGGAAGTGGCTGTCATGAGCGTCTCGCAGTGATGAGGCCGGCCAGCCCGTGATCGGCTCCGAAGCCCGTCCCCTCGCTCCAAGCCGCATGAGCAGCCGCGCACCGCTCTTCGCTCTCGGCTTCATACTCGCGCTGGTCGCCTTCGTGGGTGTGTTCGTACTCGGGCGGGTCGCTTCGAACGCGGTGGCCGGAAGCGTGGTCGTGATCGTCGCCGCGAGGGACATCGAACCGCGAGAGGTCATCAGCCGCGATGCCCTGACCCTGACCCGACTGCCGGCCAACGCGGCGCCACCGTCGGTCCTGGCACGGATCGCCGACGTCACCGGCGCCACGGCGCAGGTGAAGATCCTTCGAGGCCAGCCGATAACGGCCAACATCATCGTTGCCACGCCGGACCAGATCACCGACCCGGCGCCCGCCTTCCTGCCGATCCCACAGGGTGACGTGGCGTTCACGCTCCCGACCAACGAGCAGCAGGGAGTGGGCGGGTACATCGCCGCCGGCGATTACATCGACATCGTCGCGACCGTCAACACCTCGGTCGTCAACTCGACCAATCCCAAGATCGTCACCGCGACGGTGTTCCGGCACGTCCATGTGCTGCGCGTCGGGCCCCCGGTGGACACCAGGAAAGGGGGCCAGCAACAGGGCGTCTCCTCGAGCCTGACCGTGGTCCTCTCGGAATGCGACGCCAAGGTGCTCGACTGGCTGATCGCGAATGCGAACCTCCGTTACCTGCTGGAGTCGTACAAGGATTACCAGCCGGCCACCGCACCGGCCGCGGAGCCATGCGTGGCCACCGGGGTCATCGGCCCTCAACAGGTCGACGCCCAGTTTCAGTTCACCAAGGGATAGGAAAGGAGCTGCCCGCTCGCCAGGGAAGGCCGAAGGCAGAGAAAGGAATGGATTCGTTCGAGCCGGCGCCGGAGATGGGAAAGGTGCTGCGGCTGACTCGTGGGCAGACCGAGGCGCCCACCGGCCGGCCAAGGGCTGTCCGCAGCGCGGGCTCCGCCGCGAGTCCGAGCGAGATCGCCGCGCGCTTGGAGGTGCTGGAGCGGAGCGCCCTCTTCTTCACGGAACACCCCGCCACGCTTCGGATCCTCGCCCGCCGGGCACGTGCGATTGCGGTGCCCGCCAACACCGTGGTCGTGAACCAGGGCGAGACCGGTGACTCCCTCTTCCTGGTCGATAGGGGCCGGTGCCTGCTCCGGGTCGAGACCGCTCCCGGCCACTCGATTGTCGTCGCCGCCCTCGGGCCGGGCGACATTTGTGGCGAGGATTCGTTCGTCTCCAGGGAAGGAAGCCGCGTCTCGGCCGTCGCGGGTGACGACCTGAGCCTGCTGGCGATCGATCGCTCCAGCCTTTACGCGAGCTTGAGGCCGGACAGCGACCTGCTTCCAGAGCTCGCGCGCTTCGCCGAGCAGCGCCGAGCCCTCTTCGCCGAGATGTCGGTGCAGGCGGACTGGGGCCGGCTCACGGGTGCCGGGACGGTTCTCTCCATCTACTCGCCGAAGGGAGGCACCGGCCGCACCACGATCGCTGTCAACCTGGTCGCGCGGCTGGCGCGACAGCGACCGCGGGAAGTCGTCCTGGTCGACCTCGCTTTGCCGTATCCGCACGCCGCGCTGATGGCGAACCTGGTGCCGACTGCCTGTCTCGCGCGCCTTGGTGAGACCCCCTCCGAACACTTCGAGGAAGTTCTCCTGAGCTCGATCCTCTACCACCCGAGCGGCCTGATGGTGCTCCCCGGGGCGATCAACCTCGAGGAGGCGGATCTGGTCACCGGCGAGCTGGTGGGCCGGGCGATCGAGGTGCTGCGGCGGACCTTCCGGTACATCGTGGTCGATCTCCCGGTCGCGATGGGCGACGTCACCCTGGCCTCCATCGACCAGAGCCAGCACGTGTTCATGGTCATCACACCGGAGATCACGGCGGTCAAGGGAGCAGCCGATGCCGCGACCATCCTCGGGGTTCTCGGCATCCCCCAGGATCGTCTGAGCCTCGTTCTCAACCACCGAACCCCCGCCGCCGGCCTGAGTCGCAACGCGGTCGAGCGTGGCGCGAAGCGGCCGATGACCCACGAGATCCCGTACGACGGGACCCGACCCGACGAGGCTGCTGTCCATGGGGGCATCCTGGCGGTGGCGAACTCGAAGAGCCTTTTCGCGCGCGCGATCGACGCGCTCGCCACCAGCTTCGAATCGGTGCACGAGGTCCGCGGCGGACAACCAGCGATTGAGGCTGCAGGCCGACCTTCCCAGCTTGAGCCGGTGCGGTGATGGGCGGGAGTCCCACGTTGCGGGCCGGCAGCGACGCAATTTTGCTGCCGGTCAGGCGCGCGGTCGATCGAGCGGCGTTCCGTAGGCGTCTTCGGGGCGTTGCCAGCGGCCGGCTCGAAAAGCAGGCACTTCAACTCGGCCCGGCGCCCGACGAAGCATTGTCCCTGCTCACGGCGGAATGCCGTCCGCTGCCGGTGGGCGCGCCGTCGTTGCGGCGCCTGACAGCCGCACTCGAGCGTTCAGGAGAGCTCGGCTCGATCCTCGACGGCCTTGACAGCCGCGATCGCGAGGTCCAGCTCCGCTCCGCCCGGCTGATCGGCGCGCTCCGCCTGGAGGTGGCAGTTCCCTGGCTTGAAACGCTGCTCGCCAACCGTCACCGGCGGTTGCGCAGCGCCGCTGCGCGAGCTCTGGGTCGGATCTCGGGCGTGCGGGCCGCCAATGCGCTCGTGCGAGGGCTCGGTTGGCGGCGGGGATCCACCGCCCGGCTGGCCATCGAGCTCGCGCGGGCTTCGCCCGACCTCTACCTCGAGGCCGGGCTGGCCGACCCCCGCCTGCGCCGAATCCGGGCCTCCCTCGCGCTGGCCCTCGGGCTCCGCCGCCGGCGATCGGGCCTGCCGGCTCTTCTGGCCCTCCTCGAGTCCGGGAACCGGACGGAACGTGTCGTCAGTGCGCGCGCGATCGGGTGGCTGAAGGCGGACGCCGCCGGCGCCGCCCTCGTCTACGCTCTCGGCGATCCCGACTGGCAGGTGCGGAACGCTGCCACAAAGGCCATC
>VBHN01000145.1:0-20385 GCA_005881155.1 Chloroflexota bacterium | reverse complement strand
CGTTGGCGGCTGGCATCCCAGGTACCGGGAGGACCCAGATGGCGCTGAGCGACCGGCTGGCCGTCCGCCGCGCACGGCAAGCGCCGACCGACCCGGGTTCGGTTGTCGATGCCGGCACCGACGGTGGAGACCGAGTGTCCGGCCCGGCAGCCGTCCAAGATGCGATCGGGCCTCCTTCTCCGACTTCGCGCCCGGCCGGCGTTGCCGGCCCCGTCCTCTTCGGCGACACGGCGCGTGCGCCGCTGGCGGCAGAGCTCACGCAAGCGCGCGCCGAGATTCACGGCAGGCTGGTCGAGAACCACGCCGACGAGATCGACATCACCGACCGGGAGGGCGTTCGCCGCCTTATTGCGACAGTGACTCAGGCGTACTTCCAGGAAAGCGCGCTACCGCTTACGCGGTTCGACCTGCAGAGGCTGGTGGACGCCGTTTTCGACGAGGTCTGCGGGCTCGGCCCCCTACAGCCGCTGCTGGAGGACGAGACCATCACCGAGATCATGATCAACAGTGCACGGCAGGTCTTCGTGGAGCGGCGCGGCCGAGTCTCGCTGAGCGCGGTCACCTTCGACGACGATCGCCAGCTGAAACAGGTCATCGACAGGATCGTCAACACCGTTGGCCGCCGGATTGACGAGAGCTCACCCATGGTCGACGCCCGGCTGAAGGACGGGTCTCGAGTGAACGCTGTGATCCCGCCTTTGGCCATCGACGGCCCCTGCCTCACCATTCGCAAGTTCATGAAGGACCGGCTCGAGCCGGAGGACCTGATCGCAAGCGGGGCCGCCAGCCCAGCGATGGCGGCACGTCGTCCGGAAAGACCACGCTGCTCAACATCCTGTCCGGTTTCATACCCGCCGAGGAGCGGGTGATCACGATCGAGGACGCCGTCGAGCTCCAGCTGCGTCAGGTTCACGTGATACGGATGGAGTCACGACCGCCCAACGTGGAGGGCAAAGGGACCGTCGAGATCCGCGACCTGGTCCGGAATTCACTTCGCATGCGACCGGACCGGATCGTGGTCGGTGAGTGTCGGGGCGGTGAAGCGCTCGACATGCTCCAGGCGATGAACACGGGTCATGAAGGGTCCCTCAGCACCGTCCACGCAAATTCGCCCGCGGACGCATTGACACGTCTCGAGACGATGGTCCTGATGGCCGGTACCGACCTGCCCGCACGTGCGATCCAGAAGCAGATCGCTTCGGCAATCGATTTGATCGTCCAGACCCAGCGGCTGCGGGGAGGCTCGCGCAAGATCGTCAGCATCACGGAGGTCACCGGCCTCGCCGATGGCGAGTTCCGACACCAGGAGGTGTTTCGCTACCGGCAGGTCGGCCTCGACGAGGCCGGCTCCGCTGTCGGCCAGCACAGCGCTACCGGCGTCATCTCGGCTTATCTCGAGCGCTTCGCGGCAGCCGGCGAGGCGGTGCCGACCTCGCTCTTCGACGCGGATCCGTCGCCGGAGACGACGCAATGACCCTGGCTACCCTCATCCTGGCGGTGGTCGCCGCTGTCGGCGGTCGGGTGGATCGAAGCAGCATCCAAGCAAGGCCGTCTCACTTCCCTCGGCGCCTGGCATGCGCGAACGACTCAACGAGCCGTTCCAGTACGTAGCCGATCAGCTCAGCCAGCGCAACCTCCGCAAGGGCCGATTGACACTGGCCGAGGAGCTGGGACGCGCCGACCTGAAGCTGCGCACCGCCGAGTTCGTCATGATCCAGGTGGCGTTCATGCTCGGCTGGGCGCTGCTGGGGCTCTTCCGCTTCGGGTTCGCGCCCCATTTCGTGGTCGCGGGGGTGGTCGGCTACTTCATCCCGATGCGTTACCTCCGCTATCGGCAGAGGCGGCGGCAGCGGACCTTGAGCGCCCAGCTACCCGACACGATCTCACTGCTGACCAACGCTCTCAAGGCGGGGTATTCCTTCCCGCAAGCGATCGACACCGTAGCCAGGAACGGCAGCCCACCTATTGCAGAGGAGTTTGGGCGAGTGGTGCGGGAGCTGAATCTGGGCGGCTCGGTCGAGCAGTCACTGAACAACCTGGTCAAGCGTGCGGGAAACGACGACCTCGAGCTGGTGGTGACGGCCGCGGTGATCCAGAACCAGGTCGGCGGGAACCTCGCGCGGATCCTGGACAACATCTCGGACACCATCCGCGAGCGAGTTCGGGTGAAGGGTCAGATCAACTCGATCACCGCCCAAGGACGCGCCTCGGCGTGGATCATCACGCTCCTCCCGATCGGGCTCGCCGTGCTTCTTTACGTCCTCACGCCGGACTACTTCGGCGTCATGACCAAGACCCGGCTGGGCGTAGCGCTGCTCGTCGTGGCCGGCCTGATGATCTTCCTCGGCAACCACTTCACACGCCAGGTCGCGCGGGTCCGGCTATGAACCTGCGATGAGCTCCTTGATGGGCACCACCGTGGCTGCGTTCCTCGGCCTCTGTGCAGGCGGCGGAGTCATCGCGATGCTCGTCGGCTTGAGGCCGGCGCCGCCGACTGACGCCGACATCGTCGAGACCCGGCTGCGCCTTTACGGCGGATCCATGCCGGTCTCACTGGCCGAGCTGGAGCTGGCCGCACCGCTCTCGCAGCGCATCCTCATGCCGACTCTTCACAGGATCGGCCGCTTCCTGGACAAGCTGATGCCCGCCAACGTCCAGCAGGACCTCCATCGCAAGATGATGCTCGCGAGCCGCCCGCTGGGACTGTCGGCCGCCGACTTCAACGCCCTGCGCTGGGTCCTGACCGTCTTCCTCGGCCTGGTCGGCCTGGGCGTGGGAGCCCTCACCCAGAACCCGATCGTCGCCGCCGGCAGCGCCACGCTGGGCACGGTCCTCGGACTTTACCTGCCCATCCTCTGGCTCAACCGGCTGGTCAGGCGCCGCCAGCGAGACCTGCAGGGTGCGCTGCCGGATGCAATGGACCTTCTCACCGTCACCGTGGAAGCCGGGTTGGGCTTCGACGCCGCGATGGCGAGGGTGGCGGAGAAATACGAAAACCCGCTCGCCTCCGAGTTCGCGAGGGTACTCCTGGAAGTGCGCCTTGGCCGTCCCCGGCTGGAGGCTCTGGACGACATGGGCAGGCGCTGCGGCGTCGAAGACCTCCACAACTTCGTCCAGGCCGTCATCCAGTCCGAGCAGATGGGCTCGACGATCGCGAAGATCCTTCACGTCCAGTCGGACGAGATCCGGCGGAAGAGGTTCCAAAAAGCCCAGGAACGCGGTGCCCAGGCGTCGCTCAAGATGCTGCTCCCGATGATCGGCTGCATCTTCCCAAGCCTCTGGGTGATCCTCCTCGGACCCGCCGCCGTGATTGTCAGCGAGGCGCTGAGCAAGAAGTGAAGACCGGGGGACGATCGTCAGGCCAGGCGACGGTGGAGTTTGGCGTCTCCGCCGTCGTGCTGCTGCTCATCCTGCTGGGTCTGATCGACCTCGGGCGGGCCTTCTACTTCGACGTCGGGCTGCGCGGCGCCACCCGTGAGGGCGCGCGCCAAGCGAGCTGGTTCGACCCCACGAGCGGCACCAACCCGTACCTCTCCGACTCCTCTATCCAGGCCGCGGTCGACGCCATCCTCTTGAAGTCCGGGCTGCCGAGGTCAACACTCGCGAACCCCACCACGACCTGCCCGTCCGCCTCTGACGGCAACAGCGCCCACAACCCGCCCTACCAGGACTCGGCCTACCAGTCCGTCGGCGCCAACCAGCCGCTTCTCTACATCTGCTACGCGAACACGCCAGGTCTCGATCTCACCGCGGGCCCCTCTGACAACGCCTATCGGGGCAGCGACGTCAACGTGATCCTGACGATGAACTTCGGCTTTGCGACGGGCTTCATGCAGAGTGCGTTTGGCGGCTCGGTGCACATGGTGGCCAACACCCATATGACCGTCGGGGGCTACTGAGGTGCCCGACCGGCACGCGGCGACAGCAGGCGGCCAGCGGTCGCAGTCGATGGTTGAGTTTGCGCTGGTCGCCCCGCTTCTGCTTCTGCTCATGTTCGGCATCATCGATTTCGGTCGCGTGATCTACACCTACGTGACGCTCAACCAGGCGGTCAACGAGGGCGCGCGAGTCGCCATCCGCGACTCGCCACTGCTGCCGACCAACGCAGCGGTCGAGGCCGCCGTCAAGGTGCATGCAGTCGATGTCGTGCTTGCGAATCCCTGCCCCAACGGGCCCATCACGAGCGCGGCCCCGCCGGCCAACCAGGGTTGGATCTACATCACTGAGCCGGACCCGCCCACGACACCCGAGGCCCTCTCTCCGACGCTGGAGGATGCGCCTGGCGGCGAGCCATGGGCCAATGCCAGGGGCTCCTGCAGCGCAACCAATCCGGCTCACGCTCATGCGCCCCTGCAAGTGACGATCTACTACAACTTCGTCCCCTTCACGCCCCTCATCAGACAGGTCACCGCCAACAACATCATCATCAGCGCCGCGGCCACCTACAGCACGGAGTATTGAAGTGGCCGTCAGAGGCAGACAAGGGGCGGGCGGCCAGGCGATCGTGCTGGTCGCATTCATCATGGTCGTCCTGCTCGGCTTCGCCGGCCTGGCCATTGACAGCGGCCACGCCTACCTGGACCGGCGCGAGATGCAGGCGGCGGTGGACGCGGCCGCGCTCGGCGCTGCCTACAAATACATGAACACCTCCGACTACGGGCAGGCCGAGCAGGCCGGCGCCGCCGTCTACGCGAACAACGAGCGCCTGTACGGCACGTATTCGTGCAACGGGGATCCGACCCGCCTGGTGACTTGCAGCTTCGGCGACCCGTCCGGGCACACGCTCGTCATCAGCGTGGCGAGCCATTCCATCGCCGGTGTGAGCTTCACCGCGGCAGGCAGCCATCGCATCCCGGTTGCGATCATGCAAATCCTGGGGACGGGAGCCACGATCCCGGTCTCCGCCACCGCGACCGCGGTCGCGCGCCGCGCCGGGACCAACGGAGCCGCCATCCAGACCTTGAGTCCGTCCGGCTGCAGCGGCGGCGGCAACTCCCTCACCTTCACCGGGACCTCGACGACGGTGGTGACGGGAGATGTGTGGTCCAACGGCAGCATCACCGACAACGGGTCTGCGAGCGGTTCCGTCAACGGCAACGTCATCGACATCTGTCCCGCCCAGCCGCCTTCCCCGATGCCCAACTTCTCGGTGTCGGGTGCACAGGCGAATGGCTGGTCGATGCCCGATCCCGACTTTACGGAACCGACCCTCAACACGAACCCGCAGACCTGGCTCTCCGCAAATGGGAGCGTGGAGCTGCCTGGTCTCTATGCTTCCAACCCCAACCTCACCGGTTCGGGCTGCTACTTCCTGAGTGGCGGCGTGTACGACTGGCAGGGCGGGTTCAAGCTCAACGGCGGCTTCGTGAGCAACGAGCTCCGGCCGCCGGACGAACCGAGCGTGGTTTCACTCACCACCACCACCAGTGCGCTGAGCGGGAGCGTCAGCACCGTTCCGATCAACGCTCTGAGCGAGCCTCTCGCGGCAGGGTCGGTGATCAGGGTCGGCCCGCAGGCCTTCACCACCGCCGGCGCCGCGGCCGTCGGAGCCACGACGATCGCGGTCAGCAGCCAGGCGATCGTCGGGACGATCGCGAGCGGATCCGGCCTGGTCCTCCCGCTGGCGACGACCACCACGGCCGCCCTCAGCGGAAGCATCACGTCGATCCCCGTCAGCGCACTAAGTGCGGCGCTGCCCGGCTCGACGTCACAGCAGAGCTCCTATGTGTCCGTCGGTGGCCAGATGTTCGTCCTCGCAGGCGCCGGCGCGAGCGCAGGCGCCACCTCGATCCCCCTGAAGAACCCCGCCCAGGCCGTCACGGGCACCATCCCAAGCGGCTCTTGGGTCACGGTCCGTGCCCTCAACCAGTTCTGGGACTCCAACGGGGTTGGCTGCAGCGGCAGCTTCACACCCTCGACAGTCGGGTCCGACGCAGGCAACGCTGCGGTCACCGCCCAGTCCTGGGCGGTGGAGGTGACCGCCGGCCGCTGGTCTCCCGACAGCTGTACTGGACAGGCGCCGAACTGCTTCCTGCGGGAGACGGCGCCTTCGATGTGCAAGACGGTGAGCATCGGCAACAACCAGGTCATCAAGATCTCCACGACCAGCGGTCCGACCAACCCCGGAGCCACGTTCTTCAACGTCTACCTCGCGCCAAGCGGCTTTCGGGTTGGGCGGTGGCGCCGGCAGCGGCCCAGGATACGAGTGGCGCGCCACCGCCGGACTTCGAGGGACCGGCCATCTCCTGCACCAGCACGTGCCTCAGCGCACCGCCGAGCGGCGGGCTGCCAAACACGAATCCCGCGCCGGCCCCGCCTCCCCATGGCGACCTGGCCAACGAAGGTCATTGTGGAGACCCGGCGACTGGAAACAACGTCGCGTGCCCAAACGCGATCACGCCCGGTGCGGTGGTCTTCTTCGTCCCCGGCCCCGGCAGCAACACGGTCTGTCTGAACTTGCAGGGCGGCGGCGACATCTACACCTTCAGCGGTTACCAGTACCAGCGCGTCCTGGTCTTCGAACCGGGCCCGGAGCAGACGCCGCCGGCCAACACCTGTCCGAACAACGTCGCCGGCCATGGGCTCACGAGCCTGATCGGAATCTTCTACGTGCCGGCGGCCGACGTCACCATCACGGGCAGCAGCAGCTACCTCGCCACCATCGCCGGGGGTGTCATCGCCTACACGGCGAGCGTGAAGGGCAACGGCGGCGTGTCAATCTCGGTCGACCCGAGCCTGCGGGCGTGGCCGTCATCAGTTCACTTGACGCAATGAGCGTTCAGACCCCGCGCCCCGCTCCTCTGGCCGATTACGGCATGCTCGGACCGATCGGACCATTGGTTGCTGACCCGCTGGTCACCGAGGTCATGGTCATGGGTGCGGATGCCGTCTACGTCGAGATCCACGGTCACATCGTCCTGACCAACATCCGGTTCGCCAGCACCGAAGAGCTGATGCACATGATCCGTTTCATCGTCGAGTCGGTCGGCAGACGGATCGACGACGAGAGTCCCCTCTGCGATGCCCGGCTGGCGGACGGGTCTCGGGTGCACGCGGTCATCCCCCCGATCGCCGTCGACGGGCCGATGCTTACGATCCGCAAGTTCGCGCACGATCCCTACACCGAAGCCGACCTGATCGCACTCGGCAGCTGCACGGCCGCCGGCTTCGCCTTTCTCCGGAGCTGCGTCCTCGCGCGAGCGAACATCCTGATCAGCGGCGGAACCGGAACCGGCAAGACCACCCTCCTCAACCTTCTCTCCGGGTACATCCCCTCCGACGCCAGGATCGTCACCATCGAGGACGCGGCCGAGCTGCAGCTCCGGCAGGGACACGTCGCCCGGCTCGAGTCGCGTCCGCCCGACGCCGACGGCCGCAAGCAGGTGACGATCCGCGACCTGGTGATCACCTCGCTTCGCATGCGGCCGGACCGGATCGTGGTGGGAGAGGTTCGCGGGCCGGAGGCGCTCGACATGCTCCAGGCGATGAACACGGGCCACGAGGGTTCCATGACGACGGTTCACGCCAACAAGTCCCGGGATGCTCTCAGCCGGATCGAGACCATGGTCCTGATGGCCGGAATCGAGCTCCCGATCAAAGCGATCCGACAGCAGGTCGCCAGCGCCTTCAACATCCTCGTCCACCTGGACCGCCTCCGCGACGGGACGCGCCGGGTCGTCGAGATCAGCGAGATCACCGGGATGGAAGACGACACCATCTCGACCCAGGGCGTCTTCCGCTTTGCCAGCGCGGGCGCCACCGCAAGCGGAAGCGTCCAGGGGCACTTCGAGCCGAGCGGCCTGCGCCCTCGCATCCTTGACCGGCTGCCGGTCATGGGGTTGCCCACCCCGCCGGAGCTTGCGGGCCTGTTTCCGGGATTGGGCCCGGCTGGGCGTCCGCCACTCGCCTGATGAAAGACGGTGGCCCTTCCGTGTCGAGATAGCCGCTGTCCGTTCGATGCATCTGGTAGACGGACATCACACCCAGACACAGGAGGCCGAGATGAGGCTGGTCGCAACCGAGTACCTATCGCTCGACGGCGTCTGCGAGGAGCCCGGCCATTGGTCCTTCCCCTTCTTCGGTCAGGAAGCCGGCCAGTTCAAGTGGAGCGAGCTGCAGGCCAGCGACGCGCTCCTCATGGGCCGGAAGACCTACGAGGGCTTCGCGGCGGCCTGGCCCACCATGGAAGGCACCGGCGAGTTCGGCGAGAGGATGAACAGCATCGCCAAGTACGTGGTCTCGTCGACCCTGGACAAGGCCGAGTGGACCGGCTCGAAGCTGCTCAAGGGGGACGCGGTGGAAGCGGTGCGAAAGCTCAAGGAGGAGCCCGGCCGGGACCTGCTTCTCTCCGGCAGCGCGCAGCTCTTCAACGCGCTGCTGAAGGAGAACCTGATCGACCTCTACCGGGTCATGCTCCACTCGATCGTCCTCGGAAAGGGCAGGCGCCTCTTCGCCGACGACGCGGACCAGAAGGTCCTCGAGTTGACCGAGATCAGGCGGTTCGGCAGGGGGATCGTCGTCCTCGAGTTCGTTCCCGCCGCCGGCTAGAAAACGCGGAGGTCAGCCCTCCGATCCAGGAAGTGTCCGAGCTGGTCGGCGGCTCGCCCGACCGCCCCCAGCTCGGCCGGCTGGAGGGCACCGAGCAGGCGGACCTCCACAGCTACCACGCCGGCCGACAGCGTCCGGCGCCAGGATCCGCGCACGGTGCCGCCGACGGTCACGACGTTGGAGAGGATGCCGCCCTGGGGAGCGGACTCGCGGTAGTACGCGAAGAAGGTCGGGTCGAAAGTCACCTCCGCCGGCAAGAGCGCGGCGCGGTCGCGATAGCCGACGGTGAGCTCGTCGAAGTTGGGCAGCAGGTGCGCGACCAGCGGCAGCCTTGCGGCCGCCACGGATGCGGGGTCGAACCAGTAATCCTTGCCGTCGATCTCCTCGTGCTCGAGGCTGGAACCGGCCAGGGCGAGGCCCCTCCTGATCTCAGCCACGGTCAGGGCCGACCACCAGGCGAAGTCCTGGACCTGAGCGGGACCGTGGCTGCGGTAGTAGCGGGTGGTGAGCTCCGCCAGCGCCTCCTCGCGGTCCAGCCGCCGGGCGGCGGGTGCGCGCTCGGCGAGCAGTGCGTAGGTGAACTGCTTGCCCTTCCGCGGCCCGCTGGTGATGACGCCCAGCGCCTCGGCCGCCAGCAGGAGGTGGGGGAGGCGCTGTCCCTCGGGTGAGATACCGCCCGCGGCGAGCACCTCGCCCAGCTCTGGGCGCGTCAATAAGTTGCCGTCGCTGAGCGACTCGGCGAAGAGGTCCAACGCCCGCGCCCTGGTCTGCTCGTCCAACTCCAGCTGGCGGTGGCGTCCGGCCAGGCTCGCCAGCAGCCGCGGCGAGGTCAGCTCCAACAGCCAGCGGATGTCGTCCGGCAGCACGAAGTGCCAGGTGGGACGCATGACGTGGGTGCGGAGGATGGCGCCCTCGTCGAAGAGACGGTCAAGATCGGATTCGGTCGCGCCGGCGGTGCGCTGGGCCAGCGCCCATTTGGCGCCGGCGTAGTCCTGCGACTGCACGGCGTTGAGCCACCGGACCACGTCGAGCGGGGAAGAGAAGGGGTCGCCGAATAGCCGCTGCGCGAGCAGGCGGCGGACGGCGATCTCGGCTCCTTGCACAGCGTTCAGAATGACGTGTGAGGCCAATGGACAAGCGATTCACCGCCACCCTCCAGAAGAGCCCCAACAAGGGCGGCTGGACCTACGTGGTCATGCCCGACTCGGTCGAGTTCTTCGGCACCAAGGGACTCGTCAAGGTCCGCGGCAAGATCGACGGCCACCCGTTCCGGAGCTCATTCATGGCCATGGGCGACGGCCAGCACATGCTGCCCGTCAAGGCCGACGTCCGGAAGGCGATCAAGAAGGAGGCCGGCCAGGCGGTCGAGGTCCGCCTCGAGGAACGGTTCGAAGGCTGATCAGCGTGGGGCGCCGGCCGGTATCAGCGCCCCTCCACCACCTCCCAGAGGTCGACCGGCACCTGCGCTCCGGTGGGATTCTCGATGTCCACCGTGAAGGCGCCGATGCCGTTGGGACCCCAGCGGAGCGCGATCACCCCGTTCTGGACCGTTCCCGAGGCGACGACCTTTCCGGCCGGGTCCCTCACCGTCACCGTTACTCCCGGCGCCGCCTGGACGATGGTGTCCAGGCCGACGGTGTTGGCGGTGGCCAGCAGCGTCTGGGTCGTCCCCACCAGCGGTCCAAGCAAGGAGTCGACCAGCGTGGAGACAGCGGTCGGACTGCCGCCGCTGCCGGTGGTGAACCCGCCGTAGATGTTGAAGCCGTCCACGTAGACCATGTTCTGGGTGCCGACGCCGGTGTCGTCGAGGACGTCGATGCGCAGCGTGTGGTTGCCCTCCGGCACTGCGAAGTGCTTCGTGACGCCGAAGGTCAGGTCGGTCCGTCCCGTCAGGTCGGGGTGCGTCGGGTCGGCCGGCGGCCGGTAGTCGCTGACCTTGGTGGGCGCGCCGCCGTCGATGCTGACGTTGTGAAGGGCACCGACATCCAGGCTTGACCGCCCCCGCCGACGACGCGGCAGAGGGTGCCGTTGCCCGCCCCGGGCTCATTGAGCGTGTGCCAGCCGCCGGACTCGCTGATCGAGTGGTCGGTGCAGTCGATGCTGGTGGTCTGGATGGGTTGCGAGGCCAGGCTGCCGTCGAAGGGCGGTGTCGCGTCGAGGGTTCGCATCGAGCTCGCGATGGTGGTCGCGAGGGGATCGCTCTCGGAGGGCCCGGCCATCGAGAAGGCCGTGACCTGCTGGACGGCAGACCCGCTGGAGAGGCCGAACTGGGACAGCGGTGCGACCAGTGTCAGGGTGCCGTTTGAGAGTGAGCCGGAGACGGTGAAGCTGGGGTCCGCCACGTAGCGCGCTGCCACCACCGTGGCGGTGCCGTTGGTGACCCCGTCGCTGGAGTCGAGCCGGCCGCCGAAGAAGCGGACGGCGCCGCTCTTCGGCGTGTAATCCATGTCGAGGTGGAAGATGTCGTCGCCGGCGGCGAAGCGGAAGACGTACTGGACGCGCGCACCGGCCTCGGTTGTGACGCTGTTGTAAGTCTTCAGGTCCCGCTCCATGCCGGCGAGAGTGGCGTCACCGAGGGGCATTTTGGCCACGACCTCAGTGCCCTGAGGCGAGAGGGCCAACGAGGCGCCAAGCAGATCCAGCGACTTCAGGTTGACGCCACCGGCAGTGTTGGGCCAGGTCGCGTCGCCTGCCGCCGAGGTCCGGCTGTTCTGCGGGATCGTGAGGTTGATCGCCGGCGTGTTCGCCAGCAATGAGGGTCCTTGCGTTTCCTTCGCGAAGAGCGCGAAGGGCCCGGCCTTGGTGGCGTCGACCAAGGTCGGCGCCGCCAGCCGGTTGTTGTTGTCGGTGAAGATGACCCCCACCCGGCCACCGGCGTCGAAGCCGAGGTCGATCATGTCCAGCAGGGAGCGGTCGGTCGTGCAGGTCGTGCCCGAGGTGCAGATCGCGCCCCGGTGGTCGACTCGATGGCTGACGAAGCCGCTCTGCACGACCAGCGGGTTGCCGCGGGTCACCGCCAGCGCGTCGGACAGGAACTCGGTGTAGGTGTTCCAGTGGGCGTCTGGTGCGCAGTTGTCGGAGAGGCCCTTGCAGTCGGTCGTGCCCATGAAGGCGATGGCGATCCGGCCCAGGTCGCCGGCCGTCACCTCCGGGAAGACGGTGCTGCCGACCCCGGGCGGGTTCAGCAGTGCCTGCCTCGTCCAATACGTTCCCGGCCGCCCCGTGGCGGGGTTGTTGCGGGCGTCGAGGATCGGCGAGACGCTCAGGTAGAGGTTGCCGTTGGTGATCCAGACCAGGTAGGCGTTGCCCTGGCTGTCGATGTCCAACCAGGGGAAGATCGAGGCGTTGTCGGAGCTGACGGTGGTCGACTGCCAGCTGGCGGGCGACTGGTAGCCGGTGGCGTTGGCGGTGCCGACCACGACGCCGCCGCCACCGCGGTAGGGCTGGTAGATCCAGCCGTGAGCCGGGCCGCTGGAGTTGTCGACGCGCAGCGAGCCGCTCTGGGCCACCCCCGTGATCTGCGTCACCGGCTGGGGGATGGGCAGACCGCTGCTGTCGATGCCCTGGACGTACTCGCCGACCAGGGGTACGTGGTAGCTGAGGAAGGCGTCGACGGGCCGGCCGGCGACGTTCGCCACACCCGGGTCGATGTACGCCAGCCACTGCCGGTCGACGGCCGTCGCCGCGTTGCTGATCGCGAACTGGCGGGCGGCCGGCCAGCTGTCGCCGTGATCGGTGGAGCTGGCGACCGCCTCATTGACGAGCACCTCCTGGTCGGCGAAGAAGAGGTTGCCGTCGTAGAGGTTGACCTCGTTCTTGGAGTCGCCGCCACCGCCTGACTGGCAGTTGGGGCGGTCGCGCTGCGGGCAGGTCTGGAGGTCGAGCAGCAGCCTGAAGCTGTCCCCGCCGTTCAGGGAGCGGGAGAGCTGGCTGGTCTGCGTGCGGCTCGAGAGCGGCCAGTCCACGAAGACGCGATTGGGGTCGATCCGGCCGCCCTGGCTGCCCGGTTGCGGGTGCTCGAGCGTCGTCTCGGGCTCCCCACCCAGGAAGCTCGGCGAGACGACCGTCGAAGGCGCGAACGAGATCGGCGTGGTGGTGTCGAAGGTGACGGCCGGGCTGGTCGGAGCCTTGACGAAGCTGAAGCCTGAGGGCGTCGAGGTCGCGTCGTAGTAGACGACCGCTCCCTGGCCGGTGTCGGTGAAGTGGGGGACCGCCTGGATGACCAGGGTCTTGGCGACGGTGCCGCCGACCGGGACCAGGCTCGTGTTCTCGGTCGGGGCCGGGGTCACGGTCAAGTTGACTGTCGCCCGGCCGAGAAGGGTCCCGTTGCCGCTCGAATCGGGATCGCCGAAGACGGCGACGTCCATCGAGAGCCCGAGCAGCTGAGCCGTCGCGTTGGTGGTGCTCCACCACCAATCGAGCTGGAGGTCGCCGCTCAGGGTGCCCGTGAAGGCACCGGTCCAGTACGCGGCCAGCGGGTTGCCCGCGAAGTCCCGGTTGGCCGCCGGCGAGGTGGTCTGGGTCACCGGCGTGCTGCCGGTGGTCGGGCCCGAGCTGAAAGTGGCGGTCGGGGAGCCGGCGATCTTGTTTGCCTGGTCGGCCGCCGTGCCGTGGAAGTAGAAGGCGGAGGTGGCCGCCGCCGGCACCGGGCCGGCGAGGCCCATGAAGGTGGCCGCTACGAAGGCCCCGACGAGCAGCAGCGAGCGCTTCATTCCGACCCTCCCCTTCAGCTGAGCTGGATGGAGCCGGAGACGAGCGTCCCGGCAAAGCTGTAGCCGTCACTCAGGACCAGGCTGTAGGTCCCGACCAGGGCGCCGCCCTGGAGCTCGACAATCGTGTAGGCGACCGGAAGCCCGTTGTCGGTGCCGCTGCCGGTGACCGTCATCGTCCCTGCAACATCGTCGAAACCGACCGCGTCGAAGCTGGTCGCCGCGAAATTGTGACCGCCGCCCGAGAACTGCTCGGCTGGCCCCTGCCCGTCCTCCGCGCGGTCTTCGTCGGAGCTGAAGGTGGCGTTCTGCCCGGACTGGTTGCGCGCCGTTCCCTGTCCGTCAGCCGGGTGAATGGGGAGGGGCGCCGAGGTCGGCGGCCGCGTGTTGTAGCAGCAGATGCCGTCGATCTCGAGCGGGACGTTGTCGGCCTCGGCCTGCGGGTTCGTGATGGCGCCCGAGAGCACCTGGGAGGCGAAGCTGTAGGCGCCGACCTCCTCGAGCAGGCTGGAGTTGGTGGGCGAGCCGGCGTCCGCCGCCTTGACCTGGACCGTGAGCGTGCAGGGATTAGACGCAGAGGGCGACACCGGACAGCTGACGCTGCCGGTCTCGGAGCTGCCGCCGGTGCCTGGCTCGGGGTAGGTGATCACGTGCGGGGAGCAGGCAGACACGGAGCAAAGGTCCACGCTCTTGGCGGCGCCCGCGTAGTAGATCGGCACGCCGGAGGCGGTTGTCTCCATCGCCGCGTAGTAGATGGTGTCGCCCAGCTGCCAGCGGGTGACGTACTGGAGATTCAGCGCGCCCGGCACGCTGGCGAGGGTTGGCCCCGGCTTCGAGAGATCGGCGACCTGGGTGCGCACGGTCAGGATGCCGCC
Organism: Chloroflexota bacterium; assembly: GCA_005881155.1. Classification (GTDB taxonomy): domain Bacteria; phylum Chloroflexota; class Dormibacteria; order Dormibacterales; family Dormibacteraceae; genus CF-105. The sequence goes on along the minus strand of VBHN01000145.1, from coordinate 6,254 downwards.
TGCCAGGCTGAGGCTGGTGTTGACCAGGTCCAGGCCGGGCACATTGGGGCCGCTGATGAGCGGGTAGCGGGCGTCGCCGGTGTTATCGGTGAGACCGGTGCGTGGTGCGTTGCCGGCGCCGCTGACCCCGCCGCCGAAGAGCCCGGGCCCGGAGGCCTGGCGGGCGATGGTCACGATCGGGGCGCCGGCATGGTCGACCAGCTGCTGGTTGGCGGGCGTGAAGGTCGGCTGGACCAGCCCGTTGGAGGTGTCGTCGTAGACGATCTCTGCCGCGCCGGTCTTGTCGATGGTCACCTCGAAGAAGTCGGCCAGGTTGCGGTTGCCCTGGGTCTGGATGCAGCCGGTGCCGGCGAGGCAGATCGAGTGGTAGTGCATGGGGTGCGGCGTTACCTTCACCTGCGTCACGCTCGGTGCGGCGCCCGTGATGGCGCCGGTCGAATCGACCGGGTACACGACCTGCGCCATGAAGACGTCCCAGGCCTGACCGAAGTCGGTGCTGGGATCCTGGGCCAGGTTGGAGCCGTACCAGACCGCGTCGGCGCGGCCTGGACCGCCCGCCCTGAGCCACGGAAAGACGCTGACCATCGACGGCGCGGAGCTGACCTGGACCGGCTTGGTCCAACTCTTCCAGCCGGAGGCGGCGGAGGCCGCGCTGACCCAGGTCTGCCGCTGCGAGGCGGGCTGGGTCTTGGGGTCCGCTCCCACCACCCAGACCAGGTGCAGGTTCCGGGCGCTGTCCATGGAGAGGACCGAGAAGAGCGTGTCAGGACTGGCCGGGAGCCCGTCCGCGACGTGGATCAGCTGGGTGGGAAGCTGCGCGGCCGTTGTGCTCGGGTTGTCGAGGAAGGTCAGGTTGCCGCTGCTGTCGGGTGTCCCGATGTTCAGCAGCATCGACCAGGTGCCGTCTCCGTTCGGGAAGCCGGCCGCCTCGAAGACGTGGCCGGTGACCTGGTCGATGGCGGGATAGCCGTCGGGTCCGAAGGGCGCCCAATTGGCGAGCGCGGTGCCCGCCGGCTGGCCGCTGATGGCCTGGGAGTAGTTGAGGCCGTCCGTGCTCTTGTTCCACTGCGACCCGCCGTTGGGGTAGCTGCTGGTGACGCCGAGGTCGTTGTAGTCGAGGTAGACCAGCGGAAGTTGACCCGTGTAAGCCGACTGTGACTTTCCCTTGGGCGGATCGAAGATGGAGATCCACTGCCGGTCGGAGCCGGGTCCGCTGCCCTCGCAGCCGCCTGCGACGCTGCCCATGACCGTTGCGCCGCCGTCGGTTGTGGTCGCCGTCCGGTCGCAGGCCAGCGCGTAGAGGTCGGCGAAGTACTGCTTGCCGGCACGGTCGAACTTGATCTCGGTGTCGCCACCGCCCGGCGGCTGGAGGGTGCCGCTGACCACGCTCGGCGGCGTGCCGGCGCTGATCTGGCTGAAAGTGTGGCCACCGTCGCGGGAGCCGTACCACATGCTGCGCTGGGTGCCGGTGCCGGTCGGCCCGCTGCTGAAGACGCGGCCCTGAGGATCGATGCCGATGTCGGGCTCGCCGTTCGCATGGTCCGCGTCGGCGAGGGTGGGCGTGGAGAAGGTGATGGCGTCGGCGGCCCCGGCCGTGATCGCCTTCAGGCTGGTCTGGGCCGCCCCGCCGGCATCGACCAGCAGGGCCGCGGACAGCGCCACCGCAAGCAGTGCTCGCACCAAGGTGTAACAACCCCCTTCGCTCGGGCGAACTCGATCCATGAGCGGTGTCGCTTTATCGTCGAGTTGCGCGCGCACTTCGTTGTAGCGCAACTGACAGTTTGGCGTCAAGCGCAATTACATCTTTTGCTGCGTTCGGGAGTGCGGAACTGTGCGCTTCAGCTTTCAGACCGCGCCTTGGTCGTCCCTCGGCCCGGCGTAAGGTGGCGAGCGTCGTGTTGCTGAACAGCATCGTTCAGGTGAACTGAGACGGCCCGCCGCGGCCGGCCGCGCGACCCAGGCGTCGACGGGGCCGTGCTGGCCGCTGCCCAGAGCCTGCTGGCCGAAGCCGGCTACGCGCGCCTGACCATGGAGCAGGTCGCCGCACGGGCCGGGGTGGGCAAGGCGAGCCTGTATCTGCGCTGGCCGAACAAGGTGGCGCTGGTGGCGGAGGCGATCCAGCAGCGCGCCGGCCTCGTGCCCGAGATACCCGACACGGGAAGCCTCCGGACCGACATGCTCGATTTCCTCCAGGGCTTGGTGCGCAGGGTGCCCGGCGAGCTGGCGGTGGCCGCCGTGAGCGGCGAGGTCGAGAGCAACCCCGAGCTCCGGCAGGCGTGGCGCCGGAGCATGGCCGGGACGCTGGCGGAGAGGCTCCTCACCATCCTTGAAGGCGCGGTCGAGCGGGGCGAGCTGCCACGGGACGCCGATCTCGAGCTGCTCTCGCTCCTGCCCCTGGCACTGCTGCAGTACTGGCGTCTTGGACACGAGCAGCGCCCCGATGACGACGTGGCCACCCGGATCGTCGACCAGTTCTACAGCTAGCCTACCGAGGTTACTGAACGCTCCCGTTCAGATATAGTGCGGGTCGGTGTTCGACGCCCTCGCGCGCCTGACGATCCGGTTCCGTTGGCTGATCGTCGCGGCCTGGATCGTCGGAGCCATCGCCGGGGTCCGCCTGCTGCCCGGCTTGTCGGATCTCACCCAATCGAGCAACTCCCAGTTCCTCTCGGCGTCGAGCCCCAGCGTGCAAGCGGCCGGCCTGGCGGCGCCCTTTCAGGCCCGGAACCCGTCCGGGACGGCGATCATCGTGGCCTACCGGGCCTCGGGCCCGCTGACCGCCGACGACGCGGCTGCGGTCGGCCGCGTGGAGGAGGCCGCGCGCCAGGTTCCCGGCGTCTCCCTGGTCACCGACGCCGGCATCTCCAAGGACGGCCAGGTCGCCGAGGCGCTGGTGACGGTCACCGCCGCGGCCGCCGACAGCAGCACCGCCTCCAAGACGCTGGTGGACGGCATTCGGGCCGGCTTCGCCCGAGCGGGAGCACCAGCCGGCCTGAGCTTCCACCTGGCCGGCCAGCTGGCTCAGAGCGTCGACGCCCAGAGCGGCACCGGCGGGACCATCACCAGGTTCACGCTCATCTTCGTGGTCGTCCTCCTGTTCATCGTCTACCGGGCCGTGCCGGCGCCCCTGATCACCCTCCTGCCGGCCGCGCTGGCGGTGGTGGTGTCGGGCCTGCTGATCGCGCAGACGGCCAAGGCCGGCGTGACCGTGCCTTCGATCGCCCAGCTGCTGCTGATCGTGCTGCTCCTCGGCGCGGGCTCCGATTACGGCCTGTTCCTGACCTTCCGCTTCCGCGAGGAGCTCGCCGGGGGTGCCGAGCCGCGCCAAGCTTTGGCCACGGCGGTCTCCCGGGTCGGCCAGGCGATCACCTACTCCGCCCTGACCGTGGCGGCAGCCCTGCTCACCCTCCTGCTGGCTCCGTTTGGCGTTTACCGGGGGATCGGTCCAGCCCTCGCGATCGGGATCGGAGTCATGCTGGTCGCCGCCCTCACGCTGACGCCGGCGCTGCTGGCCATCTTTGGGAGAGCCACCTTCTGGCCGGTCCTGCCGAAGCTCGGGCCGCCGCAGGCGATGCTCTGGGGCAGGGTCGCGGAGCAGGCCGTGCGGCGGCCCTGGCTCACGCTGGCGGTGGGCGTGGTCCTCTTCGGCGCGCTCGCGGCCGGCCTGGTCGGTTACCGCACCGGTGGAGTGAGCAGCATCGGAACGTCGGGCACCGACTCCGCCGCCGGCGCGGCGGTGCTGACCCGTCACTTCCCGACCGCGGGTGCCGCCGACCAGCTGCTGCTGCGCTTCAGCTCCTCGGTCCGGGGTAACCCGGCTCTGCTCGCCGACGCCGGGGCCCGCCTTGCCGCCGCACCGGTGTTCCGGTCGATCGCGGGGCCGCAGGTCAGCCCGGACGGGCTGACGGTCCAGTTCCTCGCGGTCCCTTCGGCAGGCCCCGTGGGCAGCACCGCGGCGGCCGGCTCGATCCCGTCGGCCACCGCCGCCCTGGCCGCCGTGGCCCGCACCACCGGCGCCCGGGCGTACGGCGTGGCGGGCCCGGACGCATCGGCCTACGACATCTACTCGGCGTCGAACGCCTCCTTGGTCGTGGTCGTCCCCGTCGTCCTGCTCCTGATCCTGGTCCTGCTCGGCCTGCTGCTGCGCAGCCTTGTCGCACCCTGGTACCTGGCGCTGACGGTCGGGCTGTCCTACCTCGCGACGCTCGGGTTCGCGATGCTGGTCTTCGTCCACCTGGGTGGCAGCGACGGGCTGATCTTCGTGCTGCCGCTGCTCCTGTTCGTGTTCTCGATGGCGCTCGGCGAGGACTACAACATCCTGGTCATGAGCCGAATCCGCGAGGAGGTCCAGGGCGCTACCACGCTCTCGGCTGCGCTGACCCGCGCCATCGGGGTCACGGGCGGGACGATCACCTCGGCGGGGGTGATCCTGGCCGGCACCTTCGTCGTGCTCGGCCTGGCCGGAGGGCGTAGCGACGCCCGGGAGCTCGGCTTCAGCATCGCCTTCGGGGTGCTCCTCGACACCTTCTTCGTGCGCACCCTGCTCGTCCCCTCCATCGCCGCCCTGCTCGGTCGCTGGAACTGGTGGCCGGCGGCCTTGTCTCGTCGACCTTCGGCCACGCCTGCGGCTGCGGTCGGACGTTGAAGTTCGTCGCGGTCTTCGCCGCGCTGAGCAGCCGCTCGGCGACTGCCGGGAAACGCCGGTATGCCGCGATCTGGAATGCCGTCAGTGCCGGCAAAGGCAGCTATCGGGGTTCCTCTCCACTATCACCTCAGGAGCCAAATGCTTCAGGCGGTTTCGGCGAAAGCTCCCTCGAACTGGCTCCGGTAGAGGTCGGCGTAGACGCCGCCCTTTGCCAGCAGCTCCTCGTGGCCGCCCTGCTCGACGATCTGCCCGTGGTCCATGACCAGGATCGAGTCGGCGTTGCGGATGGTCGAGAGCCGGTGTGCGATTACGAAGCTGGTGCGGCCCTGGCGCAGCCGGGCCATGGCCTGCTGGATCAAGACCTCGGTACGGGTGTCGACGCTGCTGGTCGCCTCGTCGAGGATCAGGATCGGAGGGTCGGCGATGAACGCGCGCGCGATCGTCAGCAGCTGTCGCTGACCGGCGGAGATGTTGGAGACGTCGTCGTCGAGCGGTGTGGCGTAGCCCTCGGGCAGGCTGCGCACGAAACCATCGAAGTGGGCGGCCTCCGCCGCCCTGAAGACCTCCTCGTCGGACGCCCCGAGCCTCCCGTAGGCGATGTTGTCGCGGATGCTGGCGGCGAAGAGCCAGGTGTCCTGGAGGACCATCCCGAAAGCCCGCCTGAGCTCGGCCCGCGGGAGCTCACGGATGTCGACGCCGTCGAGGCGGATCGAGCCGGCGTCGACGTCGTAGAAGCGCATCAGGAGGTTGACGACGGTGGTCTTGCCGGCGCCGGTCGGGCCCACGATGGCGATCGTCCGGCCCGGCTCGACCTCGAGGTTGAAGTCCTCGATCAAGGGGCGGTCGGGCTCGTAACGGAAGGACACGTGGTCGAACGCGACCCGGCCTTTCACCGGCGGTAGCGGTAAAGCCAGCAGGGGGTCGGAGGTCTCCTCCTCGGCGTCGAGCAGCTCGAAGACCCGCTCGGCGGAGGCGATCCCGGACTGCAGGAGGTTCAGCTGGCCGGCCAGCTGCATGATCGGCATCGTGAACTGGCGCGAGTACTGGATGAAGGCCACCACGTCGCCGAGCGACATGGTCCCCGAGGCGACCTTGTAGCCGCCGATGACCGCGATGGCGACGTAGTTGAGGTTGCCCACCAGCTGCACCGCGGGCTGGATGATCCCGGACAGGAACTGGGCCATGAAGCTCGCCGTGTAGACGCGCTGGTTGAGCCGCTCGAAGTCGGCGAGCGCCCGGTCTCGGTGGCCGAAGACCTGCACCAGGGCGTGCCCGGTATGCATCTGCTCGACGTGCGCGTTCAACAGCCCCGTCGACTTCCACTGCTCCACGAAGCGGCGCTGCGAACGGCGCGCGACCAGGATGGTCACCCCGGCCGAAAGCGGCACCACGACCAGCGAGATGGCGGCCAGCCCGACATCGATCGAGACCATCATCACCAGCACCCCCACCACGGTCAGGATGGAGTTGAGCAGCTGGCCGAGGCTCTGCTGCAGCGAGGTGGAGATGTTGTCGATGTCGTTGGTGACGCGGCTCAGCACGTCGCCGCGCTCGTGGTGGTCGAAGTAGGCCAATGGCAGCCGGTCGAGCTTGCCCTCCACGTCCAGGC
>VBHN01000144.1:3131-12801 GCA_005881155.1 Chloroflexota bacterium | reverse complement strand
TCGGCCCCGCGCCCGGGATCTGGCTTGGATCCACGACACCGTATTCGGCCAGCCGGGACTGCAGGTCGGCGCTGGCTTTCCGGGTTTGGGCGAGTCCGTAGAAGATCGCGAGCACGCCGAGTCCGGCGACGATCCCGATCAGCATGGTCGTGAGACTCATCTGGCGTTCAGCTCCTAGCGGTTAATACAGCTCTTCGAATTTGGGTTCGGGCGTTGGCACGAACAGGTCGTCGGGAAGCTCCTCGCCCCCCGCCTTCATATGGTCGAGACGCATCGGCTTGATTCCGGTCGCGGTGTGATACCCGACGGCCTTTCCGTCTTTGATCCCGATCTGCTTGAAGACGAAGATCTCCTGGTAGTGGATCTCGCCGTCTTCGATACCTGTAATCTCCGCAACGCTCACGATCTTGCGCGGGCCGCCTCGCAGCCGCTGCTGCTGGACGATGATGTGCACCGCCGAGGCCATCTGCTCGCGGATGGCCCGCGAGGGAAGTTCGGCGCCTGCCATCAGCACCAGCGTCTCGAGGCGGCCCAGGCATTCGTGCGGGTTGTTGGCGTGAAGAGTGGACATGGAGCCGTCGTGGCCGGTGTTCATGGCCTGCAGCATGTCCAGGGCCTCGCCGCCGCGGCACTCGCCGACGATGATCCGGTCGGGGCGCATCCGGAGGCAGTTCCTGACGAGGTCGCGGATGGGCACCGCACCCTTGCCCTCGACGTTGGCCGGCCGTGACTCGAGCGTGATCACGTGGTCCTGCTGAAGCTGCAGCTCGGCCGCGTCTTCGCAGGTGATGATCCGCTCTTCGGCCGGGATGAAGGTCGAGAGGATGTTGAGCAGCGTCGTCTTGCCGGAGCTGGTGCCGCCGGAGACCAGGCAGTTGAGACGCGAACGCACCGCCGACTGCAGGAAGCGGATGATCTCCGGGGTCGCCGACCGGAACTTGATCAGGTCGTTGGGTCCGAGCTTCTCCTTGGAGAACTTCCGGATCGTCATGCAGGGGCCCTTCAGCGCCAGGGGCGGGATGATGACGTTGACGCGGGAGCCGTCCTTGAGACGGGCGTCCGCCATCGGCGTCGACTCGTCGACCCGGCGGCCGATGGAGCTGACCACGCGGTCGATGACGCGCATCAGCTGCTTGTCGTTCTCGAAGGTGACGTCGGAGAGCATCGGGGTGCCCTTCTTCTCGATGTAGATCTGCTTCGGGTGGTTGATCATGATCTCGGTGATGTCCTTGTCGTTGAGGAGGACCTCAAGCGGGCCAAGGCCGAGGATGTCGTCCATCAGCGACTCGATGAGCCGCTCGCGGTCGGGCCGCGTCATGGTCATGCCGGAAGTCCGGATGTAGTCCTCGGAGAGCTCGACGATCTTCTCCTTGACGAACTCCCGGTCGGTGACGTCGATCTTGTTGGCGTACTGCTCCAGCAGCTTCGCGTGGACCGCCGTCTTGGCGGCGGCGAAGGCCGGGGTGACGGCGACCGCGCCGGTCCGCTCGGCGAGCCCCCCCGCGACGGGCGCTGCCGGAGGGGCGGGGGCGGCCTGGGACTGCCGAGTCGCGGTCTGCTGCGGCGGCGGCGCCGATCCGCCTGCCGGGGCGGCGGCGGGCGCCGCGGGGGCGCCGTTGCTGGGCGGTGCGACCGGCGGCGGCGCGACGGTGGGCGCACCCGGAGCACTCGTTGTGGCTCGTTGCTGGTTCGCCTGGTTGACCCTGTCGAGAAGACCCATTTCTTAGTGCCTAGCCTGCCGACTGCCGCGACCAGAACCCGGCCTTGCGCCCGGTCTGGGCGGCTCGGGCCTCTTCGGCAGCGTGCAAGGGTACCAGAGAAACCGCGAGTTCCCGCACTCTCTGGCTGATCTCGACGTTGGGGCTCAGGGTGACGAACGCGTCAGCCCGCTGGGTGGCCTTCTGGACCGTCTTGGCGTCGGTCGGCAGCTTGGCCGCGACCTTGATCTCGAGGCTCGACTCGATCTGGGCCGCGGTGATGCCGGCGCTGACGTCGGCGCGGTTCAGGACCAGCTTGATGCGTTCGCTGTTGATGCCGAGGCGGTTGAAGACGCGGAGCGCGAGGCGGGCCTCTTTGACCGCGGGCAGGCTCAGGTCGGCCAGGACCACGATCTGGCCGGCGCGCTCGATCGCCTCCAGCGTCACCTCGCCGAGGTGGGAGTCGGTGTCGACGACGATGTGGTCGTAGGCGCCCTGGAGGATCTGAAGCACCGCCCGGGTGTGCTCGGCCGTCACCAGGTCGGCGAACTCCGGGCTGGGCGGGCCCAGCAGCACGCGCAGGCCGCCCGGGGCCTCCGGCATCAGGGCGTTGATGAAATCGATGTCGACGTTGGGGAAGGCCTCGACGACCTGGTAGATGTTGCGGCTGGCGTCGAGGCCGAGCATCACGCCGAGGTCGCCGAACTGGAGGTCGAAGTCGACCAGGGCGGTGGTCCCCTCCAGGTCCCGCGCCATCGCCGCGGCCAGGTTCAGGGCCAGCATCGACTTTCCGATCCCGCCCTTGCCGCTGAAGACGAGCACGATCTGGCCGCTGCCCCGGCGCTCGCCGTCGGTGCTCGGCCCGTCGCCGCCGGTAAGCGCCGGCGCCATGACCGGCACCGTGAGCGGCGCCCGCTTCAACTTCTCGAGCTGGTTGACGCGGCGCAGGGCCGCGGCCAGCTCGTCACCGCTGAAGGGCTTGACCAGGAATTCCTTGGCCCCGGCCTGGGTGGCCCGCCGCACGTAGTCGCGGTCGCCCTGCACCGACATCAGGATGACCGGCGTGTGCGGCGGCTCCGAGGCGATGACCTGGGTCGCCTTGATCCCGTCCACCCCGGGCAGGTTCGCGTCCATCAAGACCACGTCCGGGGTGAGGCGGCGCACAAGGTCGATGGCCACCTCCGCGCTCAGCGCGGTTCCCACGACCTCCACGTCGGACTCGAAGCTGAGCAGCTTCTTGAGATTGTCCACGGTCGAGGGGACGGCATCGACGATGACGACCCGGATGGCCTGCTTCTCAGCCGTGTCGCACTCGCTTAGGGTCCGCCGAGAGCCGTCTTGAAGGCGGGGTACTTGCTGACGATGTCCGTGCTCTGGATGCCCTTGGCCGCGTTCAGGTTCGCGCAGGCGGGATCCGGCCCAGTGCTCGACGGCGAGTAGTCCTTGAACGACTCCAGCTCGTAGCTGAGCTGGGTGTTCAGCGCCAGCCACTTGACCAGCTCCGCCTGGCAGGGCGTCACGAGCACCGTGAGGCTGCTGGCGTTGGCCTGCTGCTGCGCGGTCTGCTGCGTGCTGTTACCGGCCGCGGCGGAGGTGACGCTGAGGTTGGCCGCGCCGACCCGGAGCACGTGCAGCTGCGTGAAGACGGTGACGGTCGCGCCCGTCTTGCCCGCGCCCACGCTGGCCAGCAGCGAGATGTAGTCGCCGGGCTGGATGTAGCCGGCGACGCCGATGAGCTCACCGGTCGGGAGCGTCATGGCGACGTAGCCCTGGGGGATCGGCAGGTAGGCGGCCTGGGCGCCGGTGACGGTGTCGCCCGGCTTGGCGAGCATGCTCGTCAGGAGCGGCTGGCCGGCCGCGATGTCGATCTCGGCGATGTAGTTCTGGACGGCCTTGAGGGCGATCCGGTTTTGATCGGATGCCTTGGTGTTGGTGTCGAGGACCACTGCCCCGGCCGGCTTGTAGCTGTCCGGGATCGACTTGACAGTGAGCTGGTCCTGGGTCGTGATCTGGGTGCGCAGGCCGATGTCCTTGGCCGCGTAGACGACCAGGTCGCAGGGGCAGCCGGCGCCGCCTCCCTTGGCGGCTCCGCCGAGCGAGCTGAGGAGAACGGCCAGTCCGAAACCGACCAGCGCCAGGATGACGCCGAGGATGATGAAAAGACGGCCGCCGCCCGCTCGTGGACGAGCGGGTGCCTGAGCTACTGCCACTGGAAACTCACCTCCGGGGAATGTTGCCTTTGAAAAGCGGCGCCATTATAGGGCCGCTTCACGAAAACCGAAACGCAATTCACCACGATGTCTTGCGGGTCCGTCCGAACTAAGAAAGTCAGAGAGCCCCGGCGGCCGGGGCTCTCTGGAAGGTATTCGCTTCAGGGTGATCCTGTTTTGCTGGCTAGCGCTTACGCGTTCAGCGCGGTTACGACGTTGGAGAAGACGTTCTTGATCTGACCGCCCATGGTAAGAAGGATGACGATGACCACGATGGAGACGAGCACCAGGATCAGGGCGTACTCGACCATACCCTGCCCCTCCTCCTTGTGCAGGAGACCGCGCAGCTTCCAAATGAGATTAGACACTTCCGTTATTCACCTCCTTCGATCGGAACTACTGACTCGTTGAACGTTTAGTCCAACGCTTTTCTTGCGAATCCCGGTCGAGCCTTCTCGAAGCTTCCCGTCCGCGATTCGCCGCACATCCTAACCACGGAAAGGTCGCCTGGCAACGTCTTGTGCGCCCTCAGGCCACCGCCGAGGCGCCGACACGGCGGAGTCATGAATACGAAGCGTGGGGACCGGGATTTAGGTCGCGACCGGGAGGCGCACCTCGACCTCGGTGCCGTGTCCGGGCAGCGTCATGATCGCGAACTCGCCGCCCAGGGCCTCCGCCCTCTCCCGCATCTGGACCAAGCCGAGGGGCCGCCCGGCACCGTGCTCGGTTGAGTCGAGGTCGAAGCCGGCGCCCTCGTCGCGGACGTTGACGATCGTCATCTCCGGCTCGAAGGTCAGGGTGACGTCGACGGCGCCGGCCCCTGAGTGCCTGGCGACGTTGGCCAGAGCCTCCTGGATGATCCGGAAGATGCCTTCCTCGTGGCTGGGATTCAGCCGCCGGTCCTCTCCGACGACGGTGAGCCGGCAGTTGACCCCGGTCCGGTCCCCCCACTCGACCGAGAAGCGTTTCATGGTCGCCACCAGCCCCAGCTCGTCCAGGGAGTCGGGCCGGAGCTCGAACAGGTAGTTGCGCAAGCTTTCAACCGCGGTCCGGACCATGGTCCGGAACTCCTCCAACTCGACCGGTAGAGCCTCCGGCGCCCGCTTGGCCGTCCGGTCCAGGATCTCGGCCTTGAGCACGATGTCGGCGAAGGCCTGGGCCGGTCCCTGCTGGAGGTCCCGGGCGATCTGGAGCCGCTCCGCCTCGACCGCCTGGAACACTGCCAGGGTTCGGATCGGCGCCGTCGGGGCGGGCGCTCCGCTGGCGGCGGTCTCCCCGGCGCTGAGCGCCGAGCGCAGTGCCAGCGCGACCGCCTCACAGAACTGGATCCGCTCCCGGACGGACTCCGCGGTGACCTCGGCGCGGTTCTGGGCGGCGGCCAGCAGCTGGGCTTTCTCGATCATCGAGTCGCGCTCGTGGGGAGTGAAGCGCTCCGGGTGGAGCAGGACGTGGCGCCTGATGACGTCGGCCTCGTCGAGGCCCTCGGCGGCTTCGGCGGCCGCCCGCTCGAGCTGCGGCAGCTGAGCCTTCAACTGCTGGATCTCATCGTCGATCCAAGCCAGCAGGGCGCTGGAGGCCGCCTGAGAGCCGCTGGAAGACTTCTTCTCGGACACCTTCGTTTCGCTGTTGGCCAAGTCGGTCGATGTTAGATTACGGGCCCCCGTGACCGTCTCCTCGACCGCCGCCGCCCGGCAGCGGCCCACCTTCAACCGAAGCTACTGGGCCGACCTGCTCTTCGGCCGCACCCTCCCCGCCCTCTTCTTCGGCCTCTTCCTGGTCTTCCAGCTGATCGTGGTCTGGGCGGCCGCCGGTCGCCTCTTCACCGGCCACGCCACCGTCGACGACCTTCTCGCCTTCGTGAACCGAGCCCTGCGGCTGTCCTTCTTCACCATGCTGGTCGTGATGTACGTGGTCCGCCTCCCCTCCCGGGGGTCCGACCGCCGGGCGCCCGTGGTGCTGGTCTCCCTGATCGGAACCTTTGCGATCCTCGCCACCGGCTACCTGCCCGGCGTGCCTCACGGTCCCAACGCGCTGCTGGTCTCCGACCTCCTGATCACCTTCGGCATGGTCTGGGCGGTCTGGGGACTGGCCTACCTGCGCCGTTCCTTCTCGATCCTCCCGGAGGCTCGGAAGCTGGTCACCGGCGGTCCCTACGGGCTCTCCCGGAACCCGCTCTACTTCGGAGAGGGTGTCGCCAGCATCGGCGTCATGCTGCCTGTCTTCGGGCCCTGGCAGCTGCTGCTGCTGCTGGTCTTCATCGTCTCCCAGGCGCTCCGCATCGGCTGGGAGCAAAGGGTGCTGGAGGAGGCCTTCGGCGACCAGTACCGGCGCTACCTGCGGAGGGTGCCGATGCTCGTGCCTTTCTGGCCGGTCCGGCACTGACCGCCTCCCGGCTCGGCCCACGGACGCTCTTCCTGGGCGGGGTGATGACCGCGGTCGCGGCCGCCTTCACGACCGCCGTGGAGGACCCCGACTTCTGGTGGCACCTGGCCACCGGGCGCTGGATGCTGGCGAACGGCCGGCTGCCCAACCACGACCTCTACACCTACACGGTCACCGGCCATCCCTGGATCGACCACGAGTACCTGGCCGAGATCCTGATGGCCTGGCTGCACTCCTGGGGAGGGCTGGCGGCGATCAGCCTCTCCTACGGCGCCCTGACCTGGCTCGGCTTCTACTTCATCTACCGCACCTCGCGGGTCGGTCAGCGGCCGTACGTGATCGCGGGCCTCGGTTTGGTGCTGGGCGCGCTCGCCGGCGCTCCCATCTGGGGCCCGCGCGCCCAGATGATCACCTTCGCGTTCACCTGCCTGGAGCTTTATTGGCTGGCCTCCTACCTTTCCGGGCGCAGCCGCTCGGTCTACTACCTGCCCCTGGTGGTGGCGCTCTGGGCCAACCTGCACGGCGGCTTCGTGGTCGCCTTCGGCTTCTTGGGCATCGCCATCTTCTCGGAGCTGGCCGAGTGGGCCCTCGACCGCGACGAGATCGGCCGCCAGGCACACCGCCGGCGAGTGCGGACGCTCGGCCTCGTCACCCTGATCTGCCTGGTGGCCGTGCTCGCCACGCCGCACGGGCTGGCTGTCTACACCAACCCCATCGAGACCCTGACCAGCCCCGCGCAGCGGCGGCTGATAGTGGAGTGGTTCTCGCCCGACTTCCACATGCTGGTGATGCTGCCCTTCCTGGCCATGACCCTCCTGCTCCTGGCCGGCTTCGCCTTCCGGCGCCCCACCGTCTACCAGCTGCTGCTGACGCTGGCCGCGCTGACCCTGGCGCTGGAATCGGCACGCAACATCGCGGTCTTCGTCGCCGCCACGACACCGATCCTGATCGAGACCTGGTCCGGGGTCTGGGAGGAGCTGCGAGCCTCGCGCGGTTGGCGGTTGGAATCCCCTCCCCCATCGCGGGTGCTGCAGGCCGTCACCGTGATCGCCCTGCTGGTGATCGCGGGGGCGATCGCGTTCCGGATCGGCACGGTGCTCTCGCAGCAGACCAAGGACACCGCCCGCGACTACCCGGTCGACGCCGCCCGATACCTGGCCGACCATCCCGAGGTGGGAACGCGCATGTACAACCAGTACGGCTGGGGCGGCTACCTGCTCTACCGCTTCTATCCCGATCCAAATCGGAGGGTCTTCATCTACGGCGAGGCGTCCGTGATGGGCGACCCCTTCCTGCAGCAGTACCAGGACGTCCAGACGCTGCGGTCGGACTGGCAACAGGTGCTTGACAAGTACGGCGTGGACTACGTCGTCTACAACCGCCACGAGGCGCTGACCAACGTCCTCGAGGCCCTGCCCGAGAAGTGGGACTGCTCCGTCTACCAGGACTCGCTGGCGGAGATCTGCGTCCGCCGCCGGTAGTAAAAACTCACGTTTCCGCGCGGAATCTGAGGCTTCAGTAGAGCTGGAAGACTTCCACTCCCTTGGCCGTGAAGGCGGGTGTCCCCAGGCTGCTCGGCGGCACCACGTTCGTGTCCTCCGTCGACCAGACCAAGTAGCGAACGTGGTGCTCCACGAGGAAACCCTGCAGGTCGCCCTGGCCGTGCAGCAGCCCGTTCACCTCCACCGTCTTGACTCGCCAGTTATAGGTCTCGCTGTACTGGCCGACGTAGGTCGTGTCCGAGGTGTAGGCAGGCACGAACAGGCCCAACCGGTCGGAGGTCAGCACGACGCCGGGCGGCTGAGGAGACAGCCACTGCAGGGCCGCATAGTCGCCGTTGGGCACCGAGTAGGCCGGGTTCGAGATCACCAGAGGCGGCCCCAGGAGCAGGAAGAGGCTGCCGACCGAGGCGAAGGACACGTAGCCGAAGCCGAGCAGGCGCCGGCCGCGCTCCCGGAGCCGGGGCAGGACGACCGTGAAGAAGCCCTCCGCGGCCATCACCACCAGGGGCAGGTAGATCCCGTCGAAGAAACGCCGGCGCAGGTTGTCCGCCGGCGTCGGCGCCCAGAGGATGACCGCCAGCAGGAGCAGCCAGGCCAGCAGGAACACGTCGCCGCGGGAACGGCGACGCAGCATCCGGGGCAGCGCCAGCGCGGCCAGCAGCAGCTGGGGGGCCAGCGCCAGGCTCAGGCTCAGCAGGTCGGGAGCGAAGTTGTTCCGCCATTGCCCGCTCCAGCGCGAGACCTCCGGGTTGTGGAGCTCCACATACGAATAGAGGACGTAAGGCGCCACCATCGCCAGTGCCAGCGCCACGGCCAGGTAGCCGCGAGCACTGACGCGGCGGTAGAGGACGGCGACCACGATCGCGCCGCCGATCAGGATCGGCATCTGGGCATGGATGGACGCCTCGCCGAGCCAGGCGAGACCGGCGAAGAAGCCTGTCTTGAGGCTCCCGCGTTCCGCGGCGCGCAGGGTCAGGACCGCGGCGATGGCCTGGAGGGCGGCCGCCCAGGCGAAATTGGGCAGTGCCAGGATCGAGTAGAACGCGCTCAACTCGGGCATCCGCCAGTCCAGGGTGTCGGTCTTCTGGCCGAGGAAGACCGGCTTCCCCATCGCCTCGAGGAGATAGCCCATGCCCAGCCCGAAGGCCATGAAGAAGAGCGCCCAGCGACGCGCGCCCGGGTCCTCGACGAAATGCTCGATGAACATCCAGCCGGCATAGAGCAGCAGCACCGCGCCGAGCGCGCGCGCGGCGTGGAAGGTCACCAGCAGCGGCAGGTGGAGGAGGGCCGCCAGGTGACCGAGGGCGATCCAGTACACGAAGAAGTAGACGGGCTGACTGGGCTCGGTCGTGTAGCGGTTGGTCCAGGCCCAGGCGCCGTCGAAACCGCCCCGCATCTTGGCCAGGTAGGTGTTGGCGTCGTCGCCGAGGAAGAAGAACCCCATGAAGGTCCTCCCGGAAGGCGCCGCCAGGTGGGCGTAGAGGTAGGGCAGCAGGGTGACCAGGGCCAGCGCCAAGCCCAGGCTCAGCCAGAGCGGCGGCCGGCGCCAGAGGCTGGGCGCGACCGCCAGCGGCCGGGCGGTGCTAACCGCCATGCCGGAGCCGCATCTTGATGACGCTCAGGAAGTCGGTGACGATCTCGCCGCGCGTCACCTTGGACGCGCCCGCCAGCCGGTCCTCGAAGAGGATCGGGACCTCGGTGACCTTGAAGCCCTGGAGGGCGGACAGGTAGACCATCTCGATCTGGAACGAATAACCATCCGAAATCACGCGCTCCAGCCCGATCGCCTCCAGCACCGCCCGGGTGTAGCAGCGGAAGCCGGAGGTGCAGTCATGGATGTCGAGCCCGAGCAGCGCGCGGCAGTATACGTTGGCGCCCC
>VBHN01000144.1:0-3055 GCA_005881155.1 Chloroflexota bacterium | reverse complement strand
GCGACGATCGCCGGCAGGTGCTCGACACGGTGCGACCCGTCGGCGTCCATCTCGACCAGCAGGCCGTAGCCGCGCCCCAGCCCGAGCTTGAACGCGTCCACGTAGGCGCTGCCGAGACCGAGCTTGCCGCTGCGGTGCAGCACCGTGACGCCCTTGTCGGCAGCTGCCAATCGGTCGGCGATCCGGCCCGTCCCATCCGGCGAGTTGTCGTCGACGACCAGGACGTCGTAGCCGGCCTCGCGCACGCCCCCGACGGCCGCCTCCAGGTTGTCCTTCTCGTTGTAGGTCGGAAGGATGACCAGGGTGTCGGCGGTCATTTGAGGAACCGGATCTTGGCGATGTCCACCAGCGCCTCCGCAGAGTGCTGAAGTGGCGAGATGCGGCTGGGGATGGAGTCGAACCAGCGCACCGGCACCTCCGCGATCCGGTAGCCACGCTTGCGGGCGCGGTAGAGCACTTCGACGTCGAAGGCGACGTTGCCGCGCAGCTTCATGGCCTTGAAGATCTCGCGCGCGACGCCGCCCTTCCAGAGCTTGAAGCCGCATTGCGTGTCCCAGAAGCCGGGCAAGACGACGACCTGGACGATCAGGTTGAAGATCTTCCCCATCAGCACCCGGTGGAAGGGCTGCGAGAGCTCCACCTGGGCGCCCCGCTTGGCTCGCGACCCGATGGCCACCTCGTAGCCGTCCTCGATCGCCTTCTCGAGCTTGGGCCACTCGTCGATGGGCGTCGAGAAGTCGGCGTCCGAGATCAGCACCAAGCTGCCCCGGCTGGCGGCGACGCCCGCGGCCACGGCCAGCCCCTTGCCGCCATTGGGTTGAAGGTCGACGCCGCGCACGTGTCCGCTGTCCAGCGACTCCTCGGCGCGG
Source organism: Chloroflexota bacterium (assembly GCA_005881155.1). Lineage (GTDB taxonomy): Bacteria > Chloroflexota > Dormibacteria > Dormibacterales > Dormibacteraceae > CF-105. The sequence continues at coordinate 2,186 of VBHN01000144.1, read as the reverse complement.
ATCAGCTCCAGGGTCGCGTCCGTGCTGCCGTCGTTGACGATGATCAGCTCCCAGCTGCGGCCGAGCGCATTCAGGTACGGCTTTAGGACGGAAAGGGTGCTGGGGAGCCGACCGCTCTCGTTATAGGCCGGGATGACGATGCTCAGCTCCGGCGTTTCGGCCACGGCGAATCAGCATATCTACGCTCGGGTCCGGAGCACCTCCAAGGCGAAGCGCGGCAGGACCGCCATCCGGCGGGCGCGCCAGGGCTGGACCGCGAGCCGGAAGAGCCACTCCAGCCCCAGCCGGCGCATCCAGCCGGGCGCGCGCCGGACCCGGCCGGAAAGGAAGTCGAAGGCTCCGCCGACGCCGATGCCGACCGCCGCCGGTAGGCGCGCCAGGTTGCGCGCGATCCAGAGCTCCTGGCGCGGCGCGCCGTAGGCGACCAGGACGATGTCGGCGCCGGCCGCCGCAATCCGGCGCAGGCTCTCCTCGTCACCCTCCGGCCCCGCCTCGCCGGCGTGGCAGCCGGTGATGACCAGGCCCGGGTAGTCGGCCCGGAGCCGCTCGGCGGCCGCCTCGGCGACTCCCGGCGCGGCGCCGAGCAGGAAGAGCCGCCAGCCAAGGCGGGCCGCGCGGGCGGCCAGCGGCGGGATCAGGTCGACGCCCGGGACCCTCCCGGGCAGCGGGCGGCCCTGGCGGCGCGCAGCCCAAATCACGCCCCAGCCGTCCGGCAGGCAGAGGCCGGCCGAGTCCAGGACCGCCTGGAAGGCGGGGTCGCTGCGCGCTCGCATGATGAACTCGGGGTTGACGGTCGCCACCAGGTGGTGGCCGCCCCCGGCCACCAGCTCCTCGATCCGGGCCAGGGCCGAATCCGGGTCGACGGCGTCCACCCGGACGCCCAGCACTCGGATCGAGGTCATGCGGCTGAATTATCATTGGCCGCCTGCATGCTCATCGTCGACCTCCGCCAGGTCGATCCCGAGCGGCCTGACGCGGCGGGCGAGTACGCGCTGCAGCTGACCAGCGCCCTGGTTCGGCTCGCCGTCCACGCCGACGTCACCGTCCTCGAGCCCGGCTTCGAAGGCGCGCTGCCGAGCGGCGAGCTGCTCCTCCTACCCGCCGGCGGCCGCCCCCAGCCCGGCCGACGCTGCTTCACCGCCATCCACGAGCTGGCTCCACTGCGGGCGGGGATCCGCGGCTTCCGGCGCCGGTTCGGCGCTGCCTTCGCGGCCAGCCGCTCGGAGCGGGTCCTGGCTCCCTCGGAGGCGGTCGGGGAGGCCCTGACCCGCTACCTGCGGGTCACGGCGGACCGGGTCGCGATCGTCCGGCCCGGGCTCGAGCCCGGGTACTCCCGAACCACGCGAGAGGCGGCCGAAGCGGCTCGGACGGTCTTCGGGCTTCCTCAGCGATACCTGCTCTCCTTCGGGGACGCCGGGCCGGCCGAGCGAGCCTGGGCCGGCGCGACGACGCCCTCGGAGGGAGCGGGGTTGGTCATGGCGGAGCGGCTGCGCCCGGACCGGGAGCAGCTGCGCGCCCTGCTCAGCGGCGCGGTCGGAGCCCTTTTCACCGAGCGCCTCAACGGCAACCCGATCCGGGCCCTGCAGGCGATGGCCTGCGGGACTCCGCCGATCGTGGCTGACGACGGCGCGTTCCCCGAGCTGGTCCGCGACGGCGGCCTCACCGTCGCCCCCGAGTCCACCGCGGACTGGTCGGATCGGCGCGGGCGCGGGAGCTGGCGACAGCGCAGACCGCCGAGAGGGCGGCGCGAGAGGTCCTGGCCTTGATCTAAGAGAGGCTGGCGGCCGGCTCGATGAAGATCAGCGGGTAGGCCCGGGGAACCTTGATCGGCGTGATGGTGGTCGGGAAGACGCCGGTCTCGTGCTGGTCGAGGCCTTTCGCGAACTCGTCCAGCGGCTCGCTGCCGGAGACCCGGACCCGGCTCCAGGCGAAGCGGTCGTCGAAGTTGTGCTGCGCGCCGGGCTGCGTCGTCGTGGCGCTCTGGAAGCCGGCGGCCTGGACGGCGGCGATCACCGTCGGGTTGACGCGGCCCGACGGGTAGCAGAAGTCGAGCACGGGGTGGCCGACCAGTGCCTCCAGCGCATCCTTGGAACCTTTCACCTCGTACCAGAGCGAGCCGCCGGCCTTGGTCAGGTCGACATGGTTGACCGTATGGGCCCCGATCTCGATGCCGTAGCTGTCCATCT
>VBHN01000143.1 GCA_005881155.1 Chloroflexota bacterium | reverse complement strand
CGACCTGGCCCCAGGGCTCGGTGCGGTTGCGGACGAGCCGGTAGCCCTGCTCCTCGAGCTCTCGCGTCGCGGACTCGATGTCGTCAACGTCGAACTCGAGCCAAGCATGGGGGACGGGATCGTCGGCAGGCCATTCAGCTGTGCCGAAGCATGACTCCGCGGCCTGGGCGAGCGGCCAGACCGCAAACGTGTTGGCACCCTTTACCTCTTCGGTGTGCAGGTACTCGCCCTCCTCGACCTTGAACCGGATGCCGAGCGCTTCCTCGTACAGCCGCCGGGACTCGGCGACGTTGGGGGTGATCGGTCCGAAGCCGGCGATGAAGAGCACTTTCATTGAGTCGGTTCCTCCAGGCAGAGCCAAAACACAATTGTCGGGGCTGAGTCCCCGGGGACAGGATCTGCCAGCCGCTACGCTGGGCAGCGGTGAAGACCAAGCACCTGGCCGTCCCGGCCCAGGCGGTCTGGGAGCTGCTGGTCGGGAGCGGCCGCCGCGACTGGTACTACCGGCTCACCTCGGAGGGGTCCTTCGAGCCCGGCGCAAAGGTGCGCTGGCTGGACACCCGCGGCGAGACCGCCGAGGAGTCCGAGGTGCTGGAGATGTCGGCGCCGCTGTTATTGAAGCTGCGCACGCGCTTTCTTTTCGCCCCTGCCCTCGCGGCAGCGCCGGCGCACGAGCTGACCTGGGAGCTGAGCCCCGAGCGGGACGGAACCCTGGTGTCGCTCTCCTGGACCGGCTCCGGCCCCGCTGTGAGCCTGCTCGAGAGCGAGGGCGGCGCCATCCTGGAGGGGCTTGCTTTGGCGGCCGACCCGGAGGCGCGGGCCGCCCTGGAGCGCCTGCCCGAGATCGGTCCGCTGGCAATCCGCGATCTCACGCCGGAGCTGCTTGCCGACTACCAGAGGTTCTTCGACCAGGAGGCGTTCCGGGACTACCCGGCCTGGCAGTCCTGCTACTGCATGGAGACGCTCTGGGACGGCAGCGACGAGGAGTGGGCACCCCGGACCGCCGCCGACAACCGACGCGAGATGTCGGTCCGCGTCGGCGCCGGCCGGGTGACCGCCCTGCTCGCCTTCGACGGCGAGCGGCCGGTGGGCTGGTGCCACTACGGCGAGTCGACGGCCCTAGCCGGCGTGGCGCATCGCTACGGATTGGAGGCCGCCGACCAGCAGGGTGTCGGCTCCGTGGCCTGCTTCGTGATCGCGGCGCAGTACCGGGGTCATGGGGTGGCGACCCGCCTGCTCGAAGTGGCGCTGGAGCGACTGCGGGCGAAGGGCTTCCGCGCGGTCGAGGCCTACCCGCCGAAGAAGAGCGACGGAACCGCCCAGGGCAGCTACCGCGGCCCGCTCGAGATGTACCTCAGGGCCGGCTTCGAACCCTACCGGGAGGCCGGCAGGACGCTGGTCGTGAGGAAGGCGCTCCAGGGGGTTCCCGGCGCGACCGATTAGTTTCGGAGGTCCAGGCCAGTCAGAGTAGGTAACCAACTCCGCCCTGAGGCCAGGAGGTACACAGGAAATGGCAACCGTATCCACCATCAAGTCCGAGACCCTTCAGGTGCCAGGAGGGAGCCTCTATTTCGAGGTCCGGGGCTCAGGCCCCGTCTTGCTGTTGATGCCGGGCGGGCCGGCCGACGCCACCACCTTCCGGCGAATGGAGGACCGGCTTGCGGCGGACTACACAGTGGTCACCTACGACCCGCGCGGCCTCTCCCACAGCAGCGCGTTCGACCCGAGCGACGACGCTCGGATGGTCGAGATCTTCGCCGACGACGTCCACCGCCTGCTGGCCGAGACCGGCCAGGGCAGGGCCTGCGTGTTCGGCAGCAGCGGCGGGGCTTTGATCGCGCTCGAGCTCGCCAAGCGCCATCCGGAGCAGCTGGACACCGTCGTCGCTCACGAGCCGCCCTCGCCCGCGCTCCTGTCCGACACCGCCCGGGTGCGGGCGGCCATGGAGGACGTCTGCGACGCCTGCGCCAGCGAGGGACTCTGGCCGGCGATGGGGAGGTTCATGACCCTGGTCGGGATCCAGGGCGGGCCGCCACCGGCGGCTGAGGGCGAGCCGACCCCGGAAATGCTGGAGGCCCAGGCTCTGATGGAAAGGAACCTGGAGTTTTTCCTGGGTCGCTACATCCGCAACATCGCGCGCTACGAACCCGACCTCGAGGCACTGAGAGCATGCACCTGCCGGATCGTGCCCGCCGTGGGGGCCGAATCCGAGGGCCAGCTCGCCCACGACGGGGGACTTGGGCTGGCGAAGAAGCTGGGCATCGAGGCGATCGTCTTCCCGGGGGATCACGGCGGTTTCGACGGCCGACCCGAAGAGTTCGCCTACAAGCTCCGCGAAGTCCTCCTGGGCGACGGCCTCCGCGGAGTACATCGGTAGAATCCCAAGACGTGCTTGAGTCGACAGTCGCAGCGCCCGAGTTCGGCGAGCTCGAGCAGTACCGGGCGCAGCTCACCGCCTATTGCTACCGCATGCTCGGCTCGCCGTTCGACGCCGAGGACGCTGTCCAGGAGACGCTGGTCCGAGCCTGGCGCGGCGCTGAGCGGTTCGAGGGGCGCTCGGCCGTCCGCTCCTGGCTCTACCGGATCGCCACCAACGTCTGCCTCGACATGGTCAAGAGCTCGCAGCGCCGCGCTCGGCCGATGGACCTGGGGCCCGCCCGAGAGCCGGTCGAATCCAACCTCCACGTGCCCGCCGAAGCGCGCTGGATCGAGCCGATCCCGGACACCCTGATCGCTGGCGACGACCCCGCCGAGGTCGCCGTCGCCCGGGACACGGTGCGCCTGGCCCTGGTGGCCGCCCTGCAGCACCTGCCGGCGCGGCAGCGGGCGGTGCTGATCTTGCGCGACGTCCTGCGCTGGGAGGCCTCCGAGGTGGCCGAGCTGCTCGGGACCACGGTCGCCTCCGTGACCAGCGGCCTGCAGCGCGCCCGTGCCACGCTGGCCAAGAGCAACCTGAGCTCCAACGACCGTCCGCAACCGCTGACCGCCGCCGACCGCCGCCTGCTGGAGCGCTACGTGATCGCCTTCGAGCGCTACGACCTGGAGGGCCTGACGTCCCTGATCCGCGAGGACATGTCTTCGCCTGGTGGTTCGGGCCCGGGATCGGCTGCCGGGGATCGCGGATGCTTCCAACCGGCGGCGCCAACGGCCGCCCGGCCTTCGGGCAGTACAAGCCAAGCCCGGACGGTGGCTTTGACCCCTGGGCTCTCCAGGTGCTGGAGCTTTCAGACGGTGGGATCGTGGAGCTGACCTTCTTCCTCGACACGGCCCGGCTCTTCCCGCTCTTCGGCCTGCCCGCCCGCCTCGACCCCTAGCACGCCGGCCAGGCCGGCCAGGTCGATCAGGGCGACCAGCCCGTCGCCGGCATTGGCCAGCTGGAGCTCGCAGCGCCGCCGCCGGAGGCTGAGCTGGAGGCAGGCGAGCCCGTCCAGCTGCCCTGCATCCGCCTCCGGGAGAGCCGAGCAGTCGAGCACGAAGGTGGTACGGGCCATCACCACCTAGACTCCGCCACCCCTTCGAAGTAATCGCCGGACAGACTCTGCCGAAATAGCGATTAGTCCGGCGCCGGTTGTTCGTCTGAAACGGCATGAAGCAATCACGCTGGCTCTCGCTGCTGGTGCTCTGCACCGGGTTCCTGCTGATCGTCGTGGACATGACGATCGTCAACGTCGCCCTGCCCTCGATCGGCCGCGACCTCCGGTTCAGCCCCAGCGGCGTGGCCTGGGTGATCAACGCCTACCTGGTGGCCTTCGCCGGCCTCCTGCTGCTGGCCGGCCGGCTGGCCGACCTGGTCGGCAGCAAGCGCGTCTTCCTGATCGGCCTGGCCATCTTCACCGTCGCCTCGCTCGCCTGCGGGTTCTCCACCTCGCAGGCCTTGCTGATCGGCGCCCGCTTCGTGCAGGGTGTGGGAGGCGCGGCGAGCTCGGCGGTGATCCTGGCCATGATCGTCTCGCTCTTCCCCGAGCCCGAGGAGCAGGCGAAGGCCTTCGGGGTGTTCAGCTTCATCGCCTCGGCCGGGGCCGCCGTCGGCCTCGTCGCGGGGGGCGCGATCACGCAGGCCGTGAGCTGGCACTGGATCTTCTTCGTCAACGTCCCGATCGGCATCGTGACGGCGGGGTTCGCCTACCGGCTGCTGCCCGGCGGCCGCGGCCTCGGCCTCCGCGAGGGTGCCGACGTGCTGGGCGCGGCGCTGGTGACCGCCTCCCTGATGCTGGGCGTCTACGCGATCGTCACGGCCTCGGGCGCGATCGGCGTGCTGGCGATCGCACTGCTGGGCGCCTTTGTCCTACGCCAGGCGCGAGCCCGCAGGCCGATGCTTCCGCTCCGCCTCTTCCGGTCGCTGACGCTGTCCGGCGCCAACGCCGTGCAGGCGCTCATGTCGGCGGCCTTCCTGAGCTTCTTCTTCCTGGCCTCGCTCTACCTCGAGCGCGTGCTCGGCTACGGCCCGCTGGCGCTCGGCCTCGGCTTCCTTCCGGTGGCGGTGGTCATGGGCAGCTTCTCGATCCGCTTCGCGGCGCCGCTGGTGATCCGCTTCGGCGCCTTCCGAGTCCTGGCCGCGGGCCAGCTGGTGATCGCGCTGGCGCTGTTCGTGCTGGCCCTGGGACCGGAGCGCCTTGTCTACGCGCGCGACCTGCTGCTGCCGATGGCGCTGCTCGGTCTCGGCGGCGGGCTCAGCTTCCCGGCTCTCACGATGCTCGCCATGTCGGGCACGCCACCGGCGGAGTCGGGGTTGGCCTCGGGGCTTCTGAACACCACCGGGCAGGTCGGCGGCGCTCTCGGCCTGGCCATCCTGGCGACGGTCGCGGCGGCCCGCACGGCCATCCTCACCGGAACCGGTGCAGGCGCCTCCGCCGCGCTCGCCGGCGGCTATCACAGCGCCTGGCTGGTCGCCGCCTGCATGGTGGTGGTCACGATCGGAATCACGTTCGCGACGCTCCGCCCTCGGCTGGTCGCGGGCGCTCCCGCCCTGGAGGTTTGCGAGGAGGCCGCCTAGCGGGACGTCAGCTCAGGCCCCGGCTGGGTGCGAGCAGCCGCCACCGCTCCACGTCGATGGTGATGAAGTCGGGAAAGGGAAGCACCCACCCGTACTCTGCCGGCGTCAGCTTCACACGCCGCTTGGAGGTGTACGGGATGCCGTTCGAGACGCCGTGTTCGAAGACGACGTTGGCGACCCTGGCGTCGGCGGCGGCGGCAACCGGCGTGTAGTCGTTTCGCCTCAGCAGCCCTGTCGTCTTTTCGAACCAGAAGCGCTGGATGCGGCTGTGGACCGGCAGGCTGGTTCCGTAGTCGGCCTGCAGCTCGCCGTCAGCGAGCTCCGTCCACTGGATGTCGGTTCGCAGCAGCTGGTTGGGGAGGGTGAAGTAGCCCCAGAACGCGTAACCCAAGAAGTAGAGAAGGTTCAGGCGGTCCCACCGGTCGCTGACACTGGCGTTGTGGAGATGGTCCCGGGCATCGGCGCGCGTCTCGAGGATCCTGCCCTCCGGCGAGATGATCATCACCGTGAAACCGTCGAGGAGGCCGATGTCACCGGCTGCGTCCACGGGCGCGATGACCGTGTGCGGATGTTGAACGGCAACCGTGATCTTGGCGTGAGGCGGGATGTTGATGCCCTTCAGTTGAAACAGCAGCCCGCCCACGGTGACCGTGCTCTCCACCGTGGTCGCGTCCTTCCAGACCCCTTCGCCGCCGTAGGCTTTGAGCGCCCGAGCGGCGGTCGGGGAGAGGTCGCCAGGCGGTGACGGTTTCGCGCTTGTCGGTGGCCCCTGGTCAAGGGCCGCCGGTGTCAGGGTGTTCTCGTAGAGCGCCCACAGCGAATAGCTCGCGATCAGCGCGAGCAGGAACACGAGGATTCCCGCGCCGACCCTGAAAGGCCGCCTGGACCTGATCCGCCTCACGGCGCGCTAAGAATGCGCTCCTCACGACTCGCGATTCCGCGCGGAAACGGGCGCGGAAACGCATTCCGCGCGACAGTCCGCGCGGAATGGACTGGTTACAGCGGGCGGAGGCGGACGAACTCCCGGATCGCCAGGAGCGGCACGAAGAGACGCTCGACCCGGTTGAGGGCGGGGCTGCCCTCCTCCCAGCCGATCACCACCGGGTCGACCAGGGACCACTCTTTGCCCCGCCAGCGCAGGCTGCAGCGGCCGGCGGCCAGGAGGTTCCGGATCCAATCGGCCTCGCGCCCGAAGGCCAGCGGGAAGACGATGAATTCGCCGAGTCCGAGAGTTGCGACGGGCGTGACGTACTCCCTTCCGGAACGGCGGCCCCGATGACGCAGGAGACCGAAGACAGGCAGCAAGCGGGTGCCGGCGAGGCGGGCGAGAAGCGGGTTGAAGACCCTCGTGACCGGCGCCAACAGGCGGCGCCGGAGGGTACGGTATGCGGGCCGTGAGGTTGCGGTTGCGGCTGAGCTGTTCATCTCAGCCATTATTAATCAACTGATTGATGAAATGATTCCAACGCCCACCGCCCGCTCGGACCGGAAGCGCAAGGAGCTGGTCGACGCCGCCTACCAACGGCTGGCCAGCGCGGGCTTCGAAGGCCTCCGCACGCGCGACGTCGCAGGCGCTGTAGGTGTCAACGTCGCCACCCTCCATTACTACTTCCCGACCAAGGAGGCCCTGATCCGCGCCGTGGTCGGCCACGCCATGAGCCGCTTCGCGTCCACGCTCTCCGCCGAGGGCACGCCTGCCCAACAGCTGCGCGCGCACTTCGCCGGGCTGCGCCGCCTGGTCAGGACGGAGCCGCAGCTGATGGCGGTGATGGGCGAGCTGGCGCTCCGTTCCACCCGCGACCCGGCCCTGGCCGCGATCCTCCGCCAGGGCGACGACGCCTGGCATGCCTGGCTGCTTCGGCTGCTGGGGCCGGCTGCCAAGGACGGCGCCCTGCCGGCCGGCCGCAACCCCTCGGACGTGGCGGCGCTGGTGATGGCGACGCTGCGCGGTCTCTACATGCTCCCGCCGGAGTCGCGGAACCCCAAGCGCGGCGAGCAAGCGCTGCGAGAGCTGGAGCGTAGCCTTGGGATCTAGATGGAGCTAGAGCACGTCCTCAGCACGACCCGCGCCGTCCGTAAGCGGCTCGACTTCGACCGGCCGGTCCCCCGGGATCTGATCCTCGAATGCCTGGAGCAGGCCGTCCAGGCCCCGACCGGGAGCAACCGGCAGGGCTGGCAGTGGATGATCGTCACCGACCCGGCCAAGAAGAAGGCGATCGGCGACTGGTACCGCGATTCCTGGTACGTGTACTCGAACCTGGGCCGCCCGAACTATGACGAGGGCGACCCGCGCCGCGCCCAGCAGCCGCGTGTCGTCGTTTCCGCGCAGTACCTGGCAGACCGCATGGGGGAGGTGCCGGTGATGGTCATCCCCTGCATCGAGGGCCGCGTCGACGGGCCCAACACCTCCAACCTGGCAATCGCCGGGCTGTATGGCTCGATCCTTCCGGCGGCCTGGTCTTTCATGCTCGCGGCCCGCGCTCGCGGCCTCGGCACGGCCTGGACGACGCTGCACCTGAAGTACGAGCGCGAGGTCGCCGAGCTGCTCGGGATCCCCTACGAGCGGGTGACGCAGGCCGCGCTGATCACACTCGGCTACTTCACCGGCGAGGGCTTCAAGCCGGCGGAGCGGATCCCGCTCGACTCGATCGTCCACTGGGACGCCTGGTGACGCCGGGTTAGGGGACCACGGCCAGGCTCACCGCCGAGAAGTCGCCCGAGCCGCGCCCCGTGACGCGGAGCCAGAGCTTGACCTTGACGGTCCCGGGCGGCGTGGCGAAGGCGAACGCCCCGGCGCCGCCCTGGCACTGGTAGCCGCCGTTGTCCGGGTAGAGGCCGATGAAGGCGCCACGGGCGTCGTGCGCCGACACGTAGACGCGGGCGTCACCGTCGCCGCCGGCCTTGCATTGGAAACGGGCGACCATCGCGGTGGCGGCGGCCGCCGGCGCGGTCCAGGTGCGGTCGGCCGGCGGGCCGGTCGAGTCGAGGTGGAAGGGCCCCTTTTCGGCCGCCGGCGGCAGGGTGACCTTGGCCAGGGCCTTCTGCTCGCTGAGGGCCGCCGTGGCCCGGACCGCCGGGAGGAAGGGCGAAGCCCAGTCCAGGACCGCCTTGGCGTCCGGCCCGCGGAGCAGGGTGACGCCGACCAGGTCGATCTCGCTGAAGCCCAGCGGCTTGCCGGCCGGGTGGGTGAAGACGCCGGTCGCGGCACGGTTCTCGGCGCGGAGGTCGCTGGGCCCTCGCTCGCTGGCGAAGACGGCCCAGGCCGCGCCGGGCAGGGCGCCGATGGCAGCGGCGACGTTGTCGGTGACGGCGCGGTTGTCGCTGGTGCCGCCCGCGTCGAAGACGGGGACCCCGGGATCGGTCTGGTCCAGGTAGTGGGAGATGGAGCCGGCCGCCCAGTCGCTGCCGGCGCCCATCGTCAGCACCAGGCCCGCCGAGCCATCCGCCTGGACGGCGGCGGCCGCGCCTCGCCAGTCATCCTTCGGCTCCGAGCTCCATTGGAGGAGGCCGGGGACGGAGACGAGCACCACGGCAGCCGCCAGCACGGCGGCGACGGGGGCGGTCGCGATCTCGAAGCGCTGCTCGGCAAAGCCGGCGACTGCGCCTGCGCCCGCGCCCGTCAGCACGGCCAGCGCCGGCCAGATGATGGCCAGGTACCGCGCCGGCGTGTCCAGGAGCGGGCCGTGGAGGATCAGCAGCAGGCCGGCCAGAGGGATCAGGAGCCAGAAGAAGAGGATCGGCGCGCGGCGCGCCGCGAGTGGGAGGCCGAGCACGATCAGCACCGCAAGCGGCCAGATTGCGAGGCCATCGAAGCGCCAGAAGAGGCGCGAGGCCAGGTCGGCCCCGGACGGGCCGGCCACCTCCGCCGCCACCGACTGGTAGACGAGGAACCCGCGGATCGCTGGCGCCCAGGGGGCCAGGGCCAGGACGGCGAGCATCCCGGCGGTGGCCGCGCCCAGGACGCGGGTGAGCACCGGCCTCCAGCGATTTGAGGGCCGGCGGCCAAACCGCACCAGCTCGAAGGCGACATAGGCGAAGAGCGCGATCGTCACCAGCACGGCGTCGTAGTGCGTGTAAAGGGCGAGGGCGGTCAGGAGCGCGAAGAGCAGCCAGTCGCCGAGGCGGGCGAATTGGGCCGCCCGGTGCGCCGCCCAGGCCTGCAGCGTCATCAACAGCATCAGGAGGGAGTAGGGCGAGGCGTCCTGCGCGTACCAGATCGCGAATGGCGACACGGCCACCGCGACCGCCGCCACCAGGCCCGCCTTCGAACCGAAGAGGCGCCGGGTCAGCAGGAAGACGGCCGCGACCAGCAGCGTGCCGCAGATGGCGTTCGGGACCCGGACGGCGGCATCGCCCTCGCCCAGGAAGTGCAGCGACCAGGCCAGGACCCGGTCCAGCGGCATGCGGTTGGCGGGAACGTCGGCGAGCAGCGCCCCCAGGCTGTGCAGGCCTGCGGCCTCGGCGGTGCTGATCTCATCCACCCAGAGGCTCCGGCCGCCCAGCTCGTAGAAGCGGAGCCCGGCGGCGGCGGCGAGGATCGCAGCGAAGAGGGCCGGCACTGCCGGTCGAAACCGCCTTCCGCCCCGGGCGGCGGCGGCACTCGGAGCGGCGTCCTCCTCGACCATCGCTGCGAGAGGATACCCGCGGGATTTGGCCAGCACGGCCGGATGGCCGATGATTTCAGGCGCATGAGCGTATTGCGCTGGCTCGAGCTGGCGGTCGGCGCGATCATGATCTGGATCGTCCTCCGCGACCTCTTCGTGGGCGTGATCGTTCCCCGACCGGCGCGCGGGCGGGTGCGGCCGTCCAACCTGGTGGTCCGGGCCAGCTGGCGGGCCTGGCGGTGGGTTGGGAACCGGGCTAGCGACACGGTGGTCAGGGAGGCGAGGCTGGGAGTCTTCGCGCCCTTGTCCTTGATCCTCCTGCTCCTGGTCTGGGTGGTCGGGCTGATCCTCGGCTATGGGCTGGTTTTCAACGCCCTCCGCGAGCAGCTGTCACCGGTGCCGCCCGACCTGGGGACCTCGTTCTACTTCTCGGGCGTCTCCTTCCTCACCATCGGCTACGGGGACGTGGTCCCGGTCGGGCCGGTCGCCCGCTTCCTGGCCCTGTTGGAGGGCGCCACCGGCCTTGGCGTGGTGGCCGTCGTGATCAGCCTCCTCTTCTCCCTGTACGGATCGTTCCAGCGCCGGGAGGTGCTGACCATCACCCTCGACGCGCTGGCCGGGGCGCCGCCTTCGGGCGTCGTGCTGCTGGAGAACAGCCTCCGCAACGCAATGCTCGACCACCTCGACGAGACGCTGGACGAGTGGAAGCTTTGGGCCGCGGAGGTGCTCGAGAGCCACCTGGCCTACCCGGTCCTGGCCTACTTCCGCTCCAGCCACGACAACGAGTCCTGGGTCAGCGCCATCGGCGCCATCCTGGACGCGAGCGTCCTCATCATCACGACCGTCGAGGACATCCCGCGCGGTCCGGCGCGGCTGACCTACGGCGTGGGCAGCCACCTGGTCGAGGACCTGAGCTGGTTCTTCAACTTCACGCACGAGCACGCGCCCGGGATCGAGCGCTTCGAGTTCGACCAGGCCTGCGACCGGCTGCTGGAGGCCGGCTACACGCTGACCGACCGGGACCTGGCCTGGGCCAAGTTCTCCGACCTCCGCTCGGCCTACGCGATGCCACTTAACGAGATGGGCCGCTACTGGTCGATCCCGCCCGCGCAGTGGATCGGGGACCGCTCCTACCTGCCGCACAAGGACGAGCCGCGCCACCCGGAGCGCTGAACGCCCGCAGGACCCATTGGAGCCGGAACTATCCTGAGGGACGCCGCCCCGCTAGCTCAGTGGAAGAGCACCTGCCTTCTAAGCAGATGGTCCGGGGTTCGAATCCTCGGCGGGGCGCCAAACCGCATTTCTGATCTTATTATCCGCACCTGCTCCGCCACTCCTTCGTGACCTGGTCGCTCACACGAGGTATGAACCCGATCCAGCTGGCCCAGATCGTCGATCATACGTCCCTGGCGATGATCGAGCAGGTCTACTCACACCTGACGCCCACGGACGCCTACGACGCGATGCTGCTGGTCCTGCAGGCGGAGGACTGAGCCCCTTGGTGACCTTGGTCCAGTACCTGACCGTGGCGAAGGTCGACTCTATGGGGTTGGGCCTTCCATAAACGCGGTGGCGTGATCGGCGACCCACTGCCGAAACGAACGCGGCGGCGATCCGAGGATGTCGAACACCGTGGAGGTGATGAACGCCGGCCTTCCAATCGTTGCGCCCCACGCGGCGAGCAGCATGTCCACGACCGGGCGGGGCCAGCTTCCCTCCGTCTCGCTTCGAAACTCCTCCGGCGACAGCTCCTGAAATCTGATCGCACGCCCCACGACGTCACCGATGATGCTCACCTGCTCTGCCTGACTCAGTGACTCGGGGCCCGTGAGGACGTAGTCGCCTCCAGCATGTCCGTCCTGATGCAGGGTCCGCGCCGCGACGGCGGCCACGTCGCGGTCATCGACGGGTGCCGTCTCGGCAGCTCCGTACGGCCACCGGACGACACCGTCGGCGCGAATCGCGGCCGCCCACCAGAACAACGGGTTCGACGCGAACATCCCCGGCCGGATGATCGTCGACTCGAGCCCGGCGGCCGCGATGAGCCGCTCAATATCGGCGTGGAGCACCGCCATTGGATTCGGTTGCTGGAAGAAAGGGTGCGGGGTTTGGTGCGGTGATGAGAGAAAGACGACACGCCGCGCGTAGGTTGCGAGACGCTCGACAACTGCCGGAGCAGTCGTCGGCGGGGCGGTCCAGACGAGGAAGACGGCACTGACACCTCGCAGTCCTGCGTCGAGCGATTCGGGCACGGTGAGGTCGCCGGTGACGACTTCGACGTCCGCTGGCAGCGTCGCCGCTGCCTCGGAGCGATGCGTGAGGGCACGGACCGGCACGCCCGCGTCTATTAGGAGGTCGACTACGACGCGCCCAACCCGGCCGGTCGCTCCGGTGACGAGCACCGGAGGCACTCGCGTCCGTGTCATGAGGACCTCGACGTCGTCCATGGCAGCCAATTGCATGTCAACGCGGTTGTGGATCCGCCGATCGAAAGCTGATTGGTACGTGGCTCTGTAACAGGCGCGTCATACCTTCCGCGAGGGACGTCCTTTGGGGTTCATCTGACGAGGTAAGTCTCGTATACCACGGACCCGGGCTTCCGGCCCGCTACGCTAATGAAGATGCCCTTGTTCATCCAGTCCAGCTCGGGCGAGGCCGTCTCGATCTGTGTCGAGGTGCGGAAGGTGTATTCGCTGGCATCGACGTCCTCACCACGAGAGAGGCGTGCGAGGACATCAGGGCTGCCGTATCGCACGCCTCGTGACTGCACGTAGAGGAGAACGCCGCTATCCGTCTGTAGTGTGTAACGGATATCGCCCAATGCGGTGCCGTCAGACAGAACGATCTGCCAGTCGGCGCTACCGCTGGGAAGCAGTTTTCCGTTGAGCTCAGGGCCGCTGAATGTCCCACCGATCAGGGGAACGATTCGCCGATGGCCCTGAGCGATGTCACCCAGATCCAGCGGTTGGCCGATGCGGGCACCCAGTCGATAGACAAGGTTGAGGCGGGGACTGGGAAGCTCATTGCGCTCGGCCGGTTTCTGTCGACTAGGCGCGGCTACTTGAGCCACCGGATCGTTGGGATGGGACCCAAGCGGAGTCACAGTGATATGCATCCAGTCGTGGAGCGGCAGGGCGCCGAGCAGACCATCCAGCTCGGATTCGCTGCCGGCTCGGTACAGGCCTACGGGATTGGTCTTCCCCGTTGCCCCGGGCCGCTTCCACAGCCGGACAAGGTGGCCATCGGCCACCAGTCTGGCTGCGGCCAAGGACTCGGCCTTCTCGCGGTTCTCGACCTCGAACTTCGGAGTGCCCTCTGGGACGTTGACGTCGAACTCAACTAGGAATTCCATGGCGAGCGCCCCTCACAGCTTGGTACGTCAGGTGCGCAGGAAATCGAGCAGCGCCAGTAGCCGGAGGCCAGTGCCGGCCCGAAGGCCCGCGCGGGATTTATGGCGGCCCCGGTGAGCGGGCCGCCCATCAGGACGTCGAAGCCGAGCCCGGAAGGCTCCCCGAT
>VBHN01000113.1 GCA_005881155.1 Chloroflexota bacterium | reverse complement strand
AAGTGGGCCACCTTGCCGCGGCGGCTCAACAGCACCTGCCAGCCGGCAAGCCGGCCGTCCTCGAGGTAGCGGTCGAAGTGGCGGTCGATCCTGGCCAGCCGATCGGCGTCGAAGCCGACCTCGGCGGGTTCGACCCGCCCGGGTAGCGTCGCGGCGGGCTTGGTCGTCTCCATGAGTCAATAAGTTAGGTCGTTACTCCCGCCGGTAGTTATTTGGGAGATGAGACCGGCGATGTTGGCAGCCCTCGGCTGCGTCCTTCTCAGCGGCTGCAGCGCCCAGCTGGCCCCGGCGACGCCGAGTCGCGCCGAGCTGCCGGCTCAGGTGGCGCCCTCGGCGGCACCGACCGCCGGGCACGAGGAGATGCCGGCCGAGGCCGCCACGCCGGCTTCGACGCCGGTTTCGGCCGCCCCTGCGCCCGAGCCACCGGCGCAGCCGGCACCGCCGCCGCCGGCGGCTTTCACGGTCACCTTCGCCGGCCTACCGCCGGGGGCCTACCCGACCCACTTGCACTCCATCTGCAATGGCGGCCAGAGCTTCCACATCGCGACCGTCCAGACCCTGGTCGTCAACGGGTCCGGGTCCGGCTCGATCCAGCTCGCCTCGGGCTACTTCGGCAACGGTTGGTGCCTGATCGTCTACACCAGCCGAAGCCTGACCCGGGTCCTGACCACGCGCTCGGTCTGAAGAAGCTCAGCCCGCCGGTGCACGTGCCTGGCACCAGGCGTAGAGCGCGTCGTACATCGGCGTCTCCAACTCCAGCTTGTGCAAGTCGTCGTCGCCATGGACCAGCGAAAAGCCATGCGCGATGGCGTTGAGCCCGGCGGCTTCGGGCGCCAGCTCCCGGTCGGCGTCGACGTCGGCGCCGTGGACGATGCGCGCCAGGAGCCTCAGGGCGGGGTCTTCCAGGCCGTATTTGACCATGATCGACTCGAAGCTGCAGCGGCCGTCCACGTGGCCGAGCTCGACGCCCGGGACGTCATACGGGATGGCCCCCTCACCCTCGGCGACCGCCATCACCTTCTCCGCGTCGACGTAGAGGAACTCCGGCCGGTCGTCTACGAAGCGCCGGATCAGCCAGGGACAGGCCACCCGGTCGACCTTGGCGTTCTTGCGCGTGATCCATTTCATGGCTCTCGCCTCCTAACCTGCAAGATTGACGGAAGCGCTACCGAGACGTTTTCAAGTGGAGGTGCTGGCATGGCGGCAGTGAGCCGGGCGGATGCGACCTGGGAAGGGGACCTGACCCACGGCGGCGGAAGCGTCAAGCCGGCCACCGGCGCCTTTCCCGAGGTGCCGGTCTCCTGGTCGGCGCGGACCGAGCACACGGCCGGCAAGACCAGCCCCGAGGAGCTGATCGCGGCCGCCCACGCGGCCTGCTACTGCATGGCCTTCTCGAATGGGCTATCGAAGGCCGGCCACGAGGTCCAGCGCCTGGACGTCAGCGCCGAGGTGGAGTTCGTCCCCGGCACGGGCATCACCAGCTCGACGCTGACCGTGAACGGCCGCGTCCGCGGCATCACCGAGGCCGAGTTCCGGCAGGAGGCGGAGGCCGCCAAGGACGGCTGCCCGGTCTCCCAGGCCCTGAAGGGAAACGTCGAGCTGAGGCTGAACGCCAACCTCGAGCCCTAGAGGCGGAGCAGGCTAGTCGAGGTAGGCGCGGAGGCGGTCGGCGAGCCGGCCCCGACGCAGCCGGACCAGCGCCGAGCGCTCGACCTCGCGGACGCGCTCGCGCGAGATCCCGAGCCGCTTGCCGATCTCTTCCAGCGTTCGCTGGTGGCCGTCGGAGAGGCCGAAGCGGAGCTGGATGATCCGCCGCTCGCGCGGGGTCAGCTCGGAGAGGAGATCGTCGAGGTCGTCTTTCATCAGCGCGCGGGCCGCCTCGTCGCCAGGCACCAACGCGTCAGGGTCGGCGATCAGCTCGCCGAGCTCGTTCTCCTCGTCGTCGCCGATCGGGGTCTCGAGGGAAACCGGCTGCTGGGCGGCGCGGGTGAAGGCTGCGACCATCTCGACGCTGATCCCCATCTCGTCCGCGATCTCCGCCGCCGTCGGCTTGCGGCCCAGTGCCTGGTTGAGGCGGGCCGTCGAGCGGCTGAGCTTGTTGAGGTTGTCGACGACGTGGACCGGTACGCGGATGGTCCGCGACTTGTCGGCGATGCCACGGGTGATCGCCTGCCGGATCCACCAGGTGGCGTAGGTCGAGAACTTGTAGCCGCGCCGGTGGTCGAACTTCTCGACGGCGCGGATCAGTCCCAGGTTGCCCTCCTGGATGAGGTCGAGCAGGGGCATGCCGCTGCCCAGGTATTTCTTGGCGATGGAGACCACCAACCGAAGGTTGGCCTCGATCATGTGGCTCTTGGCTTCCAGCGAGCCGACCTCGATCCGCTTTGCGAGCTCGACCTCCTGCGCCGCGGTCAGCAGGGCCACGTGGCCGATCTCCTTGAGGTACATCCGCACCGGGTCGTCGAGCGCGCGCCCGTCCTCGAGCTCGGCGGTCTCGATGGCAACCGAGGCCAGCTCGTCCTCTTCCTCTTCCTCGTCGGCGCCGACCACGATGCCAAGCGCCCGGAAAGCCTCGAAGATGGGCTCGGCCGTGGCCGGGTCGAGCTCGGGGAAGGCGACCAGGATGTCGGCGGGATCGAGGCGGCCCTCTTCCATGCCGGCGAGGACCAGCGTCTCGGCGCGCGCCATCAGACGCTCATCAGCGTCCCGGCCGTCGTACTCCTCGATCCTCAGTGCCACGGTCTTCTCGTCGATACTCCTCGATGAAACGTGCGGAACCGGCGCCTGGCTACCGGCCCGGCCTTTCGACGCCGTATTGCCGTTTCCCTTCACCTCGATTCCCGGCCACGCAGATAGTCAAATGAGGGCGTGAGCCGATGCCTCATTTGTTACCCGGGGCCGGTTCGGGTGAAACCCGGGCTTCCTTACATCATGCCTCTCACCAAACCTGAAATCCAAGCTGCCAAGAGTACGTCTAGGATGCAAAGTGGTGGTGGCGAGCCAGCGGAAGCAGCTACTCAGCCGCGTCCTGCTGGTCAGCTCCAAAGCGGGTTCGATGACGCCCGAGATCGAGCAGAAGCTGCGCGACGCCTTTCCGGATCACCGGGTCATCGCCTTCAACCCCCGGCGGGACTTCCGAAAACTGCTGACTCCTCGCGCCCGGGTGGTCGTTGCCGGCGGTGACGGGACCATCGAGTTCGTGGCTCGGGCGCTGGCCGACAGCGACCACACGCTCGGCATCGTCTCGCTGGGCACCTTCAACAACTTCGCCAGGTCGCTGGGCCTGCCGGAGGACGTCGACGACGCCATCCGCGCGGTCAGGAGCGGACACCCGCGCCCGATCAAGATCGGCCGAGTCAACGGAAAGGCCTTCTTGGAAGCCGCGGCGATCGGCATGTTCGGCGCCGCGATCGAGCTCGGCGAGGCGGCCAAGGAGCGCGTCTTCGGCCGGCTGGGCAGGAAGCTCAGCGCGGTGACCGGCGCGAAGCCCTTCCACTACGAGCTGACCGGCGACATCCAGGGCCACGGCCGCGCCCTCTCCCTGGTCTTCGCGAACACGCCCTCGATCGGGGCCGGCCTGGCCGTGTCGGGGGTTACGCCCATCGACCCCTTCCTCGAGCTCTCCGTGCACGCCGGTCGGTCCCGAACCGACATCCTGACGCGGCTCGTCACCGGCCGGTTGGGCCGGCGGGAGCCGGAGCCGGGTCTGGACATGGGCCTTCGCTTCACCCGGCTGACGGTCGAGACCCGGCCCCGGGTGCCCGTCTACGCCGACAGCAAACGAGTTGGAAGCACGCCGGCTGCGATCACCGCCGAGGTCGGGGGCCTGAAGGTCCTACTGCCGCGCAAGCCCAGGCGCGCCTAGCGTCCCTTCCGCCGGCGAAGCTCTTTCTTGAAGGCCTCGACGGCCTTCGGAAGTTCCTCGCGGACCGCCTCGATGGCCTTCGGCAGCTCCTTGCGGACGGTGGCGCGGACACGCGGAAGATCCTTGTCGATGATGGCCTTGGTCGACTTGCGAAGCTCCGGCAGGTGGCGGTCGGCCAGCTTCCTCACGTCCTTGGCCGCGGCCCGCGCCGCCTTCCGCAGCTCATTGGTGCTTTCGCTCATGCAGGTTCCTCCAGGTGCCGGCGGTAGAACTCGATCGTCCTCGTCCAGGACTCGCAGGCGGCCCGGTACGCCTCATGGCCAGGGTCGAGCCCGGACGCGGCCAGGAAGCCGTGGCCGAGCCCCGGATAGACGGTGTGCTCGAAGTCGACGCCCCGGGCCCGGAGCGCCGTCGCCAGCCGCTCCACGTTCTCCATGCCGACGCCGGTGTCCTGGTCGCCCCAGAAGCCCAGCAGCGGGCCGTGGATCCGATCGGCGACCGCGAGCGGGGCCGGCACCTTCATCGGCAGCGGCCCGCCGGCGGGGAAGCCGTAGTAGCAGACCGAGGCCAGGTCCTCACGTTCGGCCGCCAGCAGGAGCACGAAGTTGCCGCCCATGCAAAAGCCGACAGTTCCGACGGGGCCGCCGGCGTTGGGCTGCAGCTTCAGCCAGTCGATCGCCTGCCCCAGGTCGACCAGGGCGCGCGCATCGTCGAGCCGCCCCCTGCGCTCGAACGCCGCCTCGCGAGTCCGCTCCGAGAGCGCGCCCTCGCGGAAGAAGAAGTCGGGCAGCAGGGCGGTGTAGCCGGCCAGCGCAAGGCGGCCGGCCAGATCCTCGTAGAACGGGCTGCGGCCGAAGACGTCGGCGACGACCAGGACGCCGGCGCCAGCGTTCAGCCGTGGCCGCGCCAGCAGGGCCGGCAGCTCGCCCTGCTTGCCGATCAGGGGAATCTCGACCTCGACCCGCTCGACGTCCGGGGCGGACCGGCCGGCGGGCACCTCGGGATGGCACATCGCTTCGCCTTTTATTCTGGGGATTCTTGAAAGTCGCCCTGCCGGAACGGTTCCGGGAACAGCTGGAGGCCGCCGGCGAGCTCGGTGTCGAAACGGCCTGGTACAACGACCCCGCCGCGGCGCTGGAAGCAGTCGCCGGTTGCGAGGCCATCTGGTACCACCTGCCGATCGAGGAGGTGGAACGAGTGCTGGGCGCCGGTCCCGACCTTCGCTGGTGGAGCGTGGTCAGCGCCGGCGTCGACGGCTGGCCGCTGGAGCTGCTGGCCCGCCGGGACATCCAGCTCAGCAACGGCGCCGGCCTGCACGCGGTGCCGATCGCCGAGTACGTGGTGATGGGGATTCTGGCCCTGGCCAAGAGGCTTCCCGACCTGGTCCACGGCCAGGACCGGAGGGAGTGGATCGACACCGGCTCCTGCCCGGAGCTCTTCGGGAAGCGGGTCCTGATCTACGGCTACGGGCTGATCGGGAGGGAGATCGCCGCCCGCCTGCGCGGCTTCGGGATGGAGGTCACGGGCGTTCGCCGGCACCCGGGGCAGGAGGCGGGCGTGATCGGGGTCGGCGGCTGGCGCGAACAGCTTTCCGACGCTGACTTCGTCATCCTCTCGGCGCCGCTGACGGACGGGACCCGGGCGCTGATCGGGGCCCCGGAGCTGGCCGCGATGAAGAGCACCGCCTGCCTGGTCAACATCGCCCGCGGCGCGCTCGTGGACCAGACCGCCCTGGTCGCCGCCCTCAGGTCGGGCACGATCTCGGGCGCCTACCTGGACGTGACGGAGGTCGAGCCGCTGCCGGCCGAATCGGAGCTGTGGTCGCTGCCGAACCTGTTCCTGACGCCGCACGCATCGTCCTCTTCGACCGAGTTCGAGCGGCGGGCGGTCGAGCTCTTCCGGGACAACCTGGACCGCTTTCGCACCGGACGGCCGCTCCGGAACTTGGTCGACTACGAAGCCGGCTATTAGCAAAAGCTCCGGCGGGGCACAATACCGAGTGCCGTGCTCCAAGCCAGCGATCTCAGCGTGGAAGTCGCCGCCAAGGTGGTCCTCAAAGGGGGAGGCTTCCGCCTGGGCGACGGCGACAAGGTCGGCCTGGTCGGCCGCAACGGCGCCGGCAAGACCAGCCTCCTGAAGGTCCTCGCGGGTGAGCTGCAGGCCGCGGGCGGCGTCGTCCTGCACCGCGGCTCTCTGGGCTACGTCCCACAGGACCCGAAGCCGGACGCCAAAGCCATCGACGCGACCGCCCTGACGCGGCTCCTCGGCGGCCGCGACCTGGACCTGAAAGCGCAGCTCCTGGAGGAGACCGCGCTGGCCCTGGAGAGCGACCACTCCGCGGAGGCCGTGGAGCGCTTCTCCCACGCCGAGGAGTCGTTCCGACACGCAGGCGGCTACTCGGGCGAGTCGGACGCGCGCCGGATCGCCGCCGGCCTGGGCGTCAAGGCCGACCGCGTCGATTTCCCGCTGCGGGTGCTCTCCGGTGGTGAGCGGCGCCGGATCGAGCTCGGGCGAGCCCTCTTCGCGGAGGCGTCGGTGCTCCTGCTCGACGAACCCACCAACCACCTCGACAAGGACGCCAAAGAGTGGCTGATGGGCTTCCTCCGCGGCTACCGGGGAGCGCTGCTGGTGGTCAGCCACGACCTCGACCTGCTGGACAGCGCGATCACCCGGGTGCTGCACCTGGAGGCGGCGAAGCTGACCGAGTACCGCGGTACCTACAGCGAGTACCAGAAGGCTCGGCGCGCCGACGCGCTCCGGCTGGCGGCGACGGCGGAGCGCCAGCAGGCGGAGATCACGCGCCTGCAAACGCTGGCCGACGTGATGCGCCGGCAGACGGAGAAGCGAGCCCGGACCGCCAAGTCGCTGGACAAGCGGATTGCGCGGATGAAGGAGAGCGCGGTCACCGTGCAGCGCCGCCAGCGGAAGATCAATTTCCGCTTCCCTCCTCCTCCCCACTCGGGCCGGATCGTCCTGCGCGTCGACGGCGTCTCCAAGGGCTACGGCGGCCCCGCCGTCTTCACCGACGTGAGCTTCCAGGTCGAGAAGGGCCAGCGACTGCTGATCATGGGTTACAACGGCGCCGGCAAGTCCAGCCTCCTCCGGATCCTGGCGGGCAAGACCCGCGCCGACGCGGGCGGATTCCGGACCGGCGTCGGCGTTTCGCTCGGCTACTACGCGCAGGAGCACGAGGGCCTGGAGCCCGCGCGCAGTGTCCTCGACCACATGCGCGACGCGTCGGAGGCGGACGACCCGGTGCTTCGACAGCTGCTGGGCATGTTCGGCCTCCACGGCGACGCGGCCTTCCAGCTCGCCGGCAGCCTCTCCGGCGGAGAGAAGACGAAGCTGGCCCTGGCCCAGATCTGCGCCGGGCGGCACAACCTGCTGGTCCTCGACGAGCCGACCAACAACCTCGACCCACCCTCGCGAGACGCCTTCGCCCGGGCGCTGCGGGCCTGGCCGGGCGCGCTGGTCGTCGTCAGCCATGACGCGGAGTTCGTCGAGCGCCTGGAGCCGGAGCGGATCCTCCTCATGCCAGAGGGCATCAACGACTTCTGGGACGACGAATTCCTGGAGATGGTCTCGCTGGCGTGAGCGGTCACACGCCGCAGCGTCGCGGTGCTTCCCCCGTGAGTGGTCACCAAGCCGTGAGGGTATTGGCCGCGCTGGTCGTTCTCGCGCTGGGGCTGGTCGCCTGCAGCCAGGCGGCCGCGCCGGCTCCAAAGGGGCCCAAGGCGGGCACCTACACGGGCAGCATCGGCGCCGCCTCCTACCTGGTGGACATCCCCAAGAGCTGGAACGGCACCCTCCTCCTCTACAGCCACGGTTACGCGGCGCCCACCGGCGGCAACCCGGCCGGCGACAGCGGCGACGCCACCACCAAGGGCTGGCTGCTCGAGCAGGGCTACGCACTTGCCGGTTCCTCTTACAGCAGCACCGGCTGGGCGCTGGCGGACGCCTTCAAGGACCAGGTCGCGCTCCTCGACCTCTTCGGAAGGAAGTTCGGAAAACCCAAGCAGACGATCGCCTGGGGCCACTCCCTGGGGGGGATCATCAGCGCCGGGCTGGTCCAGCTCCACCCCGAGCTCTTCAGCGGCGCTCTCCCGATGTGCGGGGTGCTGGCCGGCGGCATCGCCAACTGGAACGGCGCCCTCGACCTCGGCTTCGCGACCCAGGTGCTGCTCGACCCCCAGCTGCAGGTCGTCCACATCGCCGACCCCGGAGCCAACCTGTCCCGGGCCCGTGCTGACGTCGCCGCGGCCAAGGCCGCGCCCCAAGGCCTGGCGCGGCTCTCGCTGATCGCCGCCCTCGGCGACCTGCCTGGCTGGTTCAACCCCCTGGCGCCCGAGCCCGCGCCGAGCGACTTCGGCGCCCAGGTCGCCAACCAGGTCAGCTGGGAAGGGACGGACTTCACCTACGTCTTCGCCTTCCGCGCCGAGCTCGAGCAGCGCGCCGGCGGCAACCCCTCCTGGAACACCGGGGTCGACTACGCCAAGGCGTTCGCCGGCTCCACCGACCGTGCCGAGACGGAGGCGCTATACCGCGCGGCGGGCCTCGACCTGCAGGCCGACCTGGCCCGCCTCGACGGCGCCCCGCGCGTCACGGCCGACCCCGCTGCCGTCGACTACCTGGATCACAACCTGACCTTCGACGGCAAGCTGGGAAGGCTGCCGGTGCTGACGCTGCACACCACCGGCGACGGCCTGGTGAACCCGGCCAACGAAGCGGCCTACGCGGACGTGGTGGCCAGCGCCGGCAGCCAGGACCAGCTCCGGCAGCTCTTCGTGCACCGGGCCAACCACTGCATCTTCACGCCCGCCGAGCAGATCGCGGCCTTCCAGGTCCTCTTCGACCGCATCGACCATGGGACCTGGCCGGCGACCGACCCGGCGGCTCTGGACGCCCGGGCGGGAGCGCTTGGCGGCAGGTACAACGGCGGCTCCCTGCCCGGCTCGGCCGCCTCGGTCGGCATCGCCCCGGCCTTCGTCGCCTTCACACCGACCGCCTTTCCGCGCCAGTTCGACAGCCGGAGCCCGAAGCCTTGATCCTGCCCTGGTCGCGCCCGATCGCGGCGGTTGCCCTCCGCGGCACCATCGGGCTGGCAGTCCGTCCCGAGCAGTGGGTGCCGCTCCTCGACGGCCTCCGGCGGCGGCGGGCGGTGAAGGCAGTCGTCATCGAGATCGATTCGCCGGGCGGCACGGTGGCGGCCTCCGACTACATCTACGGCGCGCTCGCTCGGGTCGCCGCCGAGAAGCCCGTCTTCGCCTTCGCCGGCAACGTCTGCGCGTCGGGGGGCTACCTGATCGCCGCCGCGGCCCGATCCCTGGTGGTCCAGCCGGCGGCGGTCATCGGCTCCATCGGCGTCATCTCGGTCCGCCCGCTGGCCGAGGACTTCCTGCGCCGCTACGGCCTGGCCGTCAACGTGAGCAAGAGCGGCGAGCTGAAGGATGCGGGCGCCTTCTGGCGCCAGCCGACCAAGAAGGAGCTGGAGAAGGAGCAGGCACTGGTCGACGAGTACTTCGCGCTCTTCCTGGAGCGGATCGAGGCAGGCCGGAAGATCGATCCCCAGCGGCTGCGGCAGCTGGCCACCGGCGAGGTCTTCACCGGCCGCTCGGCCGTCGAGGCCGGGCTGGCCGACGAGGTCGGGACGCTCGACGACGCGGTCCGGCTGGCCGCGAGCGCCGCAGGGGTGCCGGAACGGGTCCGTTGGTACGGGGTCCGGCGCTCGCTGCGCTCCCGTCTCTTCGGCGGCCTTTCCGGCGAGCTGGCCGACCAGCTCTCGGAACGGCTGCTGGCGCTGGCGGAACCGCAGCCCCGCTTCTGAAACGACCACAAAAGAAGGGAAAGCCCGCTTGCGCGAGCTTTCCGGGGCTGGGGTGGGGCGTGAAATTCGTTGTGAGGCGCTGGTTGGCGCGGACATATGGTAGCACCTATCCTGGATATGCACAAGATATCGACACTCTGTGGAGAAATCTTCGGAGGGGCCTTCGCAGGAAGGCATCGAGGAATACTTCTAACGGGATGCGCCACGACCGACTCCATGACCTCTACGGGTCCGAGCTACGGTTCCGGACGAGGCTCGCCGGCCGCGCCTCGGATGAGATCAGCGCTTCGACCAATGACGCGCTCCTGATCACCTACGGGGACACGCTGCTGGGCGGGGAGGCAAGCCCGCTGTCGGCGCTCCACAAGTTCGCCGCGAGCCATCTGAAAGAGCGTCTCTCAGGCTTGCACCTGCTGCCCTTCTTCCCTTACTCCAGCGACTACGGCTTCGCGGTCAAGGACTACCTGGCGGTGCGGCCGGACCTCGGCAGCTGGGAGGACGTCGAAGCCCTGCACTCGGAGTTCCAGCTCATGATCGACTTCGTCCTCAACCACGTGTCGGCCGAGAGCGCCTGGTTCCAGGCCTTCCTGCGAGGGGAGCCTCCCTACCGCGATTTCTTCATCACGGTCGACCCGGCGACAGACCTGTCGACGGTGACGCGCCCCCGGACGAGCCCGCTGCTGACCCGGTTCGAGACCGCGTCGGGACCGCGCTGGGTCTGGACCACGTTCGGTCCCGACCAGGTGGACCTCGACTACCGCAACCCGGAGGTTCTGCTCCGGATGCTGGAGGTCATGCTGACCTACGTCGAGCGCGGCGCCGACCTGCTCCGGATGGACGCCGTGGCCTACCTCTGGAAGCGGCCCGGCACCTCCTGCGTCCACCTCCCGCAGACCCACCAGCTGGTCAAGCTCTTCCGCGACGTGCTCGACGAGGTGGCGCCGTGGGTCCAGATCGTGACGGAGACCAACGTGCCGCAGCGCGACAACGTCAGCTACTTCGGTGATGGGCTCGACGAGGCGCAGATGGTGTATCAGTTCCCCCTTGCGCCTCTGGTCCTGGACGCCTTCGCAGGCGGCGACGCCACCCGCTTGACAGCCTGGCCGAGCAACCTCTCCCCGCCCTCCGAGCGAACGGCCTTCTTCAACTTCCTGGCCTCCCATGACGGCATCGGCGTGGTGCCGGCCCGCGACCTCCTCTCCGGGGCGGAGCTCGAGAACCTGGCCCGACGGGTTCTCGCCCACGGCGGGCAGGTGTCGGACAAGGCCAACCCCGACGGCAGCGTGAGCCCCTACGAGCTCAACACGACCTTCTTCGACGCCCTCTCCGACCCCGCTGACGAGACCGAGGCCTGGTCGACGAAGCTCGATCGCTTCATGGCGTCGCAGGCCATCATGCTGGCCCTGGCGGGTGTTCCCGGCATCTACATCCACAGCCTCTTCGGCTCTTCCAACGACCAGGCGGGGCTGGCACGGTCAGGGTGGAAGAGAGACCTGAACCACCAGCGGCTCAAGCTGGGTGAGGTCGAGGCCGCACTTTCCGACCCGGCCACGCGGCAAGCTCAGGTCTTCGCGCGCTACGGCCGGCTGCTCGACGTCCGCCGCCGGCAGCCGGCCTTCCAAACCCACTCCGCGCAGCGGGTCCTGCAGGCCGGCGCGAACATCTTCGCCCTCGCCCGCGGACCGCGCCAGGGCCAGCTCGTGCTGACCCTTCACAACGTCACCGACTCGCCGTCAGCCGCCTCCGGCGATTGGGAGCTCGCCTATCCGGGTGAGTGGGAGGACCTGATCAGCGGCGAAGGTTTCAGCGACCTGTCAAGGCTGCGTTTGGCCCCCTACCAGGTGCTCTGGCTGCAGGGTCGGAAGCCGTAAGCGCCGTATTCTGCTGAGCGGACGTGCTCAGTCACATCAGCCCTTCGCTGGCCTTCCTCGCCGGCCTGGTCTCCTTCCTCAGCCCCTGCGTGCTGCCGCTGGTGCCCGCCTACGTCGCCTACCTCGGCGGCCGCGCCGGTGACGAGGAGTCGCCCAACCGGGCGCGGCTGGTGCTGGCCGGAGTCGCCTTCGTGGCCGGCCTGACCGCGGTCTTCGTGCTCTTCTTCTATGCCTTCCAGGCCGTGCTCTCGCGCTACCTGCTCGTCCTCGAGCCGATCGCCGGGATCCTGGTCATCCTGGTCGCGCTGCAGTTCCTGGGAATCGCGCGCCCGGCCTTCCTGAACCGGGAGCTCCGGCTGCTGAAGACGGCGCCCGGCGGGGGCGGCGCGACCGGCGGGTTGCTGCTCGGCCTTGGCTTCGCGACCGGCTGGACGCCCTGCGTCGGCCCCACCTTGGGCGCCATCCTGACCTCCGGGCTGGACCAGGGGACGACCGCGACCGGCCTCCTCCTGATCCTCTTCTACAGCCTCGGCCTGGGTCTTCCCTTCCTGGTCCTGGCCGCCGGCTTCGAGTGGGCGGCGCCGGCCGTGCGGGCGCTCAACCGCCGCCGGCACCTGATCGACTACGCGAGCGCGGGGATCCTGACCGTCATGGGCCTGCTGCTGCTGACCAACCACCTGAGCTGGGTCACCCTGCAGGTCACCCAGCTCCTGCCGGACTGGGTGAACCGGGGCGTGGCCCTCTAGGCCGTTCACCCTTAGGCTGGGCGTTATGGACCTGGACCGGCTTCCGCCGCAGCTTCGGGACATCCTCAACGCCCTGGCCGGCGCACTTCGCTCGCGCGAGCCGGCGCTGCGCGCGAAGGTCGAGGCGGTGCGCATGGCCAACCCCGGGCTGAACAGCGACCAGCTCGCCCGGAAGTTGATCCGCGACACCCGGGTCCGCGTCGCCGCGACCGGGGCCGCCAGCGGCGCAGCCGCGATCGCCCCGGGCCTCGGCACCTTGCTCTCGCTGGGCGCCGCGACCAGCCAGGCGCTCTACGCGCTGGAGCAGGAGACCGAGCTGGTGATGGCGATCGCCATCCTCTACGGGCACGAGCTGCTCGATTCCGACGAGCGGGTCCTGGAGGCGCTGGTGGTGGTCGGGATCGCGGGCGGTTCGGTGAAGCTGCGCGAGAACGTGCTGGTCGCCGGCGGCGAGCGGATCTCGGTCGCGGCTTTCAGAGCCGTTCCCAAGGAGTGGCTGGGCCGGGCCGGCGGACACGTATTAGCTCGGATCCTGGCCCGGGTGGTGGGCTCGAGGGCGCTTTCCACGATCGGGAGGCTGGTGCCTCTAGCGATCGGGATGGCGGTCGGCGCGACCTTCGACTGGGTCACCGTCAGCGCCCTGGGCAGGGCCGCCATGCGCTACTACGGGCCCGGCGGGCCCGCGGCCAAGCTGCCCCGCCTAGCCGCTGGTGGGGGGGCGTCCCCCCCACCGGCCGTGCTCGGCTAGGCCTGCGCGCGGCCTCCCCCCTGCCCCAGGATCGAGGCCACGTCGAACTGGGCAACTGACTCGATCTGGTCGAACCGGCACTCGGCCGGGGGCTTGTCCGGGCGCCAGCGCCGGAAGCCGGTGGCGTGGCGGAAGCGCTGCCCGCTCTGCAGCTTGTCGTAGCTGACCTCGCAGACCAGCTCCGGCCGCAGCCCCACCCACTCCGTTTCTTTCCCTCGTGACCAACGGCTCTGGCCCCCCGGCTGTCTTCGAGGGGGGGGCTCCCCCCCGTCGGCCGTGCTCGGCTCAGCCTGCGCGCGGCCTACCCCCCCGCTTCGCCACTGCTCGACCTCGGCTTCGCTCCAGCCCGGCCACTCGACCGCGCCCTCGCGCAGCGGCTGCAGCTCGGCCAGCAGCTTGCGGCGGGTCGCCGCGTCGAAGGACGAGGTGTGGCCGACGTAATGCAGGCGGGCCTGGTCGTCGTAGAGGCCAAGAAGCAGCGAGCCCAGCGAGCTGCCCTCCTTGGAGAGCCGGTAGCCGATGACGACACAGTCGGCGGTCCGCTCGTGCTTGACCTTCACCCAACCTCGCTTGCCCGGGAGATAGGGCTGCTCCCAGGCCTTGGCGATGATGCCATCGAGGCCGGCGCCCTCAAAAACGTCCAACCACTCCTGGCCCACCGCGGCGTCCCGGGTGTAGGGCGTGAGGTGGATCGGCGGCTTCACCCCCTTCAGCAGTCCCTCCAGGCGACCGCGGCGGGCCGAGAGGGGCAGTGGCCTCAAGTCCTCGTCCCCGATCGCCAGGACGTCGAAGGCGATGAAGTCGCTGGGGATCTTGCCGGCCAGCATCCGCACCCTGGACTCGGCCGGGTGCAGCCGCAGCTGCAGAGA
>VBHN01000112.1 GCA_005881155.1 Chloroflexota bacterium | reverse complement strand
GGCCCTTGCGGTGGGTGCGGCCGATGGGATGGATGGGCGGTAGGTAGAGGATGTTGAAGCCCATCCCGGCCACGTACGGAAGCCGCTCCTCGGTGGTCTTGAAGGTGCCGTGCCGGCCGTCGGACCCGGTCGAGCGCGGGAACATCTCGTACCAGGAGCTGAAGCGCGCCAGCGCCGGGTCGACGTTCACCTGCAGCTCCTGCGGGTGGCGGGTGGCGTTGGAGCGGTCGGGGTGGCGGTCCATCAGGGCCTTGAGCTCCGGCGCCAGGGCCGCCTTGGCTGCGCTGCCCTTGCTGCGCGGGCCGCTCGAGCGGAGCTTCTTGGCCGCGGCCCGGAGCGCGGTGGAGTCCGGTCTCTTGGCGCGCCCGGCCGCCTCCTCCACCAGGCGGGCGCCGAGCTCGAGGTCCGCCTCCAGCTCCTGGCCCGCATCGACCCGCTTGGCGAAGTCGCGGGCCCAGGTCGCGAAGTGATCGACCCAGGCCTCGATGGTGAAACAGTGGGCGCCAAGCTCCTGGGGCGCGAACTCGCCGCGCCAGCGATCGTTGGGGAGCTCGGTCATCCGGACCTCGGTCCATCCCGGCTCCCAGTCCCGGCGGTGCAGGAGCACCGCTCCCAGCGCGTCGTGCCCGTCCGCGAAGCAGTCCGCCTCGACGCGGATGCGCTCGCCCAACGAGGCCTTGGCCGGGAACTGTCCGGCTTCGACCAGGGGGGTGATGCCTTCGATTACGACCCGGCGCGGGTCAGGGCCCTGCACGCGCAACGCCACAAGTATCGCCGTCAGTCACCGCCCAGGATCTCCAGCGCGAGCCGGTGGGCTCCCCCGTCGGCAGCCGCCAGGAGCGTGGTGCGCACCTCGAAGCCCACCTCCAGCTCATCCAGCGCCCGCCCCTTCAGGTCGGTGGCGACTCCGCCCACCTCTCGCAGGATCAGAACGCTGGCGGTCATGTCGAAGACCCTCGCCCGCAGCGGCGAGCAGAAGACGTCGAATCCGCCCGTCGCGGCATGGGCGATGGAGAGGGCCATCGAGCCCAGGATCCGCAGCTTGGCCGCCCGCCGCACCAGTTCCTCGGCCTCGAAAAGGCTGCGCGGGGAGCTCTCCAGGGCGAGGACCTCGATGCGTTCGGGATCGGGACGCGGCAGGGGCAGGATCGGCTCGCCGTTCCGGAAAGCGCCGCCGCCCTTGCTGGCGGTGAACTCGTCGCCGCTGACCAGGTTCATCACGTAGCCCACCCGCAGGTCGCCGACCCGCGGCCCGTCGAGGAGGCTGAGCATGACCGCGTAGCAGGGCACGCCCTGCTTGGCGTTCAGGCTGCCGTCGATCGGGTCCAGCAAGACCAGTGGGTAGTCGGCCCCGAAGGGCCGGTGCCCGGCCTCCTCGGAGAGGACGCTGAAGGTGGCGCCGCCGGCGGCCGCGCGGGCGAAGGCTGCCATCGCCACCTCCTCGGCGCGCCGGTCGATCTCGACGGTGCGGTCGCCGCCGGCGCCGGTCGCGATCTCCTGGCGGCCGCCCTCGGTGCCGATCAGCGGCGCAACCGCCGAGCGGACCTCGGCCGCGATGGCGGAGAAGAGCTCGACCCAGTCCCGGTCGGTCAGCGGTAGCGCCGCCAGAGCAGGGCCAGCCCGAGCGCGATGATCACCGCGGGCCCCGCGATCCGGTCGTCGACCAGACGGCTGGTGAAGACGAGCAGGATCAATCCCAGGACCACCAGACCAAGGCTGAAGCGCCGCCGCTGGCGATCGGCGGCGTTGGCCAGCCCGGGGACGAGCGCTTCCAGCTCGGTCACGAAGTCGGGCCGCCGGACCAGGCCCAGCACGCCCAGCGCGACGACCAGCAGCGGCCAGAGCCGCGCCACCCAGCCGGGCAAGAAGTAGCTGACCAGGAGGGTGGCGACGCCGACCACCAGCAGCACCAGGCCGAAGGTGCTGACGCCCCTCCGCCGCTGGCCGACCCGGCGCGCCGTCAGCGACCGGAACCGTCCCATCGCGAGGTTAATTGTCTCGCCCGGCGACCGCGGAAGCGTTCTCGACGATGGCCCGCGAGACCTCGTCCGGGCGCTCGAACTGGAGCCAGTGGCCCGCGCCCTCGAGGACGACCAGCCGGTAAGGCGCCTCGACCAGGGCGGCGGTCTCCTCGACGGCGCGCCGGCCGAGGGCGGGGTCCTGGTCCCCCCAGACCAGGGTGGTCGGCGGCTTGATCGGCTGGGGGGAGGGCGGGTAGGCGGCGTAGGCGCTCGGCTTCAGGTTGGCGCGGTAGTAGTTGAGCCCGGCGGTCAAGCGCCCGGGCCGCTCCATCCCCTTGACGAAGAGGTCGATCGTCTCCTCCGGCACCGCGTCCGGGTTGGGGCCCAGCAGGTACATCGCGCGGAGCCGCTGGGCGCCGTTCTCGAGGAGCACCTCCTCCGCCTTGCCGACCTTGTGAAAGAGCCCGACGTAGGAGGACTTGTCGCGCTGCTCGGGGTCGGGGCTGGAGCCACCGTCGAGCCCGCTGGCGCGGCCGAGGGCGAGCGGGTGCGGGATCGACAGCGAGGTCCAGGTCCGCACCAGCTTGGGATGGCGGCTGACGAACGGCCAGCCGACCAGGCTGCCCCAGTCGTGCCCGACCAGGTCGACCTGGTCCTCGCCCAGGGCGTTGATCAGGCCCTCGATGTCGGCCACCAGGTGGGGCATCGCGTAAGCCTCGACTCCCTTGGGCGCATCGGTGCCACCGTAGCCGCGGAGGTCTGGCGCCACGGCCCGCCAGCCCGCCTCGGCCAGCGCCCGGAGCTGCGGCTCCCAGGATTCCTTGCCCTCCGGGAAGCCATGCAGAAGCAGCGCAACCGGCCGGTTGCGCTTGCCCGCGGCCAGAACGGAGAAGTTGATGCCGTTGGCCTGCAGGCGGCCGCGCTCGATGTCCATCTCGCGCAGGTTAGCGGAGGAAGCTCGCCGTCCGGTCCAGGGCGTCCTCGAGGTCTGCTCCCTTGAGCCCGTGGCCGGCTCTTGGATAGGTGACGAGCTCGTGCCGGCGCAGCTTTTTGACCTCGCGGCGGAGCAGCTCGGGGCGGGCAAAGGGGTCGGATTCGCCGCAGAGCAAGAGGACCGGGCACTCGATGCGCGGCCAGTGCTCGGTCCGGAGCTGGTCCGGGAATCCCGGCCGGTGCAGCGGGTAGCTGAAGAGGACGAGCGCCCGGAACGGGTGCTCGACGGCGAGGAGGCTCGCGACCCGACCGCCGAAGGAGTGGCCGCCGACTGCGATCTCCGGGCCCGAGCCAGACTGGTCCAGGAAGACCGGGATGGCCCGCTCCGCACCGCCGCCACGCGGCAGCTGGACGGCGGCGGCCTCCACGCCGCGGCGGCGCAGGCCTTCGACGTGAGGACGCATCGACTCGGCGCCCGCGGAGGCGCCGTGGCCGAGATAGATCACCCGCCCGCCTCCAGCTTCAGCCGCATCTTCTGAAGCGCTTCCAGCACCCGCTCCTCGACGATACCTTCCACCCGGGAGGCGAGGAAGTTGCCGACCGCGCCCGCCGGCGGATCGTAGCTGACCTTCAGCTCGACCTCGGTGCCACCCTTCGCGCGCCGGAAGGTCCAGCGGCCCCCGTTGCTGACCGGGCTCGACTCGGTCGTCCAGCCGATCGCACGCGGCCGCTCCCACTCCACGATCTCGAGGACGGCCCGAAGCGGGACCACGACCGCGTCGACCTCGACCCGGTAGCGCGCGCCGACGCCGGTTGCCTGCCTGCCGATGGGGCGCCACTCGCGGACCCCCTCCATCACCTGCTGCACGTGCCGGTGGTCGGCGACCCAGTCGAAGACAGCGGTCGGTGGCCGGCCGATGCGGACGCTGGCGGACAGGCTCCTGGTCGCTACGGCCGGACCACCTCGGTGCCCGCGACCTCGTCGTGGACGGCCCGCAGTCGGAACAGCGCGGCAGGCAGCGCGGCGAACCTCAGCAGGGCCTGGCCGGGCGTCAACGGCGTTCCGTCGAGGGCGACCACCCGCTGTCCGAAAAGCAGCCCGCCCACGGTCAGGCCTCCGAGCAGGCTCCAGCCGCCCACGTGGTACGCGGTCGCGATCAACGCGGCCCGAGCCGGACGGCCCCGAGCTGCGACCAGGCAGAGCAGGGCGTCGACGGCGCCGGCCGCGAGGCGGTTGGCCGGCGGGGCGGGCGGGGCTGGCGCGGGCAGCCGGCCGCGCACTCGAAGCAGGGCGAGGCGGCTCTGGAAGTGGTGGAAGGGGAGCTGGGTGAGCCGGTAGATGAGCATGGGGAGCAGCGGCCGGTAGCCGTGGACCACCGCTCTCATCAAGCCGTCCTGTTCCTCCAGGTCGAGGCTGCCGCCGGGCTCGGCGGCGAGCAGCCCGCCGGTCAGCGGGTAGCTCCAGCCGGCGACGATCCGTGCCGGCGGGCCGAACTCGATCAGGCTCAGCGGGCCGATTCGGAAGGCGTCGCCGGTCCAGCGCACGAGGCCGGCGAAGAGGTGCTGGGTGGCCTCGAAGTAACCGTCGCGCAGCCGCTCCGGCGGCGGCGGGACCGGCGTCCGGACCGAATCCACTACCTCGACGGCGGGCATCGCCTTCATCATGCATACATGGCAAAACTGGTCATCGTAGGCAGCTCCGGGATGTCCGACCCCACCCGGGCCAGCATTCCCTTTCACATCGCGGCCAATGGCGCGGCCCCGTCCGGCGTCGAGGTGGCCGTGATCCTGGCCGGCGACGCGACCGGGCTTTTGGGGTCGGGCGTCGCCGAGGGGGTCCGCGGCGTCGGCATCCCTCCCCTGGCCGACCTGCTGGCCAAGTGCCGGTCGGCGGGGATCCCGGTCTACGTTTGAAAGGGCTGCGCTGAGGCCCGTGGGGTCTCGGAGCTGGGCGAGAACCAGCATTTCATCGGACCGCCCGACCTGGTGCGGCTGACGATGGAGGCCGAGAGGGTGCTCTCCTTTTGAAGAACAGCAGCCTCACCTTCGGCGTGCTGCTGCTGCTGCTTGGCGGCGTCTGGATGGGCCAGGGACTGGGCTATGTCAAAGGCAGCTTCATGACCGGCGAGAGGTTCTGGTTCTGGGTCGGCCTCGGCTGCGCCGTGGTCGGAGTGGGGCTGCTGGTGGTCACCTGGGGGAGGCGGCGCCCGACAAACTGACCCGTTGACTGTCGAACATTTGTTCGATAATCTGTAGGCAGGGAAAATGCCGATCGAGTCCAAGCACGTCCGCCTGAACCAGGCGGTGGATGTCATCCACCTCCGTTTCGGCGGGCACGCCCTGGCGGCGGTCGATCGGTTGCCGGCGGTTTCAGCCTGGCCCAGCGGGGTGGGCGCCATCGATCGCCTCACCGGGATCGATGGGCTCCCGCGGGGCCGGGTCTGCGTAATCAGCGGCCAGGGCTCCTGCGGCAAGACCAGTCTTGGGCTGGCGATGCTCGCCCGGGCGACGCGCGAGTTCGGCACCGCCATCGCGGTCGACCCGGGGCGGAGCTTCGATCCCTGGGCGCTGATGGAGTTCCGGCCGGACCTGCGGGCGCTGACCGTGGTCAGACCGCCGGCGGGCGACACGGACGCGGTGGGAGAGGCAGCGGTCGCCCTGGCGAAGGCGGGTGCCGGGTTCCTGCTCCTCTCCCTCCCCGCCCGGGTCGCGGCGGCGGCCGAGCCCTGGCTGCCACTGCTGGCGGCCGCGGCCGAGCGGTCGGAGGCGCTGGTCGTCGCGCTGGTGGAGGAGGCTCCGCGAGCGCTGGCGCACGCCTCCAGCCTCAGCCTGGCGGTCGAGCGTCTGACCTGGAAGCTGGAGCGGGGCGAGCTGGTGGGCCTGCGGGCGCGGGTCACCTGCGTCAAAAACAAGGTCTCGCTGCCGGGCCGGATGGCCGAGGTCGAGATCAACTACCCGCTGGGGGCGGGGCTGTACCCGGAAAGTGGTTTGGGCGAGGTGGAGCGGACTTGGTTGGAGACGGGCGAGCAAGAGTCGGCTGTGGTCTAGTCCCCCACCTCCAGCTGGCGCTCCGGCCCGACCTCTACGGCCGGCCGGTGGTGGTTGCGGCTTGGCGGGAGACGGTCGTCTGTGCCTCTTCGGAGGCGATCGAGGCCGGCGTGCGGCCCGGCCAGAGCCAGCGCCAGGCACAGCAGCTCTGCCCGGACGCCGAGCTGCTGGGCCCCGACCCAGCCGGGGCAACGCGGCTGGCGGAGCTCATCTCCTCCACGCTTTACGACCTCTCGCCGGTGGTGGAGGTGCGCACGTCCGGCGTGGCCTGGATCGACCTGGAGGGGGTCGTCGACCGTTCGCTGGCGCTGCGCGAGATGCGGCGGCGGCTGCGCGACGCAACCGCCGCCGAGCCTCGCCTGGGCTTGGCGGCCGGTCCCTTCAGCGCCCGGGTCGCCGCGACCCGGGCGCGGCCGGGACGGCTGCTGACGGTCGAGAGAGCTGCCGAGTTCCTGGCGCCGCTGCCGATCTCCGTGCTGGGCCTCGAGCCCTGGCAGGAGGAGCGGCTGGAGCTGCTCGGCCTGCGCAGCCTCGGCGAGGTCGCTCGGATCGGACCCCGCCAGCTGGAGTCGCAGCTGGGACGCGAGGGCCGGCTGGCGGCGCTGCGGGCGCGGGGCTTGGAACCGGACCGGCTGCAGGCCTGGGTCCCGCCCCGCTCGACCTCGCCCACCGCCAGTTCGAGCCGCCGCTGGAGGAGCGGGAGGCGCTGCTCTTCGTCGGCCGGGCGCTCTGCGACGAGCTCGCCGCCGAGCTCGGCCTGCGCGGCGCGGGCGCCAAGAAGGTCCGGGTGCTGCTCGATGCCGAGGAGCGGGAGGCGCTGGTCCGCCACCCGCTCAGCAGCGGCGCCGAGCTGTTCGGGTTGGTCGGCTCCTGGCTCCGCGCCTGGCAGCCCGCGGAGCCGGTCGGCCGGATCGAGATCGAGCTCCCCCTGCTGGAGCCGGCCGGGCGCCGCCAGCTGCGGCTCTGGGTCCGCGGCGACGGCTCGGGCGAGGAGGTGAAGGCAGCGCTGGAACGGCTCCAGGAACGTCACGGAGCGGAGGTCGCCCTGCATCCGGAGCCCGCCCTGGCCGGATCGCCGATCCCCACCCAGCGCTTCCGTTGGGACCCGGTCGGCGCCACCGCCGAACCGCCCTCCGCCCCCCTCCGCGAAGGGCAGCCTCGAGTCGCCGCGGGCGCCGCGGTCAGCCGCAACCTGGGCGACCCGGGGGGTAGGCCGCGCGCAGGCTTTGCCGAGCACGGCCGACAGGGGGGTGTCCCCCCTCTGTTCGACTGCTCGCCGCGGTTGGCCAAGGTCGCGACTTTGAATCGAACGGCCGCGGCAGTCTCGCGTCACGCCGACGACCTGCACGGCATCAAGGCGACGCGCAAGCGCTGACATGACGCGGCTCTGCGATCCGCCGCTGGCGATCGAGGTCGAGCTGGATCCGGCCGGAGCGCCCGCCCGGGTCAGCGCCGGCCCCCTGCGCGGCCCGCTCCAGCCCGCCTCGCGCTGGATCGCCGACGCCGACTGGTGGTCGCGACCGATCGCCCGCGAGTACTGGAAGGCGATCCTCAACACCGACCTGCTGGTGGAGCTGTTCCACGACCTGCATGAGGACGCGTGGTACCTGGAACGAATCTACGATTGACGCGCGTCTGCCACACCGGCGCTCGCCGGCAATCGCCGGCCTTAACCGCGGTGATGGGCCGCGGACTTGTCCGCCACGGTCACCAGCAGGTCCCAGGTGTTCCTGACCGCCACCAGCAGAAGGGTCACGACGACCCCCACCATCCCTCCCAGCGCCAACTCGAACCGGCCGCTCCAGAACAGCGCCGCCATCGCGCCGAGCGCCAGGTAGGCGAGGCCGCTCAGCCCGAACCTGGTGATCAGCACCCCGAGGCCGAGCGTCCTGGCTCGCCGGCTTCTCAGGCCCTCGATCAGGGGCCGGACCATCAGGGCCAGGCTCACCGCCGCCGCACCGATCAGCTCGGTGGCCGTGTCCCGTGGCTGGGAGGTCGGGAGAAGCATGAAGAGCGCGAGCAGGAGGACCAGGAAGAAGTTCGACAGTGTGACCCGGGCCAGGCTCCTCACCTCAGGGTGGGAGACGACCGTCTGCAGGTGAAGTGAGAGCCCGACGAAGAGCAGGCCGGCCAGGGTCGCCGCCGCCGCGCCGGCCGTGAGGTAGAAGTCGTGCCAGGCCAGCACCGCGTTGGGGTAGCTCATGCCGCGGAAAAGTTTGGAGCCCAGCCCTAGCGAACGAATGTTCGATAATCAGGGGTAAGAAATGACCACCCCCTACGTCGAGCTCCACTGCCACTCCAACTACTCCTTCCTGGATGGCGCCTCCCATCCCGAGGAGCTCGTCGAGCGAGCCGCAGAGCTCGGCATGCCTGCCCTTGGCATCAGCGACCACGGCGGCGTCTACGGGGTGGTCAAGTTCCTCAACCACGCCCGCCGGCTGGGCATCCGACCCGTCCTCGGCACCGAGCTGGAGGTCGACGGCCGGCACCTGCTGCTGATCGCCCGGACCATGACCGGCTGGTCCAGCCTCACCCGGCTCCTCAGCCACGCCCACAACGACCAGCCCAAGGGCGAAGCCCGGACGACGCTCGAGCGTCTGGCAGAGCACAAACAGGACCTCTTCTGCCTCACCGGCTGCAGTCCAGTCGACCAGCCCTGGCTCCAGACGCTGCAGGACGTGTTCGGCCGGGAAAGCGTCTTCGTCGAGCTCCACAACCACCTCCGTCCGGAGGACGGCTGGCTCGCGTCAGGCCAGGCCGAGCTGGCCCGCAAATGCAGGGCTCAAACGGTCGCCACCAACAACGTCCACTACCACCTCCCCCAGCGCAAGGCGCTCCACGACGTGCTGGTCGCGATCAAGAACCGGATGACGCTCGAGGAGGCGCGGCACCTGCTGAAGCCGAACTCCGAGTACTACCTGAAGAGCGGCGAAGAGATGCACGCCGTCCTCGGCGCCTACCCGGAGGCCCTCGCCGCCGGCTACGAGATCGCCCAGGAATGCGACGTCAGCCTCGACTTCCGCCAGGTCCGCTTCCCGGGCTTCAAGGTCCCCGGCGGAGAGACGCCCTTCAGCCTCCTCTACCAGCTCGTCCAGGCCGGCGCCCGCGAGCGCTACCACCCGATCACCCCGGCGGTGGCGCGCAGGCTCCAAAAAGAGCTGGACGTCATCGAGAAGACCGGGCTGGCCGAGTTCTTCCTGATCAACTGGGACCTGATGCGCTTCGCCAAGGAGAAGGGCGTGCCCGGCCAGGGCCGGGGCAGCGCGGCCGACTCGATCGTCGCCTACGTGCTCGGCATCACCCGCGTCGACCCCATCGAGCACAACCTGCTCTTCGAGCGCTTCCTGCACGAGGAGATGACCAGCACCCCGGACATCGACATCGACTTCTCGACCGAGCACCGCGAGCAGGTGATCCAG
>VBHN01000111.1 GCA_005881155.1 Chloroflexota bacterium | reverse complement strand
CGCTGGACTGGTGGGCGGAGGCACTGACGCGGGCCGGGGTCGAGCACGGGGGGATCGGCGAGCGGCTGGGCCGCGAGGCGCTCGCCTTCAGCGACCCGGAGGGCCAGCGGCTGGAGCTGGTCGCCGACGGCGGGCTGGCCGGCGGCGTGCCCTGGAAGGGCAGCCCGGTGCCGGCGGAGCACCAGGTCAAAGGACTCCACGGCGTGACCCTGACCAGTGCTCGCCCGCAGCTGACGGAGCGGGTCCTGGTCGAGTCGATGGGTTTTCGCGAATCGGGCCGGCGCGAGCTGCCGGGGGGCGGCACCGAGCACCTGCTCGAAGTCGGGCCGGGCGGGCCTGGTGCCGAGGTGGTGCTGTCGGAGCCGGCCGAGCTGAAGTACGCCCGGCAGGGCAAGGGCGGCGTCCACCACGTCGCCTACCGGGTGCCGGACGCCGATACCCAGCTCGACTGGCGCGAGCGGATCCAGGCCGCTGGCTTGCAGCCGACGCCCGTCATCGATCGCTTCTACTTCAAGTCCGTCTACTTCCGGGAGCCGGGCGGGATCCTGTTCGAGATCGCGACCGACGGCCCGGGTTTCGCGGCGGACGAGCCGGAGGAAGCACTCGGCGAGAAGCTCGCCCTGCCGCCCTTCCTGGAACCGGAGCGGGAGCGGATCGAAGCCGGGCTGATACCGATTTGAACTGACGCCCCATCGGCGCCGCCGTGCGTCGAAGACGCCGGGGACGTCTTTCGAAACCTGACTTTACGTGGTCTGCCATTGAGGGAGGCCCGAAGCGACGCCTCCCGTCGCGATGCATAGTTATGCGCCTTAAAGGCTGATTTATGCGGCCGAATGGAAATGTGTCTCTCCCTTCGACTCGTAATCGACTGGCCGATACCGGCCGTTGCCGGCAATCGCCGCGATCGAATGAGCCCAAGAGCGGCCTTTTCCGGCAATCGTCGAATGCATGCCTATGCAGTCAAGCCATGTTCGGGTCCGACTCCAGACGGCGCTGGTCGGGGCCCAGACGCCGCCGTCACCGCCCTCCAGGAACCTTCACCAATGCGTCGCGAGTAGCCAGCGCGTGGCGCAAGTCGCCGGGTTAGCGCGAGGCGCCGGTCACGGCGTGCGCAGTCGTCGTGGGCGCGGCGGCCACGGGCACCGGTGTCGAGCTGGAGGTGCTGGTCGTGTCCGCGGCGGCCGTGCCTGAGGATGTGGCGGTCGTTGCGATGACCGCGGAAGCTGTGCTGGCCGCGGCCGACGTGCCCGGGATGGTCGCCGCGCCGATCACTCCGAACACGGCGGCCGCTCCCAGCGCGAGGGCGGAGGATCCGACCGTCAGGCGGCGGAGCAGCCTCAAT
The DNA here is from genome assembly GCA_005881155.1 of Chloroflexota bacterium. Taxonomy (GTDB): domain Bacteria; phylum Chloroflexota; class Dormibacteria; order Dormibacterales; family Dormibacteraceae; genus CF-105. The sequence continues at coordinate 8,626 of VBHN01000111.1, read as the reverse complement.
CCCATTTCGCGGGTGTTGTTGGTTTCCATGTGATCCAGCATCCCGGCCGCGCCTCCGAGCCGCCTCCCGGAAGGCTGGGAAAGGGCTGGGAGTTTTTCAGTCCTCGCCAGGCCGTCGCAGGCGCAGCGCCAGCAGCGGGCAGGCCGCCACCGCGCGCCGCGCGTGAGGCAGGAGGTGCGCCGGGATCGCGCCCGGCTCGAAGATCGGGTAGCCCCAGTCGTCCAGGCGGATCCGCTCCGGCAGCAGCTCGGCACAGAGCCGGCTGCCGTCGCAGCGCGTGCGATCGACGGCCAGCTCCAGCTCCTCGCTCATCCCAGGCCTCCCCTGCCGTGAGTGCGGTGGCCGGCGAAATCGGAGCCGAACACCCGAAGGGCGGAGAGCAGGAACCCCGACGCGCCGTCCGGGTGGCGGCAGGCGCCGCGGCCGCGCACCTCCTGGGCCCAGCGCTGCAGGCGCTGGAGCTCCCCCGGCTCGGCCTGGTTGGCGGAGACGCGCTCGCAGGCGCCGGCCAGCGCCCGCAGCCCGTAGAAGCAGGGCCCGCACTGCGCCGAGCTCTCCTCGGCCAGGTACCGCAGCACCCGGGAGGTCTCGCAGACGCCGCAGGCGCCGACCGGCAGCGCGGCGACGACACCGCAGCCGAAGGAGTGCCCGAGCTCGCGCAGTGCCCGCGGATCGAGCGGCAGCTCCCACGCCTCGGAGCCGTCGATCCAGGTCCCGAAGTACCCGCCCAGGAGCACCGCGCGGGTCTGTGAGAGCGAGCCGCCGACCCCCTCCAGGGCTTGCCCCAGCAGGGTGCTCGGCTCCAGCTCGCGCACCACCGGACCGGAGCCGGCGGCGTGGAGCGTGGCCAGCAGGGCGGGGAAAGACGCCGGCCGGCGGGCGAGCAGCGCCACCTGGGCGAGGCTCTCGACGTTCTGGACCAGGGTGGGCGCCCGGCCCACCCCTTTGACATGAGGGCGCGGCGGGACGTAGGTCGGCACCGCGGTCCCGGACTCGACCAGGTTGACGATCGCGCTCGACTCCCCGGCGACGTAGCGGGCCGGCGCGACGACCAGGCGCAGGGCTTCTTGCTCTGCCTCCGGCCGCTCGGCCAGCGCCGCGGCCATGACGGCCGGGGCCCGGGCGAGATCCTCGGCGACCACGATGAACACGCGGTCGGCCCGCAGCGCGGCGGCGGCCAGCAGCGCGCCGTCCAGCACCAGGTGGGGACGGGTGCTCATCAGCAGGCGGTCCTTGTGGCTGAGGGGCTCGCCCTCAGAGCCGTTGGCGATGACGACCGCCGGTCCACCGGCCCTCTCCGCGATCGACAGCCACTTGGCGGCGACCGGGAAGCCGGCGCCGCCGCGGCCGCGCAGCCCGCTCGACTCCAGTGCCTCCAGCAGCCCGGCGGCGCTCGGGAGCGGCCCGAGCCGACGGCGGTGCTGGGCGTAGGGCTCCGCGCCGAAATCCAGCGGCGGGCCGTCGAGGAGCCGGTTGGTCACGAGCCGCCTCCGGGCTCCGGCCAGCCGCCCAGGCGAGCTACGCGCCCGTCGCGGTCGACCAGCCGGGCGGGAAGGCCGGCGGCTCGCAGCCATTCCGCCGCGCCCTCGCCTTTGACGATGGCGGCGGTCGAGGCGATGTTGGCGTCGACGCAGGTCCGGGCGATGACGCTGGCCGTGCGCCAGGGACCGCCGACCGGCAGCCCGGTCTCCGGGTCGAGGATGTGGTGGAGGGTGACCTCGCCCCGCACCCAGCGCCGGACGGTGGTCGAGGAGGTGGCGATGGCGCCGGAGCCGATGCTGACGGCCTCCTCGCCGGTGGTGATCGGCGAGCCGCTGTCCTCGCCGACCTGGACGATCCAGCCGCCCTCCGGCGGGGCGCCGGCCACCGAGAGGTCTCCGCCGAGGCTGAGCAGCACCCCGCCGTCGCCCTCCAGGACGTCCAGGGCCACGGCCGCGCCGAGGTCGGCGGCCAGGCCCTTGCCGGTGGCCCCCAGGTCAAGCTCGACTCCCGGCGGGATGCGCACCGTGCCCCGGTCGGCGTCGAAGCGTACCGCCTGCCAGCCGGGCACCGAGTGAGCCCGCAGCACCAGGCTGGGGCCGACCGGCGACACCGAGCTGAAGGTGGTGTCGTAGCCCGCCAGGCGCAGAGCCCGGCCGACGGTGGGATCGACGGCGCCGCCGGAGAGCTGGGCCCCACGGAGGGCGGCCGCCAGCGCTCGGCCGAGGAGCGGGCTGACCGGCTGGTCGGTCCCAGGCCTGGCGTTCAGCAGGCTGAGCTCGCTGTCGGGCCGGAACCGGCTGTAGGCGCGGTCGACCTCGTCGAGCAGCTGTTCGACGGCCAGCCTGGCCGCCTCGAGCCGCGCCGGGCGGGTGACCACCAGGCGGAGGCCGGCGCCGAGCGCCCGGCCGTCGTAGACGGCTGTTTCAGTGCTCATTTTCTTGGTTGGATTTGCTTCCTGAAAACGTGCGAGCGGCCGGCGCGTCGCCGGCCGCCGCACGTCGGATGGTGGTGGACGTCGGGGTTAGGGAACGGTCGGGAACTGGCCCGCGTTCTCCTGGGCCTCGCGCGCGGCGCTCTCCCCAGCCTCGTGGGTTGCGTCCTCGTTCGGCTTGAAGGTGCCGGCCGCGGGCGCGGTGGCGCTCGGGCTGGCCGTCGCCGCCAGGGTGGTGGCGTTCGCGGCACTCGCCGCGACGGCGCTGGTGCCCCAGAGGGCGGCGCCGATCACGCCCCCGGTGATCATTGAGGCGGCCATCGCGCCCGCGGCGATGGCCATTCGGACTCGGTTCATGGGAAGGGATCGCTCCTTTTCAAACTCAGGTGGTGGACGAGAACAGTGCGCGCAAGGGTCAGGTTGAGCGCGCGCGCTGATGGGGCCCTGTGAGGACCCTCAGAAAGTGCTGGGTGTTTTCCTGCCGTCAGTCTTTGAGGGGTAGACCGGTCCGAGGCAGGGCCTGCTGGCGCGAGGCGCGGGAGGCCGAGCGCGCGAGGCGGTCGGCCAGGCCGGCGGCGAACTCTCCGAGCATCTCCAGGGCTTCCGAGTCGGGCTCGGTCGCGGCCAGCGGCTTGGCCTCGTCGCCGGAGGTGAGGAAGGCCGGCGTGTAGGCCACCTTCAGGTCGAGGCGCTCGCCGAGCACCTCGGCCGCGTTCAACTCTGAGACGTCCGGCCGGTTGTGGTTGAGGATCAGCACCTGCCGGGCGCGGTTGATGTCCAGGCGCCGGAGCAGCTTCAGAAGGTCGGCAGTCGACTGCAGCGAAAGGTTGGTCGAGGCGGTCACCACGCAGACCAGGTCGGCGACGTCAAGCGCTGCCATGGCCCGCTCGTCGTAGGCCGCGGGCGCATCGATCAGCACGTACTGGTAGCGCTCCTGCAGGCGGGAGATGGCCATCTGCACGGCAGGCACGTTGACCAGCTCGGCGTGCTCCGGGCGCTCGGTCCCGGAGACCACGTGGATGCCGGTGGTGAACTCGGTGACGAACTTGCTGAAGAGAGCATCGTCGACGGTCTCGACCGGCTGCAGGGCGAGGTCGGCGAGCGTCAGCCGGTTGTGGACACCGAGCATCCGGGAGACGTCGCCAAAGCCCATCTTCAGGTCCAGGATGCCGACGCCGGTGACCGAGAGCGGCTCCAGTAGGCAGGCCAGGTTCACCAGCAAGGTCGTCGCGCCGACACCGCCCTTGGCGTGCTGGACCAGGACCACCTTCCCGGCGCCCTCGGGCGCGCGATCCCCCGCGCTTCGCGTCAGCAGGGCGGAGATCTTGGCGCCCAGCACGGTCAGGTCGACGGGCTTGCCGACGTAGTCGTCGGCGCCCTCGGCGTAGCCGGCCAGGACCTGCGGCGGCGCGGTCAGCGCGGAGAGCATGATCACCGGGATCCGGGCCATCTTGTGGTGCGACCGGAGCCGCCGGATCAGCTCCAGCCCATTCATCTCGGGCATGTTCACGTCCGTGATGACCATGTTCGGAAGCCGCTCCCGGACCAGCTGCAGGGCCTGGAGACCATTGGAAGCCACCCGGACCTCGTAGCCGCCCTGCTCGAGGAACGCGCTCAGAAGGAGCCGGCTGCCCTCGTCGTCTTCGGCGATGACAATGTGCTCACCGGCCATTTCTGCCGGACTAGGTTGGCAGAAAGCGCCTCACTTGTTCCGCGAGAGTTCGGGTGTCGACCGGTTTCGAGATGAAACCGTCACAGCCGGCGGCGGCCGCGGCCTCCTCGTCGGCCTTGAAGGCGCGGGCGGTGAGCGCCACGATCGGCATGCCCGAAGCGCCCGGCACCGTCTTCAGCTCCCTGGTCAGCTCGAACCCGTCGCCGTCGGGCAGCATCACGTCCATCAGCACCAGGTCCGGCGGCGCCGCACGCATCATGCCCCGTGCCTCCTCGGCGGTGGCCGCCGAGACCACGTCCATCTGAGCCCGCTCCAGCACGGAGGTCGCCAGCAGGAGGTTGGCCGCGTTGTCCTCCACGATCAGGATCAGGGGCCGGCGCCTGCCGGTCACCTGGCCGTCCCGACGGGCTGGGTCGCCTGCTTCAGCCAGGTCACGATGTCGACCGACGCCATCGACCCCTTGCGCAGGACCGACGCCACGCTGCCATTGAGCTCCCTCTTCTCGGCCGAGGTCAGGTCCTTCGAGGTGACCACCAGGATCGGGATCTCAGCCGTCTCGACCCTGGCCTTGAGCGCGCTGACGACCTCGAACCCGCTCATACCCGGCATCATCAGGTCGAGCAGGATGGCGTCCGGCGACTCCTGGTTCGCCAAGCGCACGGCGTCGGCGCCGTTGGTGGTCCGAAGGAGCTTGAAGCCGCTGGGCTCGAGCATCCGGCCCATCAGGTCGAGCGAGCTCGCCTCGTCGTCGACGAGCAGCACCTTGACGGTGCGGCTCTTGACCTTGGTCGTCAGGCTGTAGCGGCCCAGGGCGGCGAGCAGGGCCTGCGGCTCGATCGGCTTGACGAAGTAGTCGGCCGCGCCCAGCGCCCGGCCGGTCACCTGGTCGTCGAGGATGGAGATCACGACCACGGGGATGCCGCTGGTGGCGCTGTCCAGCTTCAGCGTCCGCAGGACCTCCCACCCGTCAAGCTCCGGCAGCACGATGTCGAGGGTGATGGCGACGGGGGACAGCGTCCTCGCCATCTCCAGGGCCTGGCGGCCGTCGCTGGCGACCACCGATCGGAAGCCGCCGATGGAGAGCTGGTGCGCGATCAGGTTGGCGGCCGCCGGCTCGTCCTCGATGATCAGCACCAGCGGCGCGTTGCTCGCGGCTTTCGGCTCCTGCAACACCGGCTCCGCGCTCGACCGCAGCGGCAGCACGGCCCGGAAGGTGGCGCCGGCACCGGGCTTGCTCTCGACCCAGATCCGGCCGCCCTGGAGGGCGAGCATCCGTCGGGTCAGGGCCAGCCCCAGCCCGGTGCCCTGCAGGAAGCGCTGGTTGGGGCCGTGGACCTGCTCGAACTCGCCGAAGATCCGCTCCTGCTCCTCGGGCGAGATCCCCACGCCGTTGTCGGCGACGTAGAACTCCAGCTCGCCCTCGCCCAGGCTTCCCCCGACCGTGACGGTGCCGCCGTCAGGCGTGAACTTGAGGGCGTTGGAGACAAGGTTGAGCAGGACCTGGCGGACCATCCTGGGGTCGGCGACCAGCCGCAAGGACCGGCCGGTCTTCCGCACGAGCTTGATCTGCTTGCCGAGGGCGACGGCGGCCATCGCGTCCAGGACCTCCTCGACCGCGTGCGTGAAGTCCATGGCCTCGGGGACCACCTCCAGCCGGCCCGCCTCGATCTTGGCCAGGTCGAGGATGTCGTTGATCAGCCCGAGCAGGTGCTGGCCGCTGCTGTTGATCGTCTTCAGGAACTCGGTCCGGGTCAGCTCGCCGAAGTGCCCGTCGCCGTCGTCGATCAGCAGCTCGCTGAAGCCGAGGATGGCGTTGAGCGGGGTCCGCAGCTCGTGGCTCATGTTGGCCAGGAACTCGCTCTTGACCTGGCTCGCGCGCTCCAACTTCGTGTTGGCCGCGCTCAGCTCGCTGAAGAGCTGGCTGACGTTGAGCCCGGCCGCGATGCCGGGGACGATGATGTCCGCGAGCTCCGACTCCACCCTGGTGAAGGGTGTCTCGCCGGCGCGCCGCACCACGCTGATGACCCCGATCGTCTGCCCGCCGCTGATCATCGGGACGACCAGGGCCGGACCCAGCTCCAGCTCCCGAGCCCAGGCTCGGATCGAGGGGGCCCAACGCTGGTCGCGGAGGTCGGTCACGACCGGCGCCTCGGTCGCCATCGCCACGCGGCCGGGCGAGTCGGCCTCCTCCCCCAGCCTGGGGTCGAAGTTGGAGACCGAGCTGTAGACGACCCCATCGTCGGCCGAGCGGAGCCGCACGAACACCTCGGCTGCTCCCAGGGCCGTGCGGACGCGGTTCACGCCGAGGTCGATCACGCGCTCCAGGTCGACCTCGCTGCTCACCTCGAGCATGGCCTGGGCCAGGGTCAGGCGGGTTCCCGCCGACTGTTCCCAGGCGGCGAGGGAGCGGGCCAGCCGCCCAACTTCGTCGCGGCGCTGGGTGCCGGGGATCTCGACCGCCTTGCCCTTCCCACCGGCCGCCAGCTGCGCGGCCACGTCGACCAGCCGCACCAGCGGGCTGAGGGTGGCCCGGAAGAAGCGGGTGGCGAAGATGGCCAGGGCCGTGATGCCGGCCAGGACGCAGGCCAACAGCACCGCCAGGAAAACGATCGACTGGCTGCGGGCCCGCGCGTCGGCGCCGGCGGCAGCCGCCGCAAGCCCGGCCTGATAAGCGCTTGATTGGCTCTGGAGGCTGTCGAAGAGGTCCTTGCCCTGCTCGCTGGCGGCGACGTCCACCGCCGGACCGTTGGCATCGACGATCGCAACCTGCCCCTGGGCCCAGGCCTCCCAGGATGCCACCGAGGCCTCCAGGTCCCTGAGCTGGCGCTTGCCCGCCGGCCTCGTCTCCTCGCGGTCGAGAGCGGCCGAGGCGGTCGCGACCTCCGTCCGGCCCAGCAGGTACGGCTGCAGGAAGTCCTGCCGGCCGGTCAGCTTGTATCCGCGGAAGCCGCTCTCCTGGTGGACCATCCCGGTCTCCAGCCTCAGCGCGTCGATCTCGGTCACCCGGGCTGACAGCGAGGCCTTCTGCTGCGTCCCGATTGCGGACCCGATTCCGAAGAAGGCGGCCATGAAGCCAACTCCGACGATGATCAGGGCCCCGAGGAGGACGGTTCCCTGGGTTCGCAGGGACGCGGAGAACCTCATCCGGCGCGCAGCTGACCCGGCTTGCCGGCCACCTCTCCAACGAACGTCTCAACTAGATGCGGGTCCCATTGGCTGCCGGAGCCCGCCCGCAGCGTCAGCAGCGCCTCCTCGCGGCTGCGGCCGGGGCGGTAGGCGCGATCGCTGACGAGGGCGTCGAACGCATCGCAGATGGCGACGATCCGGGCCGCGAGCGGGATCTCGGGTCCCCACAGCCCGTCCGGGTAGCCACTGCCGTCGACGTTCTCGTGGTGGTGCCGGATGATGTCGGTGAGGCCGGGCGCGGCACGTAGGGGGCGGACGATGTCGGCGCCGATCCCCGGGTGCCGGCGCATGACGGCGACCTCATCCTGGGTCAGAGGGCCGGCTTTGAGCAGGATGGAGTCGGGGATCCCGACCTTGCCGATGTCGTGGATCGCAGCGCCGAAGGAGATGTCGTCGAGGCGGGCGCCCTGTACGCCGACCAGCTCGGCCAGCGCCCGCGCGGTGGTCGCGACCCGCGTCGCGTGCGCCTCCGTGTAGGGATCCTTGGCCTCCACCGTAAGCCCCAGCGAGAGGATGACCTGCTGGGCGTCCTCGAGCCGGTCGTAGGTCGCCTTGAGCCGGAGCAGCGACTGCACGCGGGCCACCAGCTCCACCCTGTCGATCGGCTTGCTCAGGAAGTCGTCGGCGCCCGCCTGGAGGGCGCGCACGCGGTCGCCGACCGCGCTCAGGGAGGTGACCATCACCACCGGCGTGAGCCGGGTCGCCGGCGTCTCCTTCAGCCGCCGGCAGACCTCGAAGCCGTCCAGCTTGGGCATCTGGGCGTCGAGCAGGACGAGATCGGGCGGCTCCGCCTCGGCGGCGTCCAGTGCAGCCCGTCCGTCGGCGGCCTGGATGACGCGGACCTGGAGGTGGAGGAGGTAGCTCTCGAGCAGGTGGCGATTGGCCTCGACATCGTCGACGACCAGGATGCCGGGCAGGCTTGGATCATGCTCCGGCCGCGGGCGGCGGGCAGCGGTTTGACGCGTCATGAGGGCGGGTTTGGGTGTCAGGAAATAGGCTTAACACGGCCTCGCCGAATAGGGAATGACCTTAGTGGCCGAATGTCGGGATTCTTGACAGGCGCCCCGCCAACAATTCGCTGACGTCCCGGGTTCAGGCCGCCGCCACGCCAAACTACTCTGAGACATGCCCAACAACCTCCTCCCCGGCGTAAGTGCCAAAGACATCTCTACGCGGCGGCTCCGCGTGCACTACATCGAGTCGGGCGCGGAGGATGGAATCCCGGTCCTGCTCCTCCACGGCAACCTCTCGACCGGCCGCTTCTTCGAACACCTTCTGCCGGGCGCCCCGGATCGCTACCGGTTCATCGCACCCGACATGCGCGGCTTCGGCACCACCGAGCGGGTGCCGATCGA
>VBHN01000110.1 GCA_005881155.1 Chloroflexota bacterium | reverse complement strand
AGGATCAGCTACCGATGAGCGTCGGCGGCGCCGTCGTCTCGCGCGCACCCTCGCTCCGGCGCGTGTCCCTGCTGGATGCGCTGCGCCGCTACCCGCGGGTGACCACCGCCGCCTCGGTGGTGGCCCTGCTTTTCCTGGTCGCCTTGCTGGCGCCGATCATCTCCCCCCACGACCCGCTCGCCCAGAGCCCGGACGACTCCTACCTGCCGCCCGGACCGGGCCACCTGTTGGGCACCGACGAGCTGGGCCGTGATCTCCTGGGCCGGATCCTCTGGGGTGCACGTGTATCGCTGCCGGTGGCGCTGGTGGCGGTCGTCGTGGGACTGGTCGGCGGAGGCGCGCTGGGCCTGGTGTGTGGTTACCGGGGCGGCCTTACCGATCTCCTGCTGATGCGCCTCGTCGACGCGCTCCTCGCCTTCCCCGGCCTGATCCTGGCCATCGCCATCGTCGCAGCGCTCGGGCCCAGCCTGGTCAACGCGATGGTCGCGATCGGCATCGTGGCGATCCCCGTCTACGCCCGCCTGGTGCGCGGCCAGATCCTGCAGCTGAAACAGTTGGAGTTCATCACCGCCGCCCGCTCGATGGGCGCGTCCCCGCTCCGGATCGTCTTCCAGCACCTGGTCCCGAACCTGCTGAACCCGGTCCTGGTCCAGGTCTCGCTCTCGGCCGGCTTCGCCATCCTGGCTGAGGCCACCCTCTCCTTCCTGGGCCTCGGGGCGCAGGTGCCGACGCCGGACTGGGGCCAGATGATCAACTCGGGCGCGCGCTTCCTGAACAACGGCTTCTGGTGGCTTCCGATCTTCCCCGGCGTCGCCATCTCGATCGCCGTGGACGCGAATGGCCGAGCACCGGACCGCTTCGGAGACCGACCTGCCCCGGGCCCACGAGCAGCTGAAGATCGCCCTCGAGATCCTCGACAACCCGGGTGGCGGGCTGGTCTTCGGCTACCAGGCGTTGGGCCAGGCCCGCGCCCTCCTGGCCGAAACGGAACCCGAGCGCTGGGAAGAGCCGATCCGCCTGCTGGCCGAGGCAGAGCAGCAGGCCGTCTGGCGCAACTTCGACCAGGCTCGGAACCTGATCCGGAAGGCGCAGAAGAAGCTGCCGGCGGCCTAGCCGCTCGCCGGACGCTCGGCCGCTGCGTCGACAAGCCGCTTGAAGAGGTTGCGCGCCTCTTCGCGGTCGGTCAGCTCCTCGGGGTGCCACTGCACCGCGAGGATCCGGCCATCCTCGGACTCCAGCCCCTCGATGAAGCGGCGCCCGTCGGCGCTGAAGGCGCTGACCTTGAGGCCGTCGCCGACCCGGTCGGGGTCCACCACCTGGTGGTGGAAGGTGTTGACCTCCACCAACCTGCCGACCAGCTTCGCCAGGCGGCTGCCGGGCGCCACTTCGACCTGGTGGGTGACCTCATGGCGAGCCTCCTCCTGGCTGTGCTCGTCGACATCCTGGAGCAACCCGCCGCCCAGCGCGACGTTGATCACCTGCTGTCCGCGGCAGATCCCGAACATCGGCTTGCCCAGCTGGTCACGATCGGCGTCGATTCCCTCCGAGCCCCGATCCTCGGAGTCGTAAAGCGTTGGCTCGAGGTCCCCTCCGCCGGTGAAGAGGATCCCGTCGAGGATCTCGAACAGCTCTTCGATCGAGGCTTGGGGCGGGATCAGGAGCGGGATGCCGCCGGCCTCCTCGACGGCTCGGACGTAGGACTGGTTCTGGCCGTACTTGGCGGGGCCGCTCCCGGAGATCGTGCCGCAGGTGATCCCGATCAGCGGTCGCTTGCTCATCTAGCTGGAAATCCTAGTCGGGGTTCGAGTGGGAGCTCCGCCTCGACCTCGGTTCCATTCAGGCGGAAGCTGGCCGCCGGAAAGGAACGGCGGAGAACGCCGATGGCGGGCCGGTTCTCGCTGTGGATGGTCGCCGTGAAGCGGTCGATGCCTTGCCTGCGGGCCAGCTCCGTGAGGCGTTTCAAGAGGAAGTGGCTGAGCCCGCGGCCCTGCCACGCGTCCTCGACGACGACCGCCAGGTCGGCCGACCGGGTGCCGGGCGCGCGGGAGTAGCGCGCGACGCCCACGACCTCCTCGCCCGACATCGCCGCGACGGCCTCGCGCTCGCGATGATCGAGGTCCAGGAGCCGATCCAGGCCACCCTCGCTTGGCGCCCGGATCGGGCTCAGGAAGCGGCGGTAGACCGTCTCCGGCGAGAGCCGGCCGAATAGCCTGACCAGGCGCTGCCGATCGTCGCGCTCGAGCGGCCGGAGCTCGACCTCGGTCCCGTCTCGCAGTGCGACCGCCGGCTGAGATTTCACACCGTCAGAGAACCCAGCCGGGGACGGCGGTATTTCGGGCCGGCTCCGGCTCAGGCGGCCTCCTCTGGCTTCGGCCCCGCCATCTGGAAGTTCTCCACGATCACCTCTGTGATCCAGTGCCGCTTGCCTTCGGCATCGTCCCAGTTCCGGGTCTGGACCCTGCCCTCGGCGTACATCAAGCGCCCCTTGCGAAGGTACTCACCGGCGACCTCGGCCTGGCGTCCGAAGAGAACCAGATTGTGAAAGTCGGTGTGCTCCTTGCGAACGCCTTGCTCGTCCTTCCCGGCATAGGTGTTGGTCGCCAGCTTCAGGCTGGCCACGTGAGTGCCGGTGGGGGTTGCCCGGACCTCAGGGTCGGCGGTGAGGTGTCCCAGCAGGTGGATCTTGTTGACCATTGTTCTCATTTACCTCCGAGTTGGTTTGGGTTGACCGGCAGCTGTCGCAGCCAGGCCGCGGGGTCCACCGGCCGGCCCTCCAGGTGGACCTCGAAATGGAGATGGGGACCGGTGGCCAGGCCGGTGGCGCCGACGCGGCCGAGCTGCTCCCCGGCGAAGACCGGCTGACCTGGCCCGACCAGCGCTTGGGCGAGGTGGCAGTAGAGCGTCGCCACCCCGCCGCCGTGGTCGAGCAGGACGTGGATGCCGCAGGACCCGGCCTCGCCGGCGCCGACCACGACTCCTCCGGCCGGTGCGAGCACGGGCGTTCCGGTCGGGGCGGCGAGGTCCAGGCCCGAGTGGAAGTGCCCGCTGGGGCAGGCTGGATCGGGCGGCTCCAGCTCCAGGGTGGTGCAGCCGAATGGCTGGCTGACCACCGCGCCAGGCACGACCTCGCCGGCGGCGGCCGGCGGCCGCTGGCCCAGGAGCAGGAAGAAGACCAGCGAGGCCACGGCCAGGGCGCCCAGGAGCAGGACGTTCATGCGATGTGCGCCGCCGCGTGGGTGGCCAGGTGGGCGTAGTGCTTGACGACCGAGATGGCATGCGTCCCTGCGGTCGAGGTGGCGTGGAGTGCACCCGGCACCTTGAACGCCAGCAGGAGCGTCGCCAGCGCGAAGAGGTGACGGGCCGGGTTGGTGGACGGCGAGGCCAGGTCAAGGTCCAGCCCGACCTGCAGGATCAGCAGCTGCAGCGGCTGCATCAGCAGCGTGGTTACGAAGAGGGTCGCCCACTTGCGCGAGTAGTGATGGGTGTCCGGCAGCACGAAGAGCAGGGCCGCCAGGGGTGCCGTGATCGCGAGCACCACCAGCAGCGAGTAGCGCAGCGCGTAGGCGACCGCGAGCACGCCGTAGCCGGCGAAGAGGGCGGCCACCACAAAGACGCTCAGGGCCGGTCCGGTGCCGAGGTCGCGGATCTCGAAGAGTGCTTTGGGATCGAAGCCCACGCCCGTCTGGACGACCGCCGCGCAGAGGGCGTTGTTGACGTCGACAGCGGACTGGAAGAGGAGCTTCGAGAAATTGGCGGCGACGATTGCGAGGAGCAGCCGCGGAAGCAGGATCCGCACCGAGTAGAGCGTCCGGATGCCGTGCCCGAACATGATGTGGTAGGAGCCCCAGATCACCACCGCAGCCAGGGCGGAGTCGGCCACCACGATCGCCGGCGGCTGGTAGCGGGCGATCGCCTCGGCGTCGGTGAACTGCCCGCCGCGGAAGACGTCGGTGGTCGAGAGCAGATAGCCCTGGACGATGCCGACGACCTGGCCGGCGCAGTTGCGAATGGCGCTGACCAGCAGCTCCTGTAACCACTGGCCGGGATCGGTGAAGAAGGTCATGCCGGTCGGGATGCCTCAGCCCAGCGAGCCCTTGAGCACATCGACCAGCGTCGACGCCATCTCGACGCCGATCGTCCCGACCACGATGCGCTGGATCCACTGCTTTGCCTGGAGGACCGTCTTCGGCTCGACGGCTGTCATCTTCCAGAGAAAGGCGAGGACGAAAGCGAGCGCGCCTATCGACCCCACGAGCGCCCTGCCGACCAGGACCCAGTTGTTGATGATGTCCAGCACCGGCTGGACGTTGGTGCTGAGGATTGTCATGCGCCACCTCCGGCTGTCGTAGGAAATTTGCGGAGGCGAAGCGTGGCCGGGCGGGGCCGGAAAGGAAACCTAGCCGGTTAAGAAGCCCGACGCGAAGATGAAGGCGAAGTGGTAGCGGAAGGCTTCGGCGCCCAGCTCCTGCATCCGCTCGGCCAGGGTGACCTCGAACTCCGTCCGGAGCCGCGGACCCAGGACCCGGATCAGCGTGTGAGGAAGAGGTCCCGACCCGGCCATCAGCTCGGTCCACTCGCGCGGGGTGCGCGCGCGCCCGCCCGTCACCATCTCGGTCAGCCTGACATCGCTGAAGCCAAGCTCGTCGAGGAGGCGGGACAAGTTCTCCGGCTCACCGAAGACGCTGCGCTCGGGCGAGTGCTCGGGCACCCGCAGGTGATGGCGCACCGCCAGGTCGCCCAGCACCTCGTAAAAGAGGTCCTGGGCCTCGGTGTGGAGGCTCCGCCGGTGCAGGGAGAGCGCCACCCGGCCCTTCTTGCGAAGCAGCCGGATGGACTCCTCGAGGCTTCCGATGGGATCCGACAGGTAGGGCAGGGACTGGCCGTAAGTGACCAGGTCGAAGCTCTTGTCGCGGAAGGGGACGTGCTCCGCGGCGACGGCCATGAAGGTGGTGTTGGGGCGGGCCTTCAGGCGGGCCAGGTCCAGCATCCGGGCGCTCAGGTCGATGCCGACCACGCTGCCCTTCTTGCCAACTTTCTCGGCGACCAGCTGGGTGACCAGGCCCGTCCCGCAGCCGACGTCGAGGACGGTCTCACCCTTTTTCGGAACCGCGACCTCGGCCAGCCGGGCGGCGACCCTGCCGTGCAGGCCCCCGGCCCAGGAATCGTATTCCGGCGCCACCCGGTCGTAGTACTCGACGAGGTGTTCGAGGAGCTCGTCAGCGCCGGACAGCTGCATGGGCGACGTTAGCTTAGGGCGACGGTAGAATGGCCCCTGCCCCCCCGCATTCAAGGAGCTCATATCCATGGCAGACGAAGAGAACCAGCACGAGAATCGAGGCCGCGGAAAGCGCGGAGAGAGCAACTCCCACAACTCCATCACGCTTGGGCCCAAGGACCGGCTGGTCGGCTCGCTGACCTTTGAAGGCGACCTGACGGTGGCGGGCAGCAATGTCGAAGGCGAGCTCCACGCCACGGGCGATGTGGCGGTCGAGAACGGGTCCAACGTCAAGGCCGTCATCGAGGGCAACAACGTCTCCGTCCAGGGCGCGGTCACCGGCAACGTCACCGCTCGCGGCCGGCTCTCCCTGAGTGGCTCGGGGACCCTCCATGGCGATGTTCGGGTCAGCAAGCTGACGGTCGAAGACGGCGCGACCCTCAACGGCAACGTATCCATGGGGCAGTCGGTCGGCGGGGGAAAAGGCCCGGCGGCCGAGCCGGCCGCTGAGCCCGAGCCCGAGCTGAGCGCAGTAGGCGAGCACCAGGAGGAGCACCAGCCCGAACCGGTCGGCTAGCCGCGTGAGGCGGGCTTACGACCTGGTCATCATCGGCGCCGGGGCGGCCGGGTCGGAGGCCGCCTTTGCGGTCGCGGACGGTGGCAAGACCTCGATCCTGCTGGTCGAGGCCAACCATTTCGGCGGCACCTGCACCAACCACGGCTGCGTTCCGACCAAGGCGCTGGTCAAGGCCGGCAAGGTGGCCCAGGCGATGCGGACCGCCGCCAAGTACGGGCTCGAGGCGGTCGAGCCGCGGTTCGACTGGAGCAAGGTGATCGGGCGCGCCGATGAGGTCCGCGACCACATGCTTCGCCACGGTCCCGAGCCTTTCCGGGAGGCCGGCGTCGAGGTCGCCTACCCGTCCCGGGCGCGGTTGCTCGGTGAGCACCGGCTGCAGGTCGACGGCAGGGAGCTCGAGGCCCGGGCGGTGCTGCTCGCCTGCGGCCTTGAGCCGCTGATCCCGCCCATCCCCGGGCTCGAGGAGAGCGGCTACCTGGACAACCAGACTGCCCTCGAGCTGGAGGCGCTGCCGCGGCGCCTGGCGGTGCTGGGCGCGGGGCCGATCGGCTCCGAGTTCGCCCAGATCTTCGCCCGCTTCGGCGTCGAGGTCACCGTCCTGGAGGCAGGCGAGCGGATGCTGCCTCCGGAAGAGCCGGAGTCGGGCGAGGCGCTGAGGCAGGCCTTCGGTGCCGAGGGGATCACGGTTCGGACCGCAGCCAAGCTCGAGCGCGTCAGCCTCAGCGGCGCCGGCCGCCGCCTGGAGCTGGCGGGCGGCTCCGCGGTCGAGGTCGACTCGCTGCTGGTCGCCGTGGGCCGGGAGCTGCAGGGCGATGCGCTGGGCCTCGACGCGGCCGGCGTGGAGTGGACGCCCAAGGGCGTCAGGGTGGACGCCCACCTCCGGACCAGCGCGCCCTGGGTCTACGCGGCGGGGGACATCGTTGGTGGCCTCCTCTTCACCCACACCGCCACGGCGATGGGAGGAATCGCGGCCCGTAACGCGCTCGCGGTCGGAGCCGGCGGCGGCACCGAGATCTACGACCCCCGGATCGTGCCCCGAGTCACCTTCACCGAGCCGGAGGTGGCCTCGGTCGGCAGCACCGAGCGGCAGGCGGTCGAGGCCGGGCACAGCGTCAAGGTCGGCATGGCCCTGGTCAAAGACGCCGAGAAGGCACAGATCGACGGCCAGACGATCGGCCATGTGAAGGTCGTGGCGGACGAGGACGGCCAGCTGCTCGGCTGCCACATCGTTTGCGAGGCGGCCGGCGAGATGATCCACGAGGCGGTCGCGATCATGGCCGGCAGGTTGCCGATCGCTGTCGTGGCGGCCGAGATGCACGCCTACCCGACGCTCTCCGAACTGCTCCGCTCGGCGCTTTCCAAGGCCGCCGGCTGAAGCCTCAGCGAGCCGTGGAGCGAGGCCTGTATGGTGGGAGGTCGAGCCGTCAACAACCGCAATTCAAGTGGAGGTAGCGCTCATGCGAATTGCCTGCGTGCTCACCAATGGCTACGAGGACTCCGAGTTCCAGCAGCCCTACGAAGAGTTCACCCGGGCCGGCCACCAGGTGGTCGTGATCGGTAAACAAGCCGGAGAGGAGATCGCCGGCAAGAAGGGGCAGTCCAAGACCAAGGCTGAGCTGGCGATCGACCAGGCGAAGCCCGATCAGTTCGAAGCGCTCCTGATCCCGGGCGGCGGTTCGCCGGACAGCCTGCGAGCCGACCCGCGCTTCGTCGACTTCGTGAAGGCCTTCTTCAGGGCGAACAAACCGGTCTTCGCGATCTGCCACGGGCCGCAGCTGATGATCACCGCCGACGAGTACAAGGGCCGGCGCCTGACGGCCTGGAAGACGATCCAGGGTGACCTGAAGCGGATGGGCGCCGACGTCGTCGACCAGGAGGTCGTCGTCGACGGCAACCTGGTCACCTCCCGCCAGCCCTCGGACATCCCCGCCTTCGTGCGGGAGTCCTTGCAGGTCATGCAGAAGGCCCCGGTCGGCCGCTAGCAGATTCGACTTCGACTCGGGCCGCGCGGAGCTCGCCCGCGCGGCCCGACCTGTCACATCGGCGGAGGGCGGCGGTGCTTAGACTGCGATGGTGCGCACGCCTCGGGCGGCGGCCGGCCTGGCAATCCTGCTCAGCCCTCTCCTCCTCTTCGCTTGCGGCTTCGGCGGCAGTCCGGCGGCCGACCCGGTCCGGGTACTGGCCGCTGCCGGCCCAGCGCTGGCCGCGGTGAAGTCGGCCTCCGTCGAGCTCAAGTTCGGCCCTGGGGCCACCTTCTTCGGCTTCACGGTCGTCTCCGCCTCGGGGAAGGTCAAGCTGCCCGCCGACAGCCAGGTGACGATCAAGGCCAGGCAGAGCTCTGACTCGCTGATCGAGATCGGGGTCACCCAGGTGGGCGGACAGACCTGGATCACGGTTCCCTTCCTGGGCGTGCAGGAGGTGACCGGGACGGAAGCGACCGCGGTTCCTTCGGTCGGTCGCATCTTCGACCCGACCAACGGCCTCCCGGGCGTGCTGGCCAAGGGCCGGAACAAGCGGCTGCTGGGATCGGAAGCCGTGGCTGGCGTCGACAGCTGGAAGGTCGAGACGACCTACACGGCGGATCAAGCCGCCCAGGCCGTTCAGCCGCTCAATCCCTCTGGGGACATCGACGCGACCATCTGGGTCGGCAAGGCGGACCACCTGCTCCGCAAGACGCTGCTCAAGGGCAAGCTCTTCAGCACCGACAAGAGCACGACCCTGGAGGTGCGTCTCCACGACTTCAACGCGGACGTCACCATCGCCAAGCCTGTCTAGCTTGTCGCTCGGCTGGGGCCGGCGCCTCCTCCTGGGTTCGGCGGCGCTGGGCCTGCTGGTCGCCGCCCTCGATGCCTATGTGGTCGTCGCCCTGCTCCCGGCGATGCTGTTCGACCTCGACCTCTCGGTGGATCGGATCGAGCAGGCGACGCCCATCGTCTCCGGCTTCCTCGCCGGCTACATCGTGGTCATGCCCCTCCTGGGACTGGCATCTGACGTGCACGGCCGCCTTGCCGTCTACCTGGTCGCGCTGGCGCTGTTCGCGGCCGGATCGGCGCTGACCGCCACGGCCGGCTATACGGGCGAGCCGCCCTTCGGCCTGATCGGGCTGCCCTGGCTGGTCGCCGGACGCGTCCTGCAAGGACTCGGCGGCGGAGCCACGGTGCCGATCGCCCTGGCGCTGGCCGCTGACCTCTTTCCGGCCGGCTCCCGTTCCACCGCCATCGGGGCGGTGGCCGCGGTGCAGGAGACCGGGTCCGTGCTGGGACCGCTCTACGGCGCGGGCGTGACCGCCCTCGCAGCCGACCTGGGCGGCTGGCGCGCCGTCTTCTGGTTGAACCTGCCGCTGGCGGCCCTCTGCGCGGCCGGCTTCTGGCTGGCCGCCCGCCGAAGCGGAGCCGGCGGCGAGACCCAGGTCCGCTCGCCGGCGGCGCGCGCCGACTGGCTCGGCGCGATCCTCCTCGGACTGGGCCTGGCACTGCTCGTGTTCGCCCTTTACCCGGACGATCCCCGGCACCTCGCGGTGGGCACCCACTTCCTGCCCGCCGCGGCCGGGGCGGTGGTCCTCCTTGCCGCCTGGGCGTACCGCCAGGCCTCGGCGCTGACCCCGGTCATCCCTCGCGAGCTGCTCGGCAGCCGCCAGTTCCTCGGCTCCTCGCTGGCCAACTTCCTCGTGGGCGGAGGCCTGATGGTCGCCTTGGTGGACATCCCGATCCTGGGCCGCGGCGTCTTCGACCTGAGCCAGTTCGGCTCGGCGCTGCTGCTGAGCCGGTTCATGGTCGCGGTGCCCATCGGCGCCCTGGCCGGCGGCTTCCTCACGGCTCGCCTCGGCGGCCGCTGGACCGCCCTGCTGGGCCTGGCTGCCGCGACGGCCGGCTTCGTCTTCCTGTCACGGTGGGACGCCCTTGAGCTGCACCGCCACCTGGGTCCATTCCCGGAGGCGGACTTGGTGTTGGTGCTGACCGGGCTCGGGTTCGGATTCGTGATCGCACCGCTGGCCGCCGCCGTCCTGGACGTGGCCCGGCCCGAGCGCCACGGGCTGGCGGCCAGCCTGGTCGTGCTGGTGCGGACGCTGGGAATGCTGGTGGGGCTGAGCGCGCTCTCCGCGTACGGCCTGCATCGCTTCTACGAGCTCTTCAACGCCGGTCCCAGGCTCGCGCTGATCCCAGGCTCGCCCGACTTCGCCGCCCAGAAGGCGGCGTTCGACGCGCGGGTGACCTCGGCGTTGGTGGCCGAGTATCACAGCATCTTCCTGGTGGCGGCAGGGCTCTGCGCAGTCGCGGGGCTGATCGCAGTGCTCACCCTCTCGACCCGTCTGACCGCCGGCAGGACCACGGTCTCCAGGTAGCCGCGAGCGGACCTGATCAGCTCCACCAACACCGCGTCCTCGGCCCGTTCGAGGGAGGCCTGGTCTCGATTCAATGCCGCCAGGTCGACCGGGAAAAGTGCCGGCTTGCGGCCTGCTACGCCGGGCGTTGGCGACGGCCGCGAAGGCGGCGGAGACGGGCGCTGCGTAGGCGCGGCGGCTGGTGGCGAGGCGGACGATGGGGGGAGGGGAAAGCCCGCGCTCGCCGCCGGCCGGTGCGCCTCGTACACCCGCCAGGCGACGGCGAAGAGGACGAACATCAGGACCACCTCGGCGAGGACGATCCAGAAGAGCGGCTGCCGCAATCGACTCATGACGCCGGCAGGCTAGGCCGGCCGCCCCGAAACCGAAACCAGCCCGGTTAAGAAGCTCCCGAGCGCAGTCCCCGGAGCGCTTCCAGCCCGCGCCGCAAGGTCTCCACCCGTTTCGGGAAGCTGAAGCGGACCTGGTCCCGGCCCAAAGCCGGGTCGTGGTAGAAGCTCGAAGCCGGCACCGTCGCCACCGCCACGGTCTCGATCAGGTGGTGCGCGAAGGCGACGTCGTCGTGGTCGCCCAGCCCGCCGATCCCGGCCATGACGTAATAGGCCCCGTCGGGCGGGTGGACCTCGAAGCCGATCTCGGCCAGTCCTTCGGTCATCGCGTTGCGCCGCTCCAGGTACTCCTCGAGGAGCGAGTCGTAGAACGACGCCGGGAAGCCGAGCGCGGTCGCCACCGCGACCTGCAGTGGATGGGCGGCGCCCACGGTCAGGAAGTCATGCACCTTGCGGATTCCGGCCGTCAGGTCGGGCGGGGCGATCAGCCAGCCGATCCGCCAGCCTGTGACGCTGAACGTCTTCGACGCGCCGCTGATGGTGATGGTCCGGTCCGCCATGCCCGGCAGAGTCGCCATCGATAGGTGCTCGCCGCGATAGACGAGGTGCTCGTAGATCTCGTCCGTGATCGCCACCG
This sequence comes from Chloroflexota bacterium, assembly GCA_005881155.1. Classification (GTDB taxonomy): domain Bacteria; phylum Chloroflexota; class Dormibacteria; order Dormibacterales; family Dormibacteraceae; genus CF-105. Next base: position 623 of record VBHN01000110.1, on the reverse strand, counting down.
CGTCCCAGCGCTGGCAGAGCTCGGCGATCAAGGCCAGCTCCTCGGCGCTGAACACTTTGCCGGTGGGGTTGTGGGGCGTGTTGACGACGATCGCGCGCGTGCGCTCGTTGAAGGCGGACCGCAGCTCGCCCTCGTCGAAGGACCAGTCGGGGGCGCGAAGGGTCACGTAGCGGGGCACGGCGCCGCTCAGGATGCAGTCCGGGCCGTAGTTCTCGTAGAAGGGCTCGAAGATCACCACCTCCTCGCCCGGCTTCACGGTGGCGAGCATGGCCGCGATCATGGCCTCGGTCGCGCCGCAGGCGACCGTGATCTCCCGCTCCGCATCCAGCGGCCGGCCCCAGGCGAGCGCCTGCTTCGCGGCCACGGCCTCCCGGAGCTGCGGCGCTCCCCAGGTGGTGGCGTACTGGTTGAAGCCGTCGTCGAGCGCCTGCTTCGCCGCTTCGATGATCTCGGCCGAGGGCGGAAAGTCGGGAAAGCCCTGGGCGAAGTTGACTGCCCGCTCGGGGCCGTTCAACGCCAGATTGAGACGCGTCATCTCGCGAATGACGCTCTCGGTGAAGCTTTCAGCCTTGCGGCTCAGGATCGGCGCCATCTCTTAACTCGGTCGAACGAGTTCTTAGGTG
>VBHN01000109.1 GCA_005881155.1 Chloroflexota bacterium | reverse complement strand
TTCGGCGCTGCTCTCCCAGCGTGCGGCGGGATCCTTGGCCAGCCCCTTCGCCAGGACCGCGTCGACAGCCGGAGACAGATCGGGGTTTCGGCTGGAGGCCGGCGGCGGTTCGCGGTGGACGTGGGCGTAGAGCAGCTCGAGCATGCCTTCACCCTCGAAGGGGATGGCGCCGGCCAGGAACTCGTAGGCCATGGTCGCCAGCGCGTAGGTGTCGGCGGCCGGGCCGACCGCGGCGCCCATCACCTGCTCGGGCGCCATGTAGGCCGGCGTCCCGGTGGTCACGCCGCTGACCGTCTTCACGGAGGCGGACTGGAGGAGCTTGGCGAGCCCGAAGTCGGCCAGGACGGGGTGGCCGCGCGAGTCGACCAGCACGTTGGCCGGTTTGACATCGCGGTGAACCACGCCCTGGCCGTGGGCGTAATCGAGGGCCGCGCCGATGCCCTCGAGGAGGAGGAGCGAGGTCTCACGATCGAAGCGCTCGCCGGCCTTCAACCGGTCGCTCAACGAGCCGCCCGGCATGTACTCGACGACCATGTAGGGCGTCCCCTCGTAGTCCCCGAAGTCGTAGACGTTGAGCACGTTCGGGTGGCGCATCTGGGCGATCGACTGGGCCTCGCGCCGGAAGCGGCCGGTGGCGTCAGGGTCGGGGCTGAGGGCGCTCAGCACCTTGACGGCGGCGGTTCTCGCCAGCGCCTGGTGGTAGGCGCGGTAGACCGTCCCCATCGCTCCCTGGCCGAGTAGCTCCTGCACCTCGTAGGCGCCGAGGTTCGTCCCGGGCTGGATTGGCATTGGCGACGCGGAGATTACCGGCCCGGCCGGTCTTCGACAACCTTCCCGGTTAGGCCTTCCAGCCACCGCCGGCGCCGTTGCGGACTGCGACCAGGCCGGCAAGGATGGAGAGCGCGATCTCCGGCGCGCCATTGGCGCCGAGGTCGAGGCCGACGGGCGTCTGGATGGCGGCCACCGTCTGCTCGGGCAGGCCGCGCCGGCGCAGCTCGTCGAGATGGTGGCCCGTGTGCCTGCGGCTGCCCATCACGCCGACGAAGCGCGGCTGCGCGTGGAGGATCTGCTCCAGGTCATCGGCCAGACGGGGATCGTCGTGGTCGGTGTGGACCGCGTAGGCGCCGGGCTCTGCCGCGGCGGGACTGGTCGCCACGTGGAAGCCGAGCCGCCCGGCCAGCTCGATCAGCTCGGCGGCCACCGGCGTCGCGCCGAGGACGATCAGGGTCGGCGCCGCCGGGTAGGGCTCCAGGTAGACCTCGATCGTCCCCAGCTCGTGCAGGTAGGTGCGCAGGCCCGGCCGGCCTGAGTCCAGGAAGCCTGCCGCATCCGCCTTGGCCGCCGCGTCGAACTCCGAGCAGCCGAGCGTCCCCGCGACGGCGCCGGAGCGGTCGACCAGGATCTTTTCCCCCGGCCGGCTGGGCGGCGCGCCGTCCGTCTTGACCACGGTGGCCAGGACGACTTCCTGGCGGGCGGAGCGCCGCCGAACCAGCTCGGACTCGACGTCGCTCACGGCTGGACCAGCGCCGGAAGCACCGAGCGCAGGATCGCCTCGGCCCGTCCGATCTCGGCCTCGCCGGTCGACCAGCCGGCGGTCAGCCGGAGGCCGCAGAGGGAGTCTTCCAGCGAGAGGCCCATCGCCAGCAGCACGTGGGAGGGATCGAGAGAGCCGCTGGCGCAGACCGAACCGCTGGAGGCGGCGATGCCGGCGAGGTCGAGTGCCATCAGCAGGTCCTCGCCGCGGGTTCCCGGGAAGACCGCGGAAGCGTGGTTGGGCAGCACTGGCTCGGCGCCGGTGAGGCGGCCGCCCGCAGCTGAAAGGGCTCGGCGCAAGCGCACGGCCAGCGGCTTCACCGCCTCCCGCCGCAGGGCCCGCTGCTCTCGGCAAACTGCCAGTGCCGTCGCCACGGCGACCGCGCTCGCCACGTCCTCCCGTCCGGCCCGCCGGCCTCGCTCCTGCGGCCCACCGTACTGGAGAGGGTCGAGGCGGACGCCGGCGCGGACGAAGAGCAGGCCGCCCCGACCCGCCCCCAGCTTGGCGCCCGAGAAGGAAGCCAGGCCCACGCCGCGCAGGTCGACGTCCAGCCATTGCGGTCCCTGGCAGGCGTCGAGGTGCAGCAGGGCTTCGGGCGCGTGGACGCGCGGCTGGACCGTCCCCACCTCGTTGTTGGCCAGCGAGGTGGAGACCAGCGCCGCGCCCGGCAGGTCCGCTTCCGTGTTGAACCCGCCGGCGTCGACGGGCAGGATCTCGACCGGGCGGCCCTCCAGCTGCAGGCGCCGCAGCGCTCCCAGCACGGACTGGTGCTCGGCGGCCCAGGACACGATCGGCGCTGATTGCGGCAGCCGGCGGCCGGCTCCCAGCAGACCGAGGTTGACCGCCTCGGTGCCGGAGGAGGTGAAAACGATCTCGGCCGGTTCCACTCCCAGGGCCCGGGCCGCCAGCTCGCGGGAGCCCTCCAGCGCAGCCAGGGCGGCCCTGCCCTCACCGTGCGGGCTGGATGGGTTGCCGCCGGGCACCTCGCGGAGCGCCTCGGCGACTTCGGGCAGGACCTCGGTCCCACCCGCGTGGTCCAGGAAGACGCGGCGCGGGCTGTCCGAGCTAGCGGCTTCGGTGCGGGGCCTTGAGGAGATCGTCGAGAGAGCCCTCGAAGTCCTTCAGGAGAAGGTGCAGGTCGAGGATCTCGTCCGCCTCGATGGGGCCTGCGCCCGGCTTGCCCGGCGTGGCCGCCAGGACATCCTCGATCACCAGCTCGTCGTCTTCCTCGAGCAGCGCCTCGACGCCGGAGCCCTGGATGGCGAGCACTACGATGAAGCTGACCTTGCAGGCGGCGCAGGTCACCTGGACCGTGAAGCGATCCTCCTGGTGGTTCAGCATCCGTACTTCGCAGCCCCGCAGGTTCCGGCCGCAGACCGGGCAGTTGTAGTAGCGGGCGCGGTCTCGGATGTAGTCGATCATGGACATCCTTGAGCCCCCATTATGCCCCGCCCTCGCGGGCCTGGCCCTCCAGGCAGGTGACGCCTTGCCGGCCGACGACTGCCGAATGACGGGTGCCCGGCGCGAGGTCGAGGCGGTCCCCGGGACCCAGCTCCTGGCTGGCTCCGCGGTCGACCAGGTCGAAGCGGATGGATCCCTTCAGGCAGTAGAGGAGCTTGCGATAGGAATGGGCGTGGGCCGGGTAGACGGTGTCGGGCCCGTTGGACCACTGGTAGCAGGAGTGGGCGTCGGCCTCCAACCGCCGCCGGATCTCGGTTTCGTCGATCATGTCTTGTCTTCTTCGATGATGCGCTTTGCTGTCGACTGCAACGCCGGGCGCCTGGCTCGCTGGCTGCGCGCGCTCGGGCATGACGCCAGCTACGAGCGCCAGGTCGAGGATGCCGAGCTGGTTCGGCGCGCGCTCGCCGAGGACCGGGTGCTGCTGACACGCGACCGGGACCTGACCCGGCGCCGCGTGATCCAGAGCGGGCGGCTCCGGGCGGTGCTGCTTCGGGATGACGACCTCGCCTCGCAACTGCGCCAGGTGGTGCTGGAGCTCGGGCTGAGCTGCCAGGCGCGGCTGACCCGCTGCCTCGAGTGCAACCTGCCCCTGCTGCCCCGACTGCCGGCCGAGGTCGTCGAGCTGGTCCCACCCTACGTCCGGAGGACCCAGACGCGCTATTCGCAGTGCCCTGGCTGCTCGCGCGTGTACTGGGCGGGCACGCACTGGCGGCGGATGCGCGAAACGGTGGCCGCGCTTGCCTGAGCGCTCCGGGGAACGCGGATGAGGCGAATGCTGGCCAGGCTCCGCGCCGGCGAGCTGACCGTCGACGAAGCGCTGGAGGAGATCCGCCGCACCCAGCTCGTCGAGCTGGCCGGCCAGGCTCGAATAGACCTCGGCCGGACCGCCCGCCGGGGAATCCCAGAGGTCGTCCTGGCGTCAGGCAAGGCACCTGCCGCCGCGGCCCGGCTGATCGTGACGCTGGCCCGCGAGCAAGGGCAGGGCCTGGGCAGCCGGCTGAGCGAGGCGCATTGGACGGCCGTTGAGCAGGCTGCGGGCGACTACGAGGTGGTCCGTTACGGCCCCGGCGCCGCGCTGGTCCGCCGTCCTGGGTTCGAGCCGGATGCGTCAGGAGGCCGGGCGGGTGTGATCACCGCGGGCACGTCGGACCTCCCGGTCGCGGAGGAGGCGCGGATGGTGCTGGAGGCGGCGGGCGTCGAGACCCGGCTCGTCTCCGACGTCGGCGTGGCCGGTCTCCACCGGCTGCTCGAGCCGCTGATCGAGCTGGTGGCGTGGCGGGCCGATGTGCTGGTCGTCGCCGCCGGGATGGACGGGGTCCTGCCGGGCGTGGTCGCCGGCTTGGTCGACGCGCCGGTGGTCGGCCTTCCCGTGTCCACCGGCTATGGCGCCGGCGGCGAAGGCGAGGCGGCCCTCCTGACGATGCTCCAGTCCTGCTCGACCGGCCTGTCGGTGGTAAACATCGACAACGGTGTGGGCGCGGGCGCCGCTGCCGCGCTCATCGCCCGCCGGGCCGGCGCAGGGAGGCGGCCAGGGCGATCGCCAGGGCGGCGAACGCCAGCAGTCCGATCCCGACCAGGAACGCGATCCCGATCCAGTAGCTGACGGAGGCGCCCGTCCGGCTTGCGAAGGTGAGGCCGAGGACGACTGCCAGGACCAGGACGCCGACCAGCAGGCCCGGGAAGCCGCGGCGCTTGCGGCCGTAGAAGAACAGCCACAGCCTGCTCGGCCGGCGGCGGCTCAGAGGAGGAGGTCCTCCAGCTTCTCGAGGCCTGGAATGCTGGGCAGGTCCGGGGGCGGCGCCTCCCGGGCGAACCGCGTGCAGAGGATGGCGCTCATGCCGGCGCGGCGGGGGCCTTCGTAGTCCTCCTCCGACCTGTCGCCGACGAAGAGGGTCGCCCCTGGTTCCACGCCGAGCTCGCTGAGCGCCGCCTGGTACAGCTCCGGGGCCGGCTTCCGCTTGCCGATCGCGGAGGAGAAGACCACCGCATCCATTCGCTGTCCGATGCCGTTCGCGTCCACCTGCCGGCGCATCATCTCGGGCGGGAAGGGCGCGTTGGAGCAGATTCCGGTCAGAAGCCGGCGCGCCCGGAGCCGGTCGAGGACCTCGAGCGCGCCCGGCACGACCTGGACCGCGCTGTCCCAGCACCGCTGCTCCAGGTCCAGGATCCGGTAGAGCGTTTCCGCCGGCGGCTCCAGCCCTGCCCGGTTCCAGGCTCGGCGGTAGAAGTCCAGGTAGTCGACCTCGTCCTCGGACCCGAACCGATCCAGGTCCTGCTCGAGGGGATGTAAAACGTGGAACAAAAGCCAGTCGGCGGTCGGTGCGTCGGGACCGAGCCAGGGACGAGCCTTCTCCAACACCTCCAGCAGGCAGGTGGTCGGGTACCGGAAGGTGACCAGGGTCAGGCCGTAGTCGAAGAGGACGGCCTCGGTCCGCATCTGTGATACACACCTAACCATGTCCGGCCGGCTGACCCACGTCGACGAGACCGGCGCGGCGCGCATGGTGGACGTCGGCGACAAGGCCGAGACGCGCCGCCAGGCCACCGCGGAGTGCATGGTCCGGATGGGGACCGAGACCATCCGCGCCGTTTCGGAGGGGCAGGTCCCCAAGGGAGACGCGCTGGGCGTCGCGCGCGTCGCCGGCATCCTGGCCGCCAAGCGCACGCCGGACCTGATCCCCCTCTGTCATCCGCTGCCGATCTCGTCCGTCAAGATCGATTTCGAGATCCTGCCGGAGGGGGTGCTGATCGTCGCCACGGCCCGCGTCAGCGCGCGGACCGGCGTCGAGATGGAGGCCCTGACGGCAGCGACCGTGGCGGGGCTGACGATCATCGACATGGTGAAGGGCTTGGAGCCGGGCGTCTGGCTGGAGTCTGTCCGGCTGCTCGAGAAGAGCGGCGGCAAGAGCGGGGTCTGGAAACGCCAACCGCCTGGGTCATAACCATCAGCGATCGCGGCTCGGCCGGCGAGTTCGAGGATCGGAGTGGTCCCGCCGTCGCGCGGCTGTTGGAACAGGCCGGGATCGAGGTCACCGGCCGCCACCTGATCCCCGACGAAGCGGATGAGATCCGGGCCCTCCTGCGAGAGGCGGGGGCGGACCTGGTCGTGACCACGGGCGGAACCGGTCTCGGACCGCGCGACGTGACGCCTCAGGCGACAGCGCTGGAGGTGGACTACGAGGTGCCGGGGATCGGGGAGGAGATGCGCCGGGCCGGCCTGGCAAGCACCCCGGCAGCCATGCTTTCGCGCGGGCTGGCCGGGGTGCGCGGGCAGACCCTGGTCATCAACCTGCCCGGCAGCGAGCAAGGGGCGTCCGAGTCGCTGGCGGCCGTTCTCCCGGCGCTCGGCCACGCCCTCGAGCTGCTCCGCGGCGAGCCCGCGCATTGAGCGTCAACCTCAACTCGGACCTGGCCGAGGGCGCGGGTCACGACGAGGAGATCCTGTCCTCGATCGACAGCGCCAACGTCTGCTGCGGCGTGCACGCGGGCTCGTTGACGGAGGCCATCCGGGTGGCGCGGCGCTGCCTCGAGCTGGGGGTCGAGGTCGGCGCCCATCCCGGCTACGACGACCGGCTCCATTACGGCCGCCTGGAGACGGGCATCGGCCTGGCCGACTACGAGGCCCTGGTCGCGGCCCAGGTGGCCGCGATCGCCGCCCTGGCGCCGATCGCCTACATCAAGGCCCACGGCGCCCTCTATCACCGCGCGCAGGCCGACTCCGAGGCGGCGCGTGCACTGGTCCGGATAGCGGCCCAGCACGGGGTGGGCCTGGTTGGCCAGCCCGGCTTCGCGATCGTCGCCGAGGCGGCCAAAGCGGGGGTTCCCGCCTACCGGGAGGGCTTCGCCGACCGCGCCTACCTGGCTGACGGCCGCCTCAAGCCGCGCGGCGAGGCCGGCGCGGTGCTGGCGCCGCCAGAGGCGGCCGAGCAGGCCCTGCGCCTCGCCCGTTCGGGTGACTACGACACCATCTGCGTGCACGGCGACTCCCCCGGCTCAGAGCTGGTGGTCGCCTCCATCCGCTCCTCGCTCGCAGCCGCCGGCATCACGACGGGCCCCCTGCGCCGGTAACCTTTTCCGGATGCTGGACGTAGGCGACCTCGCACCGGATTTCGAGCTGCCCGCCACCGGCGGCGGGCCGGTCCGGCTCTCGGAGGCGGTGAAGCGGAACCGCGCCACCGTCGTCGCCTTCTACGTCCTCGACTTCACGCCTGGTTGAAGGAACGAGCTTTCCGAGTTTCGGAACCGGTTCGACGATTTCAAGAAGGCGAAGGTGGGCGTCTTCGGCGTCAGCGTCGACAGCGTCTACTCGCACGAGGCCTTCGCCAGGGAATTGGGCGGGCTGCCCTTCGAGCTGATCGCCGACTTCGAACGGAAGCTGGTCGATGCCTGGGGCGTGCGCCGGACCGACCTGGAGGGCTACGACGGCGTTCCGCGCCGCTCGCTCTTCATCCTGGACCCGGAGATGCGGGTGCGCTGGCGCTGGATCACCAGCCCGGAGCAGCGGCTGCCTGACAACGACCAGGTGCTGGCCGCGGCCGCCAAGGTCACGAAGCCGGCCAAAGCGCCCACCAAGACGCGCGGCAAGGCCAAGTCCGGCTAGGCGATCTCCTCCAGCGATCGGCGCAGCCGGCGCCACGCGTCCTGGGCCTCGGCCAGGCCGACCTCCGCGAAGCTGAGCCGGTCCCCCGGCAGCAGCTGCGCCGCCAGCGGCAGCGCCGCCCTTGCCACGCCGACGACGACGGGGTACCCACCGGCGGTCTGATGGTCCGCCATGAGCAGGATCGGCTGCCCGCCCAGGGGCAGCTGGACCGCACCCATGGTCAGGCCGAGGGAGAGCAGCTCGCGTCCAGTGACCTCCAGCTGTGGTCCGTCGAGGCGGAAGCCCATCCGGTCGGCGTCGCGCGTCACCTCGAAGGACGACTTCCAGAGGGCGGTCCGGGAGGCCCGCGCCAGGCGCGCGTAGTGCGGACCGGGCAGGGCGGCCAGCACCGGCTCCCGACCATAGTCGGGCAGCAGGCGCCGGGAGAGGTGCCGCCCGGAGACCAGCGGCCGCGGAGGCGTTCCAGCGAGCTCGAGCTCGTCGCCGGCCTCCAGGGTGCGGCCGTCGAAACCTCCCTTCTCGACCAGCAGGTAGGTCGAGAGCGAGCCCAACCAGCGTTTCCCCGCGAGGCCCCCGGCAACCGCGACGTAGCAGCGTGCTCCCCCGCGGCGGCCGCTGAAGCTGAGCCGCTCTCCCGCGGCCAGGTAGACGCCGGTCCAAAGGGGGATCTCACCGCCGTTGACGCAGGGCGTGAAGTCGGCGCCCGTGACGGCTATCAAGCAGGGCTCCAGCGCGAGCAGCAGCGGACCGTTCAGGGCACACTCCAGACCGGCGGCGCCCTCCGGGTTTCCGACCAGGCGGTTGGCGGCGGCCAGGGCGAAGCGGTCGAGGGCCCCCGAGGGAGGGACCCCAAACGCGCGGTGGCCGGGACGGCCCAGGTCCTGGACGGTCGTCAGCAGGCCGGGCTTCTCGACCCGGAGCACGGTCATCAGATGGGGTGGAACTTCACCCGGTCGCCCGGGCGAAGGAGGCTGGGCGGGTCGTTGTCGGACAGGAACATCGGCATCGAGGTGCGCCCCAGCAGGTGCCAGCCGCCCGGGGTGGGGAGCGGGTAGACGCCCGTCTGTTCGCCTGCCATGGCCACCGTTCCAGCCGGCACGTGCGTCCGCGGAACGCGCCTTCGGGGCAGCTGGAGCGTGGGTGGCAGCGGCCCCAGGTACGCGAAGCCGGGCACGAAGCCGACCATGAAGACGCGGTAGATGGGTTGGCTGTGGCGCCTGACCAGCTCCAACGTGGTCAGCCCGAGCAGCTCCGCGGACTCGGCCAGGTCGGGCCCGTCATAGGTGACCGGGAGCCGGTGCAGGCGGCCGCTGGGACCGACCCGCGGCTTCGCCTTCAGCAGCTTCGAGATCGCGGCCTTGAGGGCGGTGAAGCTGGTCCGGTCGGGGTCGTAGTGGACGGTGACCGTCGAGTAGCCGGCGAAGGCCTCCTTCACGCCCGAGCGCTTCTCGAGAGCGGCCGCCAGGGCATGGCAGCGGGAGTTGAGGGCGGTGTCGATGCGGGTCCCGAGCTCGACGACCAGGGCGGCATCCCCGAGCGGCGTGGTCTTCTCAGGCATCCGTCAGGGCTGCCGTCGCGTGCGAGGAGACGAGGAGTGCGTAAAAGACGCCCGGGATGACGCCGACGAAAGCCAGCCCCACGCCGGCCAGGCCGATCGCCCAGGCGGTCACGATCGCCACCACCACCAGGTTCCAGGTCGGGAAGCCACGCCGGAGGAGGCGCACGGCCGCGGGAAGGTCGAGCAGGTCGCGCGCCCGTCCGCTGCTGGCGAAGCGGGCGGTGGCGGGCGGCATCAGCACGAGCAGGAGTATCCCCCAGGGGAGCGCGGCGACGGCCCCGGCGATGACGCCGCCGACCGTGGTGCGGAGGAAGCCGTCCCGGACGGGGCCGGCGAGCGCGCCGGAGGTGGGCCCAGCCAGCGCCCAGGCGAGAATTGCAAAGGGCGCCGAGAGCACCCCCAGGATCAGTGCCAGCCGAAGCCCGTCGAGCAGCAGCCGCCCAAGCGGGCGCCAGGTCGGTGGCGGCGCGTCAGGATCGGCGGCGGCGCTGCGCACCACGGCCACCGAGTACCCGAGCAGAGGCACCAGCCCGATCGGGAGCAGGACGAGCAGCGGCAGGCCGACCAGCCAGGCCCGCGCGGCGCCGCTCCGGAAGGGGAAGCCGAAGGCGGCGGCGACCCTGTCCACCTCGCCTCAGCGCCTCGCCGCGACCAGTCCGGGCCTGACCTCGCCCACGAGGTAGAGGCTGCCGCAGACCAGGACCAGCCCCTCCGGGCCGGCGAGCTCGGCGGCTCGGCCGACCGCCGCCGCCGCCGGCAACAAGGTCTCCCCGCCCCCCCAGGTCGCCGCCAGGTCCTGGGGCCGCGCGGCCCGGGGCGTGTCAGCGGCGGCGGTGAAGATCACCTGGCGCGGGTTGAGGCGGTGCAGCTCGGCGAGGCTGGCGGGTATGTCCTTGTCGGCCATCATCCCGAAGACGGCAACCAGCGGCCGGCCCTCCGCGAGCTCCGACACGTCCACCGCCAGCAAGGCCAGGGCGGCCGGGTTGTGGCCGCCATCCAGGAGGATGGTCGGGTCCTCCAAGCCCCGACCGGCTTCACCGAGGGCGTGGGCGGCCGCCACCGCCAGGGCGGCGTTGGCGGCCTGGTAGCTCCCCAGCAGCGGCACCCGGAGGCCGCGCTCTGCGAACCCGGGCCCTTCCACGTCGATCTCGGAGCCGCGCCAGCCCAGGTTCGCCGCCGTCAGATTCAGCTCCTGGCCGAGCCGCCAGAGCCGGGCGCCGGCTGCCCCGGCAGACGCTTCGATCACCTCCAGGGCGGCGCCCTCGGCGCCGGTGATGACGAGGTTGCCCGGCTTGATGATCCCCGCCTTCTCGGCCGCAATCTTCTCGATCGACTCGCCCAGGTAGCGCTGGTGGTCGAGGGCCACGTTGGTGATCACAGCTATCCCCAGGTCGAGGACGTTGGTCGCGTCCAGCCGGCCGCCCATGCCGACCTCGATCACGAGCCGGTCGCAGCGCTGCGATAAGTAGGTCAGCGCCAGCGTGGTCAGGATCTCGAACTCGGTCGGGGAGCCGGACTCCTTGGCTATCCCTTCCAGGCGCGGCCGCAGCCACTCGAGCGCGGCCGCGAAGTCCGGCTCAGTGATCGGCTCGCCGTCGACCTGGATCCGCTCCGTGTAAGAGCTGAGGTGGGGGCTTGGCATGGTGCCGACGCGATGGCCTCCGGCCCGCAGGACGGCGGCCAGCATGGCGGCCGTCGAGCCCTTGCCGTTGGTGCCCGCGATCAGCGCGCCCCTGAGCCCGCTCTGCGGGTTGCCGGCGCGGTCGAGGATGGCCCGGGTCCGCTCCAGGCCGAGCTTGACGCCGAAGCGGCCGAGGCCGGTCAGGTACTCGAGCGCCTCCGGGTAGGTCAGCCCCGCCTCCGCACCTCGGCGTCATAGGTGTTGCGAACCAGCAGCGCACGCGTCATCGGACCGACCCCGCCGGGGTTGGGCGTCAGCCAGCCGGCTATCTCGACGACGTCCGGATGCACATCGCCGACCACCTTCCCGTCGAGCCGGTTGACGCCGACGTCGACCACTGCCGCTCCAGGTTTGACCCAGTCCGGCCCGATGTAAAACGTTTTACCAACGGCCGAGACGAGGACGTCGGCCTCGCGGCAGACCGCGCGCAGGTCGGCAGTACGGCTGTGGCAGATGGTCACCGTGGCATTCGCCTGCAGCAAGAGCAGCGAGACCGGCTTGCCGACGATGTTGCTGCGTCCCACGACCACGGCCCGCCGGCCCTCGAGCGGCACCTGGTAATGCCCCAGCAGCAGCAGGATCCCGGCCGGTGTGCAGGGCTTCACGAGGGGGACCCCCAGTGAGAGGCGGCCGGCGTTGAACGGGTGCAGCCCGTCCACGTCCTTGACCGGCGAGAGGGCCTCCACCACCGCTTCGGCGTCGACCTGGCCAGGCAGCGGCATCTGGACCAGTAATCCGCTCACTCCTTCGTCGGCGTTCAAGCCGCTGACCAGCGCCACCACCTCCTCGGTGCTGGCCGTTTCCGGCAGCCGGTGGTCCGAGGACTCGATCCCGACGCGCTCGGCATTGCGGCGCTTCATCCGCACGTAGTTCAGAGAGGCGGGGTCCGCCCCGACCAACACGGCGGCGAGGTGGGGGCGGGGACGGCCCGCGGCGACCCGCGCTGCCACCCGGGCGGCCAGCTCCTCGTAGATCGACTCGGCGACCCGGTTCCCGTCCAGGCGGATCGCGCTCACCGTGCGCGGGCCGCTTCCGAGAGCAGCCGCATCACCTCGCGCAGCTCCCTGCCGCTGGCGCGCGCCAGCCGCCGGGCGTCCTCGTACTCGGGCGCCCACTCCACCGCCTCGCCCTCCAGGTACTTGACCTTGACCCGGCCGCGCCCCAGCTCCGTCTCCACCTCCAGCAGCTGCCGCTCGGCCAGCACCCGCCGGGCCTCGGTGACGCGGACCCCCAGGGCGGGGCTCGAGCGCAGGATCAGCCGCGTCAGGTCCTCGGCGCGGTCGAGCGGCGCGAGGGTGCTGACCAGCTGCCCGGGGCGGCCTTTCTTCATCAGCGCCGGCGCGACCGAGACATCGAGGGCGCCCGCCGCGAGCAGGTCCTCCACCAGCGCGGCCAACAGGTTGGGCGCCATGTCGTCCAGGTTGGTCTCCAGCACCGCGACCCGGTCCGAAGGGTCCGCCGCCGCGACGACCGCCGATCCCAGCCAGACCCGCAGGGCGTTGCCGGGCCGGTCCCGGGCGCCGATGCCGTAGCCGATGATGGCGGGCCTGATCGCCGGCCGCTCGAAGCGGGCACAGGCTGCGACGATGGCGGCGCCCGTCGGCGTGACCAGCTCGACCGCCGAGTCCACGGGTTCCAGCACCGCACCCGCCAGCGCCAGCACCTGGAGCGCCGCCGGCGCCGGGAGGGGCAGGTCGCCGGTCCAGCCGCGTTCCGCCGGGAGCGGGGAACAGAAGACCGTGTCGACCTCGAGCGACTCCAGGAGCGAGAAGGCGCCGACGATGTCCACCAGGGTGTCCGCGCCGCCCAGCTCGTGAAGGTGGATCTCGGCGGCGGGGATGCCGTGCACCAGCGACTCAGCCTTGCCCAGCAGCTCCAGCGCCGCCTGGGAGCGGGAGCGCACCGGGTCGCTGAGGACGGACGCGTCGCGGACCAGCCGGAGCAACTCGGGCAGCGCCCGCACGGATCCGTCGCCGGCGGTCACCACGACCCGGGTGCCGGCCAGGTGACCGCGCTCCTCGCGGCGCACGTCGATCGCCACCTCCTCGTCGAGGCCGAGCGCTGTGATGACGTGATCCAGCACCGCCGGCTTGGCGCCGCAGGCGACCAGCGCGCCGAGCACCATGTCACCGGAGATGCCCGAAAAGCAGTCGAAATAGGCGATCTGGCCGCTCATGGCCGCCAGAGCTCCACTCCGAAGGATCGAAACTCGCCGGGCAAGGGGGGTTTCTTGTAAACGCGAACCCTCGCCCTCTCGACCCGGGGCAGCGCCAGCAAACGGTCGCTGATGCGCTCGGCGACGGCCTCCAACAGGTGGCAGGGCTCGCCCTCCACCACCTCCCGGACGAGGTCATAGGCGCGGGCGTAGTCGATTGTGTCCTCCAGCCGGTCGGAGCGTCCGGCGGCGTGCAGGTCTCCCTCCAGCTCCACGTCCACGGTGAAGCGGGCGCCGAGCTCGCGCTCGGCCGGGAAGACCCCGTGGCGCCCGAAGAACGCCATCCCCTCCATCAAGATCCGGTCCACCGCCAAATTATCGGCGGGGGCCGCCCAACTCCAGGTGGTATACTCCGTGTGGAGTACTCCATGCCACAGATCGAACAACGCCCACCCAGTCCCCTCGCCATGGCGGTGCTGGCGCTCCTCCACGAGGAGCCGATGCACCCCTACCAGATCTCTTTCAAGATGCGTGAGCGCCACATGGACTGGACCATCAAGCTCAAGTTCGGGTCGCTCTACCACACCGTCGAAGCCCTGCTCCGGGACGGACTGATCGAAAACGTCGAGACGGGCCGCGACGGCCGCCGGCCGGAGCGGACGGTTTACGGTCTGACCGAGCGCGGCCGCCAGGAGTTCCGGGACCGGCTCAGCGACATGGTCCGCCTGCCCATGCGCGACTACACGGACTTCGCGGCCGGCCTGAAGTTCATCTGGCGACTCGACCCGGCGGTGGCGGTCGAACTGCTCCGGGATCGGGCCGAGTCGCTCGGGCTGGAGGTCGAACACCTGCGCCAGGTCATCCGGATGCTTCGGGTGGAGAAGCGGCTCCGGCGCCTGTCGCACATCGAGCTGGAGCACGCCGAGGCCATGGCGCGGGCCGAGATCGGATGGATCAAAGCGCTCGCGGACGAGATTGAAAGCGGGAAGCTGGAGTGGAAGGCAGGGCATCTCGAGCCCGCCGAGATGGAGCTGAAGGAGGCCAGATGAGTCAGAGCTACCAGGCGCAGCAGGCGCAGAACCACGCCAAGATGGTCGGCCGCAACCCCTGGCTGGCCCTGCTCGTGCTCTGCATGGGCTTCTTCATGATCCTGCTCGACACCACGATCGTGAACATCGCGATCCCGAGCATCATCGACGGGCTGAAAGCCGGCCTGGACCAG
>VBHN01000108.1:13529-18061 GCA_005881155.1 Chloroflexota bacterium | reverse complement strand
GAGATGGTCGGCGTGTCGCTGGCCGAGTTCCTGGATCCCGAGTGGATCGAGAACGTCGCCGAGGAGTTCCGGCCCCTCTGGCAGGGCGAGGTGGAGACCATCGAGGCCGAGGCCCAGGTCCGGCGGCGCGACGGCGAGCAGCGGTGGGTGCACTGGACCGCCTCCACCGTGAAGGACCCGGGCGGCGACCTCGACTACTTCCTGATCATGTTCGAGGATGAACCGGCTGAAGAGCGACTTCATCTCCATCGTCAGCCACGAGTTCCGAACCGCACTGACCGGCATCCAGGGTTTCAGCGAGATCATGCGCGACGCGGACAACCTGAGCCCGGCGGAGATCAAGGACTTCGCGACCGACATCAACAGCGATGCCCTGCGCCTCAACCGGATGATCACCGAGATGCTCGACATGGACCGGATGGAGTCGGGCCGGATGACGCTCCAGGTGGCGGAGGTGGACATCAACGAGGTGCTCGAGGAATCGGTCGGGCGCGCCCGTGCCGCGCACCCGCTCCACCATTTCCGGCTGGAGCTGGACGGCGGCCTGCCGAAGGCGCGCGCTGACACCGACCGGCTGACGCAGGTCGTCGCCAACCTGCTCAGCAACGCGGCCAAGTACTCGCCGGAGGGCGGGGAGATCCTGGTCCGCAGCAAGCACGACTTCACGACCGTCACGGTCGGGATCACGGACCAGGGCATGGGCATCCCGGCGGAGCACCTGGACAAGGTGTTCCAGCGCTACGAGCGCTTCGGCCGGGACGCCACCACCAAGATCATGGGGACCGGTCTGGGCCTGCCCATCTCGCGCCAGATCATCGAGCTTCACAAGGGCAGGATCTGGGTGGAGAGCGAGGAGGGGAAGGGCTCCACCTTCAGCTTCTCGATCCCGATCGGATCCTGAGGCCGACCTTTCCCGTCGTCCACGGCCGCTCGCAGCGCTGATTTGACATTTGCGTCGCGGCCCTCATACGATTCCGCGAAACCGGTTTATTAAATCGGTTTAGCGGCACAACTGGGGGTGCGGTTCGGTGGGGATAGGCCGGTACCAGGGTTCCCGAGATTGGCGCCATGGGACGTGTGACCATCGCTGACGTGGCGGTCGCTGCCGGCGTGTCGAAGACAGCAGTCTCCTTCGCCTTCAACAACCCCGAGCGCCTCGGCCAGTCGACGCTGGACCGGATCCTGGACGTCGCGCACGAAGCGGCTCGATCGGGATCCTGATCCCGCAGCGACTCAAGACCGTCTTCGCCAACCCCTTCACGGCCGAGCTGATCCGGGGCCTGGGCGAGTTCTCGGAGGCGCACGACCTGACCCTGCTCCTGGTCCCGCCGCTGGACGGATCGCTGGAGGGCGCCATCCGGGCCGCCAGCGTGGACGGCTTCATCAGCCTCGGCCTGAGCCCACAGGACCCGGCCATCAAGACCATGGACCGGCTCGGGATCCCGGTCGTGCTGGTGGACTCGGACGACTCGCCCGGCCATCCCGCCGTGAACGTGGACGACGCGGGCGGGGCGGAGGCGGCCGCGCGCCACCTGCTCAGGCTCGGCCATCGCGAGCTGGCGCTGGTGATGCTGCCTCCCACGACCTCGAAGAGCTGGCCGACCCCGGTCACCGCCCGGCGGCTGGCAGGCTACCAGCGGGCGCTGCGCAAGGCGGGCGTCCCCGAGCCCTTCACGCTCACCGCCGGCGCGACCATCGAAGCCGGCGCCCGGGCCTTCGCCGCCCTACCCAAGGGCCGCCGGCGGCCGACCGGGGTGCTGGTGATGAGCGACATGGCCGCGATCGGGCTGATGGCCGCCGCCCAGGCGGCCGGACTCATGATCCCGGACGACCTCTCGGTGGTCGGCTACGACGACCTGCCGATGGCCGCCTGGACCACTCCGCCGCTGACGACGGTCCATCAACCGATCGTCGAAAAGGGCCGCTTGGCGGCCGGCCTGCTCATCCGCCGCCTGCAGGGAAAGACGGTCAGCTCGCCCCCTCCGCTCAGCACCGAGCTGGTGGTCCGGGCCTCGACCGCGGCTCCCTGGAACGCACAAATCGGACCGTCGAACTACGAGAGGAGGTAGTTGTATGATCGGCAAAGCGGACAGCAACAGCTCACCGGTTGGGGGTATGCGATGCGCGCATTAAGTCTTCGGCGGGGCCTGATTCTCGCCGTCATCACAGCGCTGGCGGGGGCCGCCTGCGCACCCGGCCAGTCCAACGGCAACAGCAGCACCGGAGCCGGCAAGATCGGCGGTTCGGTCAACGTGCTCGCCACCTGGTCAGGAAGTGAGCAGGACTCCTTCATGGCCATGATTCAGCCCTTCGAGACCCAGACCGGCGTCACGGTCAACTACGAGAGCACCCGTGACCTCAACGCGGTCCTGAACACCCGCGTCCAGGCGGGCAACCCGCCCGAGCTCGCGGGCCTCCCCGGTCCCGGCCAGATGTTCGATTTCGCCAAGGCCGGCAAGCTGGTGCAGCTCGACAACGTGCTCGACATGTCCGCCATGAACGACCAGTACTCGTCGAGCTGGGTGAAGCTCGGCCAGTACAACGGAAAGACCTACAGCATCTTCATCAAGACGTCCCTCAAGGGACTGGTGTTCTACGACCCGAAGAACTTCGCCGCCAAGAACTACCAGGAGCCCAAGACCTGGAACGACCTGATGACGCTGCAGAGCACTATCAAGTCGAGCGGGACCACGCCGTGGTGCATCACGCTCGAGTCAGGCTCGGCCTCGGGCTGGCCGGGCACCGACCAGATCAAGGAGATCGTCCTCAGCCAGTCCGGGATCAACGTCTACAACGACTGGTGGGCCGGCAAGCACAAGTGGAGCTCCCCGGAGATCAAGAAGGCGTGGCAGACCTGGGGCCAGGTCATTGGCACCAACGACTCCAACGTCTTCGGCGGCAAGCAGCAGATGCTGGCCACCAACTTCGGCGACGTCGGCCAGCCGATGTTCCTGAACCCGCCCAAGTGCTACATGGTCAACCAGGGCTCGTTCATCTCCGACTTCTTCACCAAGTACCCGTCGGCGCCGAAGCCGATCACCGACTTCAAGTTCTTCAGCCTGCCCGACGTCAACCCCTCCAACGCGGGCTCCCACGTCGTCGCCGGCGACCTCTTCGCGATGTTCAAGTCAACCCCGCAGGCGCGGGCGCTGATCAAGTACCTGACCACACCGGAGGCGCAGGCGATCTGGGTGAAGCGAGGCGGCGCCATCTCCCCGAACAAGAAGGTCGCGCTGAGCGACTACCCGGACGAGCTCTCGCGCAGCGTCGGCCAGATCATGACCACGACCAAGATCGCGGCCTTCGACGCCGGCGACCTGATGCCGAACGCGATGCAGTCGGCATGGTGGAGCGCGGTCCTGAAGTTCGTCAATGACCAGGGCCAGTTAGACACGATCCTGGCCGACCTCGACAAGGTGCAAGCCACCGCCTACACGTCTTAAGGAGGGCGGGAGCGCAGCGCCATGGACCTGACGCAGCTCTTGACCAACCAGCTGCCGACGCTGGTGGCGGTGATCCTCGGCGTGCCGGCCGTGCTGGTCGGCTACATCGTGGCTTTCGAGTTCGCGGTGCGCCAGCTCCCCCCTCAACACCAACCGAGGGTCCGGCCCTGGATCTGGGTCGGACCCGCCCTCGTCTTCGTGAGCGTGTTCCTCGTCTACCCCGCGGTCGACACCATCCGGATCAGCCTCGAGAACCGGCAGGGCAACTGGGTCGGCCTGGCCAACTACCAGCAGATCCTGAGCGGATTTCCAACCGGCGGCGCCTGGATCGCCATCCGAGACAACCTCTACTGGCTGGTGCTCTACACCGGCTTCGTGCTGCTCTTCGGAATGCTTTTCGCGGTGCTCGCCGACCGCGTGCCCTACGAGACGCCCGTCAAGTCGCTGATCTTCATGCCGATGGCGATCTCCTTCGTGGCCCTGGGCGTGATCTGGAAGTTCATGTACAGCTACCAGTCGCCCGGCCTGCCGCAGACCGGGACGCTGAACTTTGTGGTCACCAGCCTTTTCCACCAACCGCCCATAACCTGGCTGCAGGACGAACGCGTCAACAACCTGGCCCTGATCACAGCGGCCGTCTGGGGGCAGGTGGGCTTTGCGATGGTCATCCTCTCGGCCGCCCTCAAGGGCATCCCCGGGGAGCTCCTGGAGGCGGCGCGCGTCGACGGCGCCGGTGAGCTGACCATCTTCCGGCGGGTGATCTTCCCGCTCATGATGCCGACCATCACCGTGGTCGGCACGACCCTCGTCATCTTCGCCCTGAAGGCCTTCGACGTCGTCTACGTGATGACCTTCGGCAACTACAACACCGAGGTCCTCGCCAACCTCGCCTACAAGGAGCTCTTCACCTTCTCCAATGCGGGCGTCTCGGGAGCGGTGGCGGTGCTCCTGCTGCTGACTGTGATCCCGGTCCTGATCTTCAACCTGCGCCAGTTCCGGGCGGTGGAGGCACGGAGATGACTGTCGCGAGCGAACGGCTGCAGACCATCGAAGCGGCCCGCTACTCCCCGCGCTGGATTGCCGACCGCC
>VBHN01000108.1:0-13509 GCA_005881155.1 Chloroflexota bacterium | reverse complement strand
CTGGGCCTTTTCGTCAGCTCCTTCCGGCCCTTCAGCCTGATCTCCAGCACCGGTTGGTGGACGGCGCTCTCGCCGCCCTTCAACTTCACGCTCGACAACTACGTCAAGGTCCTGAGCTCGAACAACCTCGGCACGGCGCTGGTCAACAGCTTCATGATCTCGATCCCCTCCACGGTCATCCCGGTGACGATCGCGGCCTTCGCCGCCTACGCGTTCTCCTGGATGCGTTTCTGGGGCCGCGACTGGTTCTTCCTGGCGCTAGTCGGACTCCTGGTCGTGCCCCTCCAGGTCACCTTCATCCCCCTCCTCACCATGTTCAACAAGGCGGGCATCAGCGGCACCTTCCTCGCCGTGTGGCTCGCCCACACCGGTTACGGCCTGCCCTTCGCCATCTACCTCCTCTCCAACTTCTTCCGAGCTTTGCCCACAGACCTTTTCGAGTCGGCGGAGATGGATGGCGCGGGAACGCTGACCGTCTTCTTCCGGATCGTCCTCCCGCTCTCGGTCCCCGCGATCGCGTCCCTGGTCATCTTCCAGTTCCTCTGGATCTGGAACGACCTCCTGGTTGCGCTGATCTTCGTCGGCGGCAGCGAGCCGGTGGCGCCGCTGACGGTCAAGATCGCCGGCCTGGTCAACTCGCTCGGGCAGGGCTACCACCTGCTGACCGCGGCGGCCTTCATCAGCATGATCGTGCCTTTGATCGTCTTCTTCAGCCTGCAGCGCTTCTTCGTGCGCGGCATCCTCGCCGGGTCAGTTAAGGGGTAGTCGAAAAGAGAAATGGCATCAGTCACCTACGACCACGTTGTCAAGCGCTACACGTCCGACGTGACGGTCGTCAAGGACTTCAACGTCGAGATCGCCGACAAGGAGTTCATGGTGCTGGTCGGCCCCTCCGGCTGCGGCAAGTCGACCGCGCTGCGCATGCTCGCCGGCTTGGAGACGATCAGCGAGGGCAAGATCCGGATCGGCGACCGCGTCGTGAACGACATCGCCGCCAAGGACCGCGACATCGCGATGGTGTTCCAGTCCTATGCGCTCTACCCGCACATGAGCGTCTACGACAACATGGCCTTCCCGCTGCAGATGAAGCGGATGCCGAAGGCCGAGATCGACAAGCGCGTCAACAACGCCTCCCGCATCCTGGGCCTCGACAACTTCCTGAAGCGCAAGCCGCGCGCCCTCTCCGGCGGCCAGCGGCAGCGCGTCGCGCTGGGACGGGCGATCGTCCGCGACCCGCAGGTCTTCCTGCTCGACGAGCC
The DNA here is from genome assembly GCA_005881155.1 of Chloroflexota bacterium. Classification (GTDB taxonomy): domain Bacteria; phylum Chloroflexota; class Dormibacteria; order Dormibacterales; family Dormibacteraceae; genus CF-105. Next base: position 12,250 of record VBHN01000108.1, on the reverse strand, counting down.
TCTCTCCAACCTGGACGCCAAGCTGCGCGGCCAGACGCGCATCGAGCTGCAGAAGCTGCACCACGACCTGGAGACGACCTTCATCTACGTCACCCACGACCAGGTCGAGGCGATGACCATGGGCGACCGGATCGCGATCATGAACGCCGGCATCCTGCAGCAGGTGGGCACGCCGGATGACATCTACGACCACCCGGCCAACCTCTTCGTGGCGGGCTTCATCGGTACGCCGACCATGAACTTCGTCCCGGTGACGATGTCAGACGGGTCGGCCAAGGCCTCCGGCTTCGACGTCAAGCTGCCGCAGCACGTGCCGTCCGAGAAGGGCACGCTCGGCTTCCGCCCCGAGGCGGTCACCGACCGCCCCTCGGAGTTCGCGACCCTGGAGATGAACGTGGAGGTGGTCGAGCGGCTCGGCTCCGACCAGTTCCTCTACGGCTCCGTCGGCGGTGACCAGGTCACGGCCCGGGTGGACCCGCGGATGAAGGTCGCGCCCGGCGACCAGGTGCGGCTCGGGCTCGACAGCCGGGGCCTGCACCTCTTCGACGCCCAGTCCGAGTCGGCGTTCTTCTAGCCGCGGTCTCCGACCCCTCGGTCGAAAGCTGAATATTGCAATCCGATATATCGATGTGATATATCTAGCTGCGATATGGCAGCGGCGCTCAGCAACAACTCCTACGCGATCCTCGGCATGGTCGCCTTGCGGCCGATGTCCGGCTACGACATCAAGGCCTTCGCCGACGAGACGGTCCGGCACTTCTGGGCGATCAGCTACGGGCAGATCTACCCGGAGCTGAAGCAGCTCGAGGAGCTGGAGCTGGTCTCCTCCGAGGAGGCTGCCGTCGGCGGCCGGCAGCGGACCGTCTACCAGGCCACCACCCGCGGCCGTGAGGCCTTGGAGGCCTGGTTGAGCGAGCCGGTCGAGTCACCGATGGAGGTGCGCGACGAGATGCTGCTCCGGGTCTTCTTCTCCGACCACGGGGACCCGAAGGACCGGGAGCGCCTGCTGCGGGCGACGGTGAAGCGGCACCAGGACGCGGCCGCCCGGCTGGGGGACCACCGGCCGAAGGCCGCGTCCCACGGTCCGAGCTGCAGGCTCGAGGTGCTCGACTTCGGCATCGCCTTCCACCGTTTCTGCGCGGACTGGTTCTCGAAGCAGCTGCGCACTTCAGAGGAGGCCGGAAACCATGCTGGCTAGGCTGCGGGCGAACCCCTGGGCGACGGTGCTGGTCGTCTGCCTCGGGTTCTTCATGATCATGCTCGACACGACCATCGTCTACGTCGCGACGCCCTCGATGCTGACGGGCCTGCACGCGTCGATCGACCAGGTGCTCTGGGTGTTCAACGGCTACCTGCTCGCCTATGCGGTGCTGCTGATCACCGCCGGCCGGCTGGGCGACGTCTTCGGCCCCCGCAACCTCTTCGTGGCCGGCCTGGTGGTCTTCACGGCAGCTTCCGCGGCCTGTGGCTTTTCGACCGACGCCACCTCGCTGATCGTCGCGCGGGTTGCCCAGGGCGTGGGCGGTGCGATGCTGGCGCCGCAGTCGCTGACCATCCTGACCGCCGTCTTCCCCGCCGAGCGGCGCGGCGCCGCGCTGGGGATCTGGGGCGCGGTCGTGGGACTGTCGACGGTGGCGGGCCCGACCCTGGGCGGCCTGATCGTCACCTACCTGGACTGGCCCTGGATCTTCTTCCTGAACGTGCCGGTCGGGGTCGTCGCCCTGGTCGCGACGGTGCTGATCGTCCCCGACGTCCGGCCGGGCCAGGCTCACCGCTTCGACATCCCCGGAACGGTTCTTGCTTCCTTGGGCCTGCTGCTGGTCGTGTTCGGCCTCATCGAGGGCCAGAAGTACTCCTGGGGCGCGGTCACCGGGACCTTCGTCACCATCCCCGAGCTGATCGGCGGCGGCCTGCTGGTGCTGGCCCTGTTCCTGGTCTTCGAGGCGTTCCAGGCCGAGCCCTTGGTGCCACTCGGCCTCTTCCGCAACCGCAACTTCTCGGTCATGAACTGGACCGGGTTCGCCATGCAGTACGGGATGCAGGGGATCTTCATCCCGATCACGATCTACACCCAGTCGGTGCTCGGGATGAGCGCGCTGCAGTCCGGCCTGACGATCGCCCCGATGTCCCTGGCTGCGATGGTGGTCGCGCCCTTCGCCGGCCGCTTTGCCGACCGGCTGGGCGGCAAGTACCTGCTGATGGCGGGGCTGGCCATCTTCGGCCTCGGCGCCGGCGCGGCGGTTTACGTGGCGCAGCTCGACTCGACGAGCTGGACCTTCCTGGCGCCGCTGATCGTCACCGGAATCGGCCTGGGATTGGTCTTCGCCCCCATGACCACGGTCGCGATGCGCGAGATCCAGCCGGCGCAGGCGGCCTCCGCCTCGGCCGTGCTGAACACGACCCGCCAGCTGGGCGGAGTGGTGGGCGCGGCGGTCGTGGGAGCCGTCTTGCAGAACCGCCTGGCGGTCGCCTTCCACTCCCAGGCGACGGCCTCTGCCACCCAGCTGCCCTCGCAGTTCCGGCCCGCCTTCATCGCAAGCTTCGACAACGCGGCCAAGGGCGGCCTGCAGCTGGGCCGAGGTCAGACGGGCGCGTCCTTGCCGGCCGGGCTTCCGCCGCAGGCGGTCGCCACCGTCCACCACCTCGTGCACGAGGTCTTCACGCACGGCTACCTGCTCGCCTACAAGCCGACGGTCTACCTCGCGGTGCTGGTCCTCCTCGTCGCGTCCGTCAGCTGCGTCCTGGTCGCGGGCGGCCGGGTGGTCTCACGACACGAGGCGCAAGGAGTACGCAAGGCGGCTTGAGGCTGCGAACGTTAAGTGACTTGATCGAGTCACTTGACGGCGGGGAGGTCCGGCGGATAATCGACCGCAACAAGAGCGGGTTCCATATGGTGACCATTGAGAAGCAGGACCCCCGCCCGCACGGGGCCGGTTGACGACGACCCAGGCGCCTCGCGCCAGGGCGGGCGACGGGCGGGCGACCAACCCGAGGTGCGGCTCCTGGTGCGGGGCCTGCTCAACCAGGCCCGAGCCTCCCCGGCGCCCGTCCCGGTCAGCGGCCCCGATCTGAGTGTCGCTCCGGAGCTGGTCGTGCTCGACACCGAGCTCGACGGCCTTCGGCTGCTGCTGATCCGTACCGACCGGGCCGAGAGCGAGCGGCCTCCCCTGAGCCCGCGGGAGCGCGAGATCGCCCGGATGGTCGCTCGGGGGCTCCCCAACAAGGCCATCGCCGCCGTGCTCGACATCAGCAGCTGGACGGTCTCGACCCACCTCCGGCGGATGTTCGCCAAGTACCACGTCAGCAGCCGTGCGGCGATGATCGCCCGCCTTGTCGAGGAGGGATTGCTGCACTGAAAACGCGTAGCTCAAATGGGCTACTCCGGCTGCGCTAACCCGATCGAACGTCACCAGAACGCGCGAGTTTCGGATCGCCCGCCAAGCGCCTAGCCTCGACACGTTTCGGCTGCGAGCCGGCTTCATGAAGCAGGAGGAATTCGAGCATGGCCGTCCGAGCTGGTGACCTCGAGTCAGAGCTGGCACACGAGCTTGGCTATGGCGAGGGTGAATACGCGCACGAAGGCGAGGGGTTCCTGGGCGGGCTTCTCGGCAACCTGTTGGGTGAAGGGGAGGGCGAGGGCTTCCTGGAAGGCGAAGGCTTCCTCGAAGGTGAAGGCTTCCTCGAGGGCGAGGCGACCGAGCAGGAGGGAATCCTCGGCGGCATCGGCAACCTTCTAAGCAGCTTCCTCGGCGAAGGCGAGGGCGAAGGGTTCCTCGAGGGCGAGGGCTTCCTGGAAGGCGAAGGCGAGCACGAGGGCGAGCAGTTTTTCGGGAAGATCTTCAAGCTCTTCAAGCGCTTCTCGCCGATGCTGAAGCAGGTCGCCAAGGTGGCGGCCCCGATGGTCGGCAAGGCCATGCTGGGCCCGATCGGCGGCCAGCTCGCCGGGGCGCTGACCAGCAACCTGGAGGGCGAGGGCTTCCTCGAGGGCGAGGGCTTCCTCGAGGGCGAGGGCTTCCTCGAAGGCGAAGGCTTCCTCGAAGGCGAGGGCGAGGGCGAGCTGGAGAACGAGATCGCCGCCCCGCTGACCGAGCACGAGGCGATGGCCGAGATGATGGCCGCGGCGGCTTCCGAGGCCGCCAGCGAGCACGAGGCGGAGGCGATGGTCGGCGCCGCGGCGGTGACCTGCCTGACGGCCGGGGAGCGGCGCGCGCTACGCCGGATCCTGCCGCACCTGGTGCGCGCGGTCGCGATCCTGACCCGGATCCTGCGCCGCCGCCGCGCCACCCGCGTCGCGGTGCGGGCGGTCCCCGCGATCGTGAGGACGGCAACCCGGCAGCTCGCCCGGCAGGCCGCCCGCGGCCGGCCGATCACCCGCCCGCTGGCGGCCCGGGTGCTGGCCCGGCAGACGCGCCGGGTGCTTTCGAACCCGAGGGCCTGCGCGCTGGCGGTCGCCCGCAACGTCCGCGGCACCCGCGCCATCCGCCGGGCGCCGGCCCGCCGTTTCTCAACCACCGCCCGGTCGGTCCGGCGCCGCTTCTAGGAGGCCGAGATGAGCACGCTGCTGTCCGAGCTGGAGTCCGAGCTCGTCCACGAGGGCGAGGGGTCGCACGAAGGCGCCCACGAGGGTTTCTTCGAGAGCCTGTCCGAGATGCACGAGTCGCCCGACCTGCAGCAGCTCGCGGCGGAGGCCGCCCAGGCCGTGATGGAGGGCGAGGCCGAGGGCGAGGGCTTCCTGGAGGGCGAGGGCTTTCTCGAAGGCGAGGGCGAAGGCATCTTGGAGGGCGAGGGCTTCTCCGAAGGGGAGACCAGCCCCATCCTGAGGGCCTATCCCGAGGGCTACGGCGAGGGGTACGGCGAGGGTGAGGGCGAGATGAACCCGATCCAGCGCGCCTACCCGGAGCGTTATCCCGAGCAGGAGCACGAGCACTTCCTGGAAGGCGAGGGCTTCCTGGAGGCAGCGATGAGCCCCTCCCAGCGGGTCTACGTGGAATCGCTGATGGAGCACCTTGGCCACGCCGCCGCGGAGGCGGAGACCGAGGCCGAAGCCGAGCAATTCCTGCCCCTCCTGATGCCGCTGGCGACCAGCATCCTGCCCAAGCTCCTGCCGTCCATCGGCAAGGTGGCGCCCAAGCTGATCAAGGGCATCGGCCGGGTGGGCCGGCTGCTCCGACGCCGCAAGCGCACGCGGCCGCTGGTGCGGGCGCTGCCGACCATCGTCCGAAGGACGGTCAACACGCTGGGCCGGCAGGCGGCCGCGGGGCGCCCCATCACCTCCAACCAGGCGCTGCAAACGCTCGCCCGACAGACCAGGTCGGTGATCGCGAACCCCCAGACCACGGTGCGTGCCTACCGGCGCTCTCGGGTACTCGACCGGCGCTTCCACCGGCTGCGCTCGAACGCGCTGCCGGTGCTGCGCTACTGCCCGCATTGCGGCGGACAGCTGACCTAGGAGGCCCGAGTTGGCGGCGCTGGCTGAGACGCTGGACCGGGAGACGCCCGACGCGACCGTCGTCAGCGCCGCGCGCAGGGCTGGAACGCCGCCGCCGGAAGCGGTCCCGGTCCTCCTGCCCTGGGTTCGGACGCAGTCGGTCAACGTCGTCCGCCACGCGGCGGCGCTCAGGCCCTTCCGCGCCGGCGAGTTCGGGAACGGTGCCGCGGCGCCCTCCGACGGCCACCTGCAGGCCACCAACCAGCTCCTCTCGGGGCTCCGCCGGCTGCTGATCGCCGAGACGCGCAAGGTGTCGCGGGCTGCCGAGCTGGCCACCGCCGAACCCTCCTCCCAGCGCCTGGCCGAGATGGTCGCGCTGAAGGAGCGCGCCCACCGGCTGGTGATGGCGACCGAGAAGGTCTGGGATTTCTACTTCGAGCTCTTCGGGCAGCGCCAGTCGCGCTACGCCGACTGGCTCCTGAGCTGCGACCGAATCGCCCTCGACTGCTACCAGGTCGCCTACATGGGCGCCGGCAAGGCAAAGCCGATCCCGGCTCCCCCGCCCTTCTCCTACATGCGGACCGGCTTCTCGCCGGCCACCTTCCGGCGCCGGATCCCGCTCAGCCGGCTGGGCAAGCAGCTCAACCCCTTCCCGCTGATCGAGCTGCCCTACCACCGCCTGGTCAACCCCTGGACGCTCGGGGCCGTGCTCCACGAGGTCTCGCACAACCTCCACAGCGACATGGGTATGAACCGCTCGGTCCCGCGCCGGATCGCCGCGCGTCTGCTCCAGGCGGGCCTGCCGGCGGCAGTCGCAAACACCTGGACGCGCTGGAACCGGGAGACCTTCGCGGACATGAGCGGGCTCCTGCTGGGCGGGTCCACCATCGTGGGCTCGCTGATGGACGTGATCGGCCGGGGCCCGGTCACCACCATCACCTTCTCGCCGTCGGGCGTCCACCCCACCCCCTACCTGCGGGGCCTGGTCAGCTGCGAACTCCTGGGGCGGATGGGATTCCCTCGACGCGCCGAGCGCTACCGGCGGATGTGGCGGCGGATCTATCCCAACCCAGGTGCGGCCAACCTGCCGCCGCTGCTTCTGAGCAGCTTCGAGAAGGCCTGCCCGGTCGTGGTCAATGCGATCTGCTTCGAGCCCTACGAGGAGCTGGGCGGCAAGAGCCTGGCCCAGGTCATCCCCTATGGCCCGAAGGAGGACCTGATGGTCGAGGAGGCCGCGCGCCGGCTTGCCGCGGGCAACGACCCCGGCATCATCCCCGCCCGCTTCCTGATCGGCGCGGCGCGGCGGGCGCTGGAGCGGCGCCTGACGCGGCCGGGAGCGATCGCCCGCAACTTCTACCGCGAGCTGGCCAGGAGGTGACCGCGATGGCGCTCGAGCAGGCTTTCGACGACCTCTGCCAGCGCCTCCACGAGGCCTATGCCTACTTCCACGACGTGCGGCTGACCGTCACCGACGCCGAGGAGGGCGCCGACACGAAGGCGCTGGTCGAAGGAGTAGCCCAGGAGCTCGGCGACCTGATGGACAACCTGGACCAAGCCCGGCGAGCAGGCGAGCGGGGCCGCCGCGCCCTCCGGCAGCGTCCGCCCTCGATCGAGGAGGCAGGGCGCGGCCTATCTCAGGTCCAGGACCTCTACTGGGAGGCCAGCCGGCGCTACGCGGACGAGCTGGTGGCCCATTACAAGGTCGACCAGCTGCGCGACCTGGCGCAGCGGAACCCTCGCTTCGCGCCCTGGTCGGAGACGGTGATCGGCGGCCTGGAGGGCGGGCGGCCGGCGATGCATGAGACCGCCCGCTCCCTCCACGCCTGCTGGTCGGAGGCGCTGGAGCGGGCGCTGACCAGCGGTGTTGCGGTCTACGCCGTCGGCCAGCAGATCGGCATGGAGGCGCTTCGCAATGAGCTCGGTTGAAGGGCGACTCGAGTCGGGGTCGCGGTGGCACGGAAAGCGATCGGAGTCCAACCAGCAAGGAGAAGCGAGATGGCAGTGAGTTCAGCTGGCGGCAATGGCGGTGGGCCAAACGGCAACTCGCAGGCGGCCACCCTGGCCGATGCCGGCGCCGGCGACCGCCTGGTCAAGGCGATCTGGGCGAAGGTGCTCGGCCAAGCGCTGCCCCCGGAGGACAAGCCCGACGCGTTCTTCGCGGCCGTCGACAACCGCTACGTCCGCGTGATCGAGGACCTCTACGGGATGTCCAGGATCGTCGAGCGGCCCACCGTGGCAACCGGGGCCATCGGCGGCTACGTGACCTCGGTGAACGCGACCCGTGGAGCCATCGCCGACCTGGTGGCGCTCAAGGTCCAGAAATGCGCCGAGCTGATCGGCACCATCCAGGCGCTTTCGAGCCGGGGCGACCCCGAGGTGGGACCGGCAATCTGCCGGACCATCGCCTCCGATCTCGCGCTCCTGCCCGACCTGCTTCGGTTCCGGGACGGCGAAGCGCGGGCTCGGCAGATCCTCAAGGACCTGGGAGCTCCCGGCACTGGCGGCAAGATGCCGATCAAGAAGAGCCGGCTGGCCGAGCTCGTCCAGGTCTACAGCCTCGACCCCGCGTACGCCTGGACGCTCGAGGACACCAACGCGGTGACGCAGGCGCAGCACTTCTTCTGGGTGCTGCAGGAGATCTCGATGCTGGTGTCGCAGGCCATCCCGCCGGTGGACCTCTACACCATCGCCGCCTGCTTCAAGAGGACGGCCGACCAGATCGAGGCGGTGCGCGGCCAGTTCCTCGCCTGCGGCGCCCCGCCTGCCGGCATCATGCTGCCGATCGGCGGCAAGAGCGCTCCCCAGGTCAGCTTCGAGGAGGTCCTGGCCGGGGTGGAGTACCTGACGTCGCCCACCCGCATCGACGAGGCCGGAGCCCTGGGCGTCACCGACCACGTGAAGGAGCTGAAAATCGCCCTCGACCTGCTCGGCAGCGCGCGCCTGAAGCCGGCCGGCAAGGTCGACCCGGCGGACCCCTGCCTACCTGCCTGCTACTTGCAGGAGGGCCGTGAGATCGATGGCCTCTGGTGCGTCGTGGAGGAGTGCTACCAGCAGGTGGCGACCTACAAGGTCGGACCCCCGCCGGTCTGCGAGATCTGCGCCTTCACCAAGACCAAGGGCGGCGGCATGTTGCGCGTCCACGGACAGCATCTTCATGACGTCAAGGACATCTGGTTGGTCAAGAACAACGAAAAGGTCCGGGCGACACGGCACCATGCGAGCGAGGCCGGCGACGTCGTCCTGGCCATGTTCGAGGAGGTGCCGGCCGATCTCGGCGGGCACCAGGTCCAGCTTGATTCTCGGGGCGGCCACGAGGTGCCCTTCCCCATCGACAGCATCGAAGGCGGCAGGTAAAGCAGGAAGGAGCTGAAAGGAATGACCAGCGAGCGCAAAGACCAAGAGCTGGAAGAGAAGCTCGCCTATGCGATCGACAAGGTTGCCGACACAGCGCCGGCCGGGATCGACCCCGACGTCGCTGACAGCCTGATCGAAGCCGCCAATGTTCGCTACGAGAACTGGGAAGCGGCGCAGATCGCCAAGACCCCGCCGGCGGACTCCGGCCTCACCGACCTGATCGGACTCTCACCCACCGCGAGCACCGACTTCGAGGACTCGCGGCTTCCGATCGGGATCACGGCCTATGACNNNNTCTATTACCTCTACCAGCAGGAGAAGATCGGCATCTTCAAGGTCGTCTACAAGCTGCAGGAGCTGTTCCAGGCCGGCGCGGTCTACCTGTCAGCCGGTCCCGGCGCCTTCGCCCTCTACCGCTTCGACCGGCGCGAGGTGCTGCGCTACACGGAGCGTGACCGCTGGGCGGCCTACCGCCGGGCGTTCGGGTACGGCCGGTCGCCGGTGCCGGCCGGGGCGCGCCCCAACGGCGACTTCCACGGGCTGTTCACGCATTTCAACAACGAGGTCTCGCTGTTCTGGCGCGACAAGCGGATCTCGGACGTCATCCGCGAGCGCGCCTACGACCCGAGCTTCGGGAGCATCGCGATCGTCCGCCGGTCCGGCCTCGACCTGCGCAACAACCTGAAGCTGATGTCCTACGGCAACCTCAACGTGCTGCGGGTGGAGGTCATGCAGCTGCTGGAGGAGGCCTTCCGGATCCTGGGCGCCGAGGACGTCAGGCAGCTCTTCGGCGCCGAGACGGCCTGGGACGTGGTGGAGATCATCCTGACCCAGCACTTCAAGGACCCGCTGGTCACCTCGCCGCGGCAGCGGATGGCGGTGGCCGGGCGAAACGTGCTCCGCTGGCTGGGCCACGACCACATCCTGGAGACCAACCGCACCCGGTTCGAGCTCAAGCTGCGCCCGATCGCCGAGTACTCCGAGGAGTGGCTGACCAGCGCCCAGGCGCTCGGCATCGCCGACCGCTACGCCGCCGGCCGCGTCTACCCCACCGGCTACCGCTTCCCGGCGGCTCCCACCGCCGGGCCGCGGTCGGTCGGGCCTCCGGCAGGGCGGCCCACCCGGCCGCCGCGGAACGGCCGCCGCCCGGTGCCGACGCGCTGATTGGTCATCGACGGTCACGTCCACGCGGGTAAGGGCGACGGGCTCACCGGGCCCTGGAACACCGACGCCCCGCTCGGCGCCTACCTGCGCCGAGCCCGGGCGGCCGGGATCGGACGGGCGGTCGTCTTCCCCGCCCTCCACACCGACTATGGGCGTGCGAACCTCGAGCTCGCCCGCGTCGTCTCGCGCTCCCGCGGGCGCCTGATCGGATTCGCTTTCGTGCACGCCGGGCGCGACCGAGGACGCATCCACGAGATGGTCGGGACGGCGGTTCGCCAGTGGGGCTTTCGGGGCATAAAGGTGCACCGCCTCGACGCGCCGGCCACCCGCGAGGTGTGTGAGGCGGCGCGCTCCTTCGGCGTACCGGTCCTTTACGACGTGCTGGGCGAGCCGTTCCGGATCGAGCTGCTCGCGCAGCAGTACCCGGACGTGGACTTCATCGTCCCCCACCTGGGCAGCTTCGCGGATGACTTCCGCGCCCACTACCAGGTGATCGATCAGCTCTGCCGGTTCCCGAACGTCTATACGGACACGGCCGGTGTGCGGCGCTTCGACTACCTGGTCTCGGCCGTGCGCCGGGCCGGGCCGCGAAAGGTGATCTTCGGCTCTGACGGGCCGTGGCTCCACCCGGGGCTGGAGCTGCACAAGATCCGCCTGCTCCAATTGCCGCGCAGGCACGAGGCCCTGGTCACCGGTGGAAACATGCTGCGGCTGCTGTCGAAGGCCGGGCGACCCTCGCTGCGCGCGGTGGCGGCCGCCTAGGCGCTCTTCCCTGGGATCACGCAGGCCGCGTCCCTCTGCGACCAGTAGGACTGGACGGTGACGCCGTTGACAAGCCCGGTGTCCCCGCAGACGTCGCCGATCTCGCACCAGCCGGTGGGCGGGCAGGGGCCGGAGTCGGCGGTCCAGCCGGTGCCCTCGGGGTCCGTGCAGGACTCGACCAGCTCGTGCGAGAGGATGGTCGTGAGCGAGTCCAGGGTCCCGTCGTTGGTGACCCAGGCGAAGTGGGCCCAGTTGACGTCAACGTCCAGCTGCCCGAGGTCGAGGTGCCAGTAGAGGAAGTAGCTGTGCTCGCCGATCACGTGCTCGTCCTGGAAGCGGCAGCCGGGCGGCATGACGACGCAGTAGAGGAGCTCGGCGGCCTGGTCGGGCTCGACGATCTTTCCCGACGACATCAGGCCCTGCAGGAGGTCGGCGACGTCGTCGTCCCGGAAAACAGCCGGCGGGTCCGAGTCGGCGACCGTGATTGAATCCTTGAGCGTCGCGCCCTGGATCCCGCGGTACTGCTTCAAGCCGGACAGGTAGTCGCCGGCGAGGACTTCGGCCACCGCACCGCTGACCTCCCGCGCGCTCGGCGAGGCGCCGGCCTCCCAGGTTTACCCCAGAAGACCAGGACGAGGTTCGCGTTGAGCAGGACCAGGCCCCCGTGGTCGCTGAAGCTGGTGCCCGCCGGCGGCCCCGCCGCGGGTGGCGTGTCCGGCACCACGCCCGAGGCCGGCGCCAGCACTGGCTTCTTGGGGGCGGGCTTCGCCTGGGCGGAGTCGTCCGGGACGGTGAGGATCAGCTTCGAGACCGAGGCCAGGAACTGGAAGAACCGCTTGTCCTGCATCCCGAGAACGAAGGCGGCCACGGCGAGGGTCGGCAGCGAGGGCGTCTGGTTCGGGTTCACGACCTGCAGAAGGAGGTAGGTCATGATCCCGGTGATCGCCCCCGAGAGGGGACGGCCGACGTACCAGAGGCCCCAGCCGCCGGAGGCCCAGTCGGAATGCTTCCAGTGGTCGTAGATGCCCTTGTAGGAGATGGCGACGCCGCCCAGCATCGCGAACCAGACGCTGTGCAGCATCGATTTCTCCCACTCGGCGATCTTGCCTGGCCCGACCAGGTCGGCCCTGAAGTTGTAGGCGAGGGCAGCCGCGATCAGCAGGAACAGCCACGCGGTCGTGTAGACGAAAGTGGCCAGACGGGCGGGTTCCAGGCGCCGGCGAGCTGATCGCACCCTTGGCTTTCGCGCCATTTCGCGGCCACCCTACGCCGCGCCGCGCGTCAGAGCAAGTGACCGTCTTTACGCGCTAGCCGAGCGAGCAGTTGTTGGCCAGGTCGGCGGCCGTGTCCGGCGACGGCCGGGCGATGGTGTGCGACGCCGGCGGCACCGTCCCGCTCTCGACCCAGGCGACCTCGGCGTCGAGGGCCGCCCAGACACAGGGCAGGATCGGCCTCAGCAGCGTGTTGCCGTAATCGTCGACGCCGTAGTGATCGTCGAACTGCGGGTCGACGTGGTTGCCGCCGCGCACCTTGTAGTAGCGG
>VBHN01000107.1 GCA_005881155.1 Chloroflexota bacterium | reverse complement strand
GGCGTTCCGGGTCGCCCGGGACCAGGACCTCGTCGACGCCGTCGGCGGCCGGCTGCCGGCGGAGTGCGCCGAGCACGTCGGCCACCGCCATCCGGTAGCTCTCGGCGCCCCCGAACCACTCGGGGTCGATGGCGACCACGAAGGCCCCGGCCAGCCAGGGGCCCCCATCGCCGGCGCGGGCCGTCCCTGCCGTGGTCGCGCCGTCGTCGCCGACCATGGCCAGTCCCCCGACCAGCGCCGACGCGAGTGCCAGCCCGTAACCTTTGTGGCCGGCCAGGAGGCCTCCCAGCGGCAGCAGGGCACCGCCCGCGTAGTAATCGTTGGGGTCGGTGCTGGGGCGGCCCTCGCTGTCGACGATCGCACCGGCGGGCACCGCGACTCCCTTGGCGCGGGCCAGGCGCAGCTTTCCCGCGGCCACAGCGGAGGTGGCGGCGTCGTAGATCATCGGCTCGCCGGCCGCAGGCACGCCGATCGCCCCACGGCCGCCGAAGGGCGTGACGCCGCCCCGGCCGACCACGCCCACGGTGGCGATTCCCACCACGCCCCGCGCGGCCGCCAGCTCCGCGTACTCGCCCAGCCTGCCAAGGTGGTTGGCGCGGCGCACGGCAGCCGCGGCAATCCCCAGCTCGAGCGCGCGTCCGGCGGCCCAGCTCATCGCCAGCGCGGTGGCGCTGTGGCCGAACCCGCGCCCAGCGTCGACCATCCCCACCGCTCCCTTCTCGCTGACCAGCTCGGCTCGCGCGCCCGGTAAGAGGTCGCCGCGATCGGCTTCGGCCACGTACTGCGGGATGCGGATAACGCCGTGGGAGTCGTGGCCGGCGAGGTTGGCGCGCAGCAGATGACCGGCCACGGTGGCGGCGACCTCCTCGGCCGCGCCCATGGCCAGGAAAACACCTTTGGCGAACCGCTCCAACTGCTCTGCCGAGTGGAGGGTGTCGGCCACCCGGACACAATATTTCGGATGGCCGCGGAGCTGCAGGTGCACGTCGTGCCCCACACGCATTGGGACCGGGAGTGGTACCTGCCCTTCGCGGTCTACCGGCGGAGGCTGGTCGCGCTCCTCGACTCGCTGCTGCTGGCGCTGCCGCGGGAGCCGGGCCTGCGCTTCCACCTCGATGGACAGATGGCCGTTGTCGACGACTACCTGGAGGCGCGACCGGACCGGCTTCGAGCCCTGCGCCGAGCCGCGGCCGAGGGGCGGGTCAGCCTCGGGCCCTGGTACACGCTGCCCGACGAGCACCTGGTCAGCGGCGAGCTGCTGCTGCGCAACCTCGAGCTGGGGCTGGAGCGCGCCAGGCAGGTGGGGGAGCCGATGCTGATCGGCTACCTGCCCGACCAGTTCGGCCACACGGCGCAGATGCCGCAGCTCCTCCGGCTGCGCGGTATCGACACCGCGGTCGTCTGGCGCGGGGTGCCGGCGGCTGGCCTGGGCGGGGTGTTCCGCTGGGAGGCCCTGGACGGCTCGGCCGTCGACACCATCCACCTGCAGCATGGGTACGGGCACGGCCGGCGGCTGCCGTTGGGCGCGGCGGAGCTGGGCGAGCGCCTCTCGGAAGAGACCTGGGCGCCGGTCGGGCCGTGGCTGGTGATGGCCGGGGACGACCATCTCCCGGTGCCCTCCGGGCTCGACGCCGCCCTCGGGAACGCCGAGCTGCCCCGGGCCACCGCGATCTCCAACCTGGCCGACTTCGCCGCCCACCGCCCGGCCGCCGAAGGCTGCGTCCGCGGCGAGCTCCATTCGGCCGCCTCCTCCTTCGTCTTGAAGGGAACGTTGAGCAGCCGGTCTCCCCTGAAGCTCCAGCACGCCGCCGTCGAGCGGCTCCTGGAGCGACACCTGGAACCGATCTGGACGCTCAGCGCCCGGCCCTGGCCGGAACCCGAGCTGCGCTACATCTGGCGGCAGCTGTTCCTCAACTCCGCCCACGACACCATCTGTGGCTGCTCGCTGGACCAGGTCCACGAGGAGGCCGGCCGGCGCCTCGACCGCGCTGCGCGCGCCGCCGGTTCGCTGGTCCGCCGCCTGGGCGTCGACGAGGTCGCCGAGACCTTCTTCAACCCCAGCTCCTTCGAGCGGCTGGGCATCGCCCCGCTGGGGACGGGACGGCCCGACCTCGTCGAGGCGCGCGCCGTTGACCCGCCCGCGGGGCTGCTCTTCGAGGACCAGGGCGACCGGGGCGACCTCTACACGTTCGAGCCGGAGGGCGAGCCGGTGCGAGCGCCCGCCACCGGGCTCGTCGCCGAAAGACTGGGCGAGGAGCCGCTGATCCGGCTCCAGCTGGACCTGCACAACCAGCGTCCCGACCACCGCCTTCGCCTGCTCTTCCCGACCGCCGCCCGCGACGGCGCCTGGGCCGGCGTGGCCTTCGGCGCCGTTCGGCGTCTCTACCGCGCGCCTGGGACAGAGCGCGGCCAGGAGTACGACCTCCGCACCGACCCGGCCCGGGAGTGGGTGCTGGCGGGCGGCCTGGGCGTCATCCTGCCGGGCCCCTTCGAGTACGAGCTGCTGGAGGACGGACACCTGGCGGTGACCTTGCTCCGCTGCGTCGGCCGGATTTCGCGCGGCGACCTCCGGAACCGGCCCGGAAACGCCGGCCCGGAGCTGGCGACACCCGCCGCGCAGATGCTCGGCGACCACCACTTCGAGCTGGCGGTGCTGCCGGCGGCGGCCGACCACCTCGAGGTCGCCCGCTGGGCCGACGTCTTCTGCCACCCGCTGGCGCCGGCGCCAGCGGGCCTGGCGGCGCCGCCTCAGCTCAGTGGCCGCCCGACCGAGATGGTGAGCGCGCTCCGCCGGGTCCGCGGACGCGCCCAGCTCCGGACCTACGACCTGGCGACCTTCAAGATCGAGGAGCGATGGTTGGACTGAATGCCTGCTGACGGCTACGTCGGCGCGCTCGACATCGGCACCTCGTCCGTCCGCGCCCTGCTCTTCGACGCCGACGCCCGGCTGGTGCCCGGCGTGGAGGTGCACCTCCCGTACGCGCCTCGCGTCGCGCTCGACGGGACCTACGAGACGGATCCCGAGGCCCTCTTCCGGATGGTCACCAGCGCCGTCGACGGCCTCCTCCACGCCGCCGGGCCCCGGCGGCGATCCCGCCTGCGTGCGATCGGCGTCTCGACCTTCTGGCATGGGCTGCTGGCCGCCGACGCCGCCGGCCGGGCGCTGACGCCCCTCTACCTCTGGGCCGACACCCGGGCCTGGCGCCAGGCAGAGGACCTCAAGGGCAAGCTGGATGCCGACGCCGTCCACCAGCGCACCGGCTGTCTCCTGCATCCCAGCTACTGGCCGGCCAAGCTCGCCTGGCTGCGCGCGGAACAGCCCGGGCTCTGGCGCCGGCGGCCCCGCCTGCTCAGCTTCTGGGACCTCGTCCACCAGCGGCTCTTCGGCGGTCCCCTGACCAGCATCTCCATGGCCAGCGGAACCGGCCTCCTGGAGCTGGCCGGCTGCACCTGGGACGGCGACCTGCTGCGCTTCCTCGACGTCAAGGAGGCCCAGCTGCCTGAACCAGGCGAGGCCGGCCGGGGCCTGGTCAGGGAGTTCGCCGTCCGCTGGCCGAGCCTGAAGGACGTGCCCTGGGTCTGCGCCGCCGGCGACGGGGCGCTGGCCAACTTCGGGTCCAGCTGCGTCGACCCCTCCCAACGGGCCCTGACGGTCGGAACCTCGGGCGCGCTGAGGGTCCTCTACGCGGGGCTGCCCGAGCGGATCCCGGGCGGCCTCTGGTGCTACCGCCTCGACCGCCGCCGGGCGGTCGTCGGCGGCTCGCTTTCGAACGGCGGAAACCTCTTCGCCTGGATGACCCACAACCTGACGGTCGAGCGCGGCACCCTGGAACGGCGCCTTCGTCGGATGCGGCCGGTCACCACCGGCCTCACCTTCGTGCCCATGCTGGCGGGGGAGCGCAGCCCGGGCTTCGCCTCCCACGCCACCGGCTCCATCGCCGGGCTCACGCAGGCGACGACTGCGCTGGACATCGTCCGGGCGGGCCTGGAGGCGGTCGCCATCGAGTTCGGCAGGGTCGACCGGCTGCTCGACGAGGTACTCCCGGGCGCCCGGCGGCTGGTTGCCAACGGGGCCGGGCTTCTGGCCTCGCCGGCCTGGATGCAGATGATGGCCGACGCCATCGGCAAGCCGGTCGCGGAGTCGAAGGCGAAGGAGGCCTCGGCCCGCGGCGCGGCCATCCTGGCCCTCGAGCACCTCGGCCTGGTCGACGGCGACCGGCTCAAGAGCGAGGTGGGGAGGACCTACCGGCCGGACCTCGCCGCGCACGGTGCTTACACGCTCCAGACCGCCCGCCAGGAGGAGCTCTACCGGCTGCTCGTCAAGGAGAGAGCACTCAGCAGGGTGGCGGGAGAGGACGCCGAGTGATGAGGCGATCCTGGCGAGTCGAGCTGGCGGAGGCGACGGAGCAGCGGAGGGAGCGCATCCTTGGATGCGCGACCGAGCAGCGGACGAGCCGACAGACGGATCGGCCGCCAGGGCGACTTAGCGCCGGCGCCGCCTTCGTAAGGCGGGAATCCTCTCCCGCCATCCTGCTAAATGCGATCCTGAAGGCTCCACCCGCCACTGGAGGACGCCGATGAGCAAAGCCGCCAACCCGATCAAGGAGCTGCACAAGCTCGGCCAGAGCCTCTGGTACGACAACATCCGCCGCCAGCTGATCACTTCGGGCGAGCTTGCCAGGCTGCGGGACGAGGGGGTCACCGGCGTGACCTCCAACCCCACCATCTTCGAGAAGGCGGTCAGCGGCTCCACCGACTACGACGAGGCTCTGGTCCGCCTGGTTCGGGCCAAGCGGAAGCCGGGCGACATCCTCTGGGACCTGATGGTCGAGGACATCCAGGCCGCGGCGGATGTCTTCCGGCCCGTCTTCAACCAGACCAAGGGCAAGGACGGCTTCGTCAGCATCGAGGTCTCGCCGGGCGTCGCCCGTTCGACCAAGCGGACCGTGGAGATGGCGCGGGACCTCTGGAAGCGGACCACGCGGCCGAACGTGATGGTCAAGATCCCTGCCACCCGGCCCGGCCTGCCCGCGATCCGGCAGATGATCGGCGAGGGTGTGAACATCAACGTCACCCTGATCTTCTCGGTGCAGCGCTACGCCGAGGTCGTGGAGGCCTTCTTGAGCGGCCTCGAGGACTTCAAAAGGAGAGGCGGCGACCTCGACCAGGTCAACAGCGTCGCCAGCTTCTTCGTCAGCCGGGTCGACAGCAAGGTCGACAAGCTGCTCCAGGAGAAGGTCGCCGCCGAGAAGGACCCGAAGGAGGCCCGCAGGCTGGAGCGGCTGTTCGGGAAGGCCGGCATCGCCAATTCGAAGCTGGCCTACGAGCGGTTCAAGCAGCTGCACTCCGGGCCGCGCTGGGAAACCCTCGCCAAGGCCGGCGCCGCCCCCCAGCGCTGCCTCTGGGCCAGCACCTCGGTCAAGGACCCCCGCTACCCGGACACGATGTACGTCGAAGAGCTGATCGGTCCCCAGACCGTGGACACGGTCCCGCCCAACACGCTGGCGGCGTTCCGTGAGCACGGCGAGGTCCGCCGCTCCCTCGACGAGCACGTCGACGTCGCCAAGCGACAGCTGAAGGAGCTCGCCGAGGCCGGCATCGACCTCGACCGGGTGACCCAGGAGCTGGAGGTGGAGGGCGTCGAGCTCTTCTTCAAGTCCTACGAGAGCCTGGGCAAGGTGCTGGCGCAGGCGGCCCGGGAGATCCGTTCCGGGAAGGGCCCGACCCAATGGCACTCGCTGGGCACCCTGCAGCCATCCGTCGACCAGGCGACCGCCCAGCTCCAGAAGGACGAGGTGCCGCGGCGCCTTTGGGCGAAGGACGGGACGCTCTGGCCGGGCGACGCGGGCAACTGGCTGGGCTGGCTGAACGTGGTCGAGAAGATGGAGTCCAAGGAGGCCGAGCTGCGCGAGCTGGCTCGCGCCGGCAAGAGTTACTCGGACGTGGTGCTGTTGGGAATGGGCGGTTCCAGCCTCGGTCCTGACGTGCTCCTGAACACCTTCGGGAAGGTCTCCGGCCACCCCCGCCTGCAGGTCCTCGACACGACCGATCCGGCCACGGTCAGGGCCGTGACCAAGAGCCTCGACGTGCCCGCCACGCTCTTCGTGGTGGCCAGCAAGTCAGGCAGCACGACCGAGACGCTGAGTCACTTCGCCCACTTCTGGGAGCTGGTCTCCAAGCAGACCAAGAAGCCCGGCCAGCAGTTCGCGGCCATCACCGACCCCGGCACCTCGCTGGAGAAGCTGGCCAGGGAGCACACGTTCCGCTGGGTGCTGCACGGCCAGCCCGACATCGGAGGTCGTTACTCGGTGCTGAGCTTCTTCGGGATGGCGCCAGCCGCACTCGCCGGCTACGACTTCGGCGCGATCCTCGACAGCGCGACGGGCATGGCGCACGCCTGCGCCCCGGACGTCGCAGCCGACAAGAACCCGGGCGTCTGGCTGGGCGCGGTGCTAGGCACGCTTGCCCAGGCCCAGAAGCGGGACAAGCTGACGCTGGTGCTCTCGCCGAAGATCGGCACCTTCGGCTACTGGGTCGAGCAGCTCATCGCCGAGTCCACGGGAAAGCTGGGCCGCGGCATGGTGCCGGTCGAGGGCGAGCCGCTGGGGCGGCCGCGCGATTACGGCGACGACCGCGTCTTCGCCTACCTGCGGATGGCCAACGATCCCCAGCACGAGGGCGTGCGAGCGCTCGAGAAGGCGGGCCAGCCGGTCCTCACGCTGACGCTGCGCGACCGCAAAGAGATCGGCGGCGAGTTCCTGCGTTGGGAGATCGCCACCGCCGTCGCCGGGCACCTGCTCGAGATCAACGCGTTCGACCAGCCCAACGTGCAGGAATCGAAGGACAACACCAAGACGGTGCTTGCCGAGTTCGCGGCCAAGCATCGCCTGCCGGACGTGGAGACGGTCGCCGCCGCCGCTGCCGGCGGGGAGCTCAAATCCCTGTTCGCCAAGCTGAAGTCCGGCCGCAGCTATTTCGCGGTCATGAGCTACACCGGCCGCAACCAGGCGTCGGAGCGGTCCCTGCGCGCGATCCGGAGTGCCGTTCGGGACCGGCACCAGGTGGCCACCACCTCCGGTTACGGCCCCCGCTTCCTGCACTCCACCGGCCAGCTCCACAAGGGCGGGCCGCCGGAGGGGGTCTTCCTGCAGGTCGTCCAGGAGGACACGGCCGACGTCTCCATTCCCGGTCAGCCCTACGGCTTCAGCGTGCTCAAACAGGCGCAGGCGATCGGCGACCTGCGCTCGCTCAAGTCGCGCCGGCTGCCCGTGCTGCGGGTCAGCATCGGCCGCCGGCACGGCCAGGGCTGGGCGGCTCTCGTCGACGCGGTGGAGAACGCGGCCCGCTAGCGGCCGCTGGAGAGGGGAGGAAAACAACCAGCATGGAGATGGCAATGGTCGGGCTCGGCCGGATGGGCGGGAACATGGTCTCCCGCCTGCTCCGGGCCGGTCACCGGATGATCGCCTACGACCAGTCGGCCGAGGTCGTCCAGGCCAAGGTGGGCGAGGGCGCGATCGGCGCCGGTTCCCTCGAGGAGATGGTCGGCAAGTTCGAGCAGAAGCCGCGAGTGGTCTGGGTGATGGTTCCGGCCGGCGACCCGACCACGCAGACGATCGCCAAGCTGGGAACCCTGCTGGAGGCGGGGGACATCGTCATCGACGGCGGCAACACCAACTGGCAGCTGGCGCTGAAGGACGCCGAAGGCCTCAAGGCGCGCGGCATGCATTACCTCGACGCCGGCACCTCGGGCGGGATCTGGGGCCTGCAGAACGGGTACGGCTTGATGGTCGGGGGCGAGGACGCGACCTTCGAGCACTGCAAGCCGCTGCTGGCCGCCCTGGCACCGCCCGAGGGAGGCCTCGTGCACTGCGGGCCGGAGGGGTCCGGCCACTTCGTGAAGATGGTGCACAACGGGATCGAGTACGGGCTGATGCAGGCATACGGCGAAGGCTTCGAGATCATCAAGAAGGCGAAGGCGTTCCCGGGCATGGACCTGCAGGCCATCGCCGAAGCCTGGGGCTACGGCACGGTGATCCGCTCCTGGCTCCTGGAGCTGATCGCGATCGGCTTCAAGGAGGACCCCGAGCTGGCCAGCCTGACCGCCTACATCGAGGACACCGGCGAGGGCCGCTGGACGATCCAGGCCGCGATCGACGAGGACGTCCCCGCCGGGGTCATCACGCACTCCCTTTACGAGCGCTTCCGCAGCCGTGACACCAACTCCTTCTCGGACCGGGTGGTGGCGATGATGCGCAAGCAGTTCGGCGGCCACGCGGTGCGCCCCGCCGGGCATGGCTAAAGCGGCCGAGCTGGAGACCAATCCCCTCAGCGAGGGCCTGCACGAGTACCGGGTCGCCGACCCGGCGCTGATCGTCATCTTCGGCGCGACCGGCGACCTGGCGCAGCGCAAGCTGCTGCCGGCGATTTACAACCTGGCCCTGCAGCGCGTCCTGCCGCCTGGCTTCGGGGTGATCGGCGCGGCCAAGAGCGACCTGAGCGACGAGCAGTTCCGCAAGCGCGCCGCCGACTCCATCCGCGCCCACTCGCGCACCCAGCCGGTCAACGAGTCGGTCCTGAAACCCCTCCTGGACGGCATGCGCTTCCAGCAGTTGGACTTCGGAGACGGCGCGGGCTTCCAGCGCCTGGACCGGCTCCTGGACGAGGTCGACCAAGAGCGGCACACCGGCGGCAACCGGATCTATTACTGCGCCACGCCGCCGCCGACGTTCCCTTTGATCGTGGCGAACCTGGGCGCGGCCGCGATGGCCAAACCGCCGAAGGGGTCCTGGCGGCGGATCGTGGTCGAGAAGCCGTTCGGGACCAACCTGGAGACCGCTCGAGCGCTGAACGCCGAGGTGGAGACCGTCTTCCACGAGGACCAGGTCTTCCGGATCGACCACTACCTGGGCAAGGAGACCGTTCAGAACATCCTCGCCTTCCGCTTCGCCAACTCCATCTTCGAGCCGGTCTGGAACAACCAGTACGTGGACGCGGTCCAGATCACGGTCGCCGAGGAACTGGGAGTTGAAGGCCGCGGAGGCTATTACGAGGGCGCCGGCGCGCTCCGCGACGTCGTCCAGAACCACCAGCTGCAGCTGTTGACACTGGTGGCCATGGAGCCACCGGTCAGCTTCGATCAGGGCTCGGTCCGAGACGAGAAGGTGAAGGTGCTGAAGGCGGTCTGCCCGCTGGCCGGCGAGGAGGTGGACGGCAGTGCGGTCCGCGGCCAGTACGGCCCGGGCTGGGTGCTGGGCGAGAAGGTCCCCGGCTATCGCGAGGAGAAGTCGGTCGATCCGAAATCGCGAACCGAGACCTTCGTCGCGCTCAGGCTCCAGGTCGACAACTGGCGCTGGGCGGGCGTGCCCTTCTTCCTGCGGGCCGGCAAGCGGATGCCGAAGCGCTCGACGACGATCCGGATCCAGTTCAAGCGGCCGCCTCACCTGACCTTCGGGCGCGGCGCCATGCGCGACGTCGAGCCGAACGCGATCACGCTCCACATCCAGCCCGAGGAGGGCATCTCGCTGCGCTTCGCGGCCAAGGTGCCCGCCGCCGGCATCCGGATGCGGAGCGTGAACATGGACTTCCTCTACGCGTCTTCCTTCCTCGCCGAGGCGCCCGACGCCTACGAGCGGCTGCTGGCCGACTGCATGGTCGGCGACGCGACCCTCTTCACCCGCAAGGACGAGGTGGAGGTGGCCTGGCAGGTTATCGACCCCATCGAGAAGCGCTGGTCGGGGGTCGAGCCCCAGTTCCCGAACTACGACGCCGGGACCTGGGGACCTCCCGAAGCCGAGCAGCTGATCCAGCGGGACGGCTTCGAGTGGCACCGGCCATGACCACCGCCGAGCAGGTCTGGGAGGGCACCGATGTCAGCGTGGCCGAGGTGCTGGGGCGGCTCAGCACGCTGCGCGTGGCCGCCGCGCGGGCCGAGCTGAAGGACTCTGATCACATCCATCCCCGCAACAGCGTCCTCGACGTGATCGTGGTCGCGTCCGATCCCGCCGAGGCGAATCGGGCCGCGGGCGTGATCCAGGAGCTCGCCGCCCACCATCCCTGCCGGGCGGTGATCGTCCTCGATGAACCGGGCGGCTCCAAGAGCCGGATCGACGCCACCGTCACCTCCATCACCCACGCCCTGGTGGCGGGCTCCGCCTGCCAGTACGAGGAGGTCTTCCTGCGCGTCCAGGGTCCGGCGGCCGAGCACATCCCGAGCCTGGTCGACTCGCTGCTGCTGCCGGACGTGGTCACCTTCATCTGGTGGGCGGGGTCGCCACCGATCGGTTCGAGGCGGTTTGGCACGACCCTCGAGGCGGGTGATGTGCTGCTGGTGGACTCCGCGCGCTTCGCCCGGCCCTACGAGTCCTTCTCCGCGCTGGCCGCGGCGGCGGCCGGGGCGAAGACCACGTCCGTCGGTGACCTCCACTGGGCGCGCCTGGAGCCCTGGCGCGAGGTCCTGGCACAGTTCTTCAACCCGGCTGACCGGCGCGGCTTCCTGCGCGGAATCGGCGCCGTCGGCATCGACTATGTCGGGGAAGGCCGCGGCAACCGCTCGGCCGCCGTCCTGCTGGCCGGCTGGCTGGACAGCGCCCTGGGCTGGGAGCTGCAGCGGGTCGCGGCGGGCCGGGGGGGCATCATGGGCTGCCACTTCCTGTCGGCCGGGGGCCACCCCATCGAGGTGGACATGCGGCCC
>VBHN01000106.1:10592-15118 GCA_005881155.1 Chloroflexota bacterium | reverse complement strand
GGAGAGGTTCCAAAAGCCTGCTTCCGCCCGGGTCCCCATCTGGGTGGGGCACCGGGCCCTCCCGGCGCCTGCATGCCGGCTTAGTATGACTTCGATGCGCGCGATCGCCCTTGAGAAGGCCTCGGGTAGGCCGGTCCTCAAGGACGATCACCCGGAACCCGTCCTGCACGCTCCCGACCAGCTGCTGATCCGCGTCCTCCAGGTGGGCATCTGCGGCACCGACCGCGCCATCGTCCGGGGTGAGGGCGGGGAGCCCCCGCCCGGCGACGGATACCTGGTGCTGGGGCACGAGATGCTCGGCGAGGTGGTCTCCGCGGGCAACGCCGCGGCCGCCGATTACGAGCCCGGCGACCTTGTCGTCTGCACGGTTCGCCGGTCCTGCGGGCAACCCGAGTGCCCCACCTGCGCCCACGGTGAAAGCGACATGTGCTACACGGGCAAGTACGTCGAGCGGGGCATCTTCCACGCCCACGGCTACATGACGTCGCGCATCGTCGAGTCGACGGAGTACACGGTCAAGCTGCCCGAGGAGCTGCGCCCTTTCGGCGTGCTGATGGAGCCGACCACGGTCGTCGAGAAGGCGATCCTGGAGTCGGTGCTGGTGCAGCACCGGTTGGACTGGGTGCGCTCCCTGGACGACAGCTCGGCGATCGCCCGCGACTGGCGCTTCGTACGCCGGGCGCTGGTCGCGGGCGCCGGGCCCATCGGCATGATGGCGGCCTTCCTGCTCCGCCATCACGACGTGGAGACACACGTCACCGACGTCGTTCCCGAGGATGGCTACAAGGCCTCCCTGGTGAACTCCATCGGGGCGCGCTACTGGAATGTCAGCAAAACGCCGGCGGCGGAGATCCCCAGCCAGGTCGGCAACATCGACCTGATCGTGGAGGCGACCGGGATCGCGCCCGTCGCCTACGAGCTTCTGAATGCGTTGGGTGTGAACGGGGTGCTCGTCTTCACCGGCGTCCCCGGCGATCGCGGGGGCGAGTTCCAGCTCCAGGGCGGCCACCTGATGCGGCAGCAGGTGCTCTGGAACCAGATCGTGATGGGCTCGGTCAACGCCAACCGGTCCTACTTCGTGCAGGCGGTGAAGGACCTGTCCGAGATCTCCCGAAAGTGGCCGGACGCGCTCGCCAGGGTGATCACCGGCCACCACCCGTTGGAGGACTACGAGGTCGCGCTCACGACCCAGCCCAAGGACGAGGTGAAGGCGGTCTTCGACATCCCGGACGTCTGAGACGCCCGTCAGGGCGCTGGGTAGAATTCAAGTTCCTTCCGAGCGGGGAGGTGGCTGAGTGGTCGAAAGCGCCCGCCTGCTAAGTGGGTAGGGGGTTTACGCTCCCTCGAGGGTTCGAATCCCTCCCTTCCCGCCACTTGTAAAATCGGCCCGCGCGACCCCGTGGCGGCATCGGCCGCGTCAGCCTGGCGGGCCTTTCGTGGCCTCGACCAGGATCAAATCGAGGGGCGCCGGCCTCCATTTCCTTTAGGCTCCTGGCTCGTGCAGCAGTCGATCGGCTTCGTAAAGGACCGGCACGGCAAGGCGATCGCCTATGGCGTGACCGGCCGCGGCCGGCCCCTGGTCGCAGATACCGGCTTCGTCAGCCACCTCGAGCTGCAATGGGCCTACCCGCCCTACCGCCGCTTCTTCGAGGCGCTGAGCAGCCATCACCGCGTCATCCGCTTCGACCTGCCCGGGATAGGCCTCGGCGACCCGACCGGCGAGGTCGTCGACTTCGAGGATGACGTAGCCGTGCTGGAAGACCTGGTGGACGGGCTGGGCCTGTCTGAGATGGACCTCTTCGGAGCCTCTCAGGCCGGTGCGGTGATGGTGGCCTACGCCGCCCGCCACCCCGAGCGCATCGGCCGGATGGTCATCTTCGGCGGCTACGCTGACGGCCCGAAGCTTGCAGCCCCAGCCCTCCAGGAGTCGCTCCTCAAGCTGACCCGCGCGCACTGGGGCATCGCCTCCCAAACTCTGGCCGACATCTTCATCGCCGGGGGCGACGAGCAGGCCCAGCAGGCCTTCGCGTCGGTGCTGCGGGTGGCCGCGACACCCGATGCCGGCGTCCGCCGTCTGGCCGAATGCTT
Source organism: Chloroflexota bacterium (assembly GCA_005881155.1). Classification (GTDB taxonomy): domain Bacteria; phylum Chloroflexota; class Dormibacteria; order Dormibacterales; family Dormibacteraceae; genus CF-105. The sequence continues at coordinate 13,030 of VBHN01000106.1, read as the reverse complement.
CCGGACCGACATCCGCGACCTGCTGCCGAAGGTCAAAGCGCCGGTGCTCGTCATCCACCGGACCGGCGACCGCAACGTCGGTTTCGAGCACGGCCGTGCCCTCGCCGCCGGCATCCCCGGAGCCCAGCTGGTCTCGTTGGAGGGGCGTGCGCACGTCTGGTACGTGGGCGACATGGAGTCGGTACTGGCGCCCATGTTGGACTTCCTTGGTGACAAGGCCAGGCCGCCGAGGGCGGATTCGGTGCTCTCGGCACGCGAGAGGGAGGTCGCGCTCCTGATCTCCCAGGGCCTCAGCAACGGCGAGGTCGCAAGCCGGCTCGGGATCTCGGCGCGCACCGCCGAGGCCCACGCCGAGCACATCCGGAACAAGCTCGGCTTCCGCTCCCGAGCCCAGATCGCGGCCTGGGCCGTCGAAAACGTAGGTACCGGCGCCTAGGTAGCAATCCGGATTCGGGTCCGGCCGTGAGACGCGATCGTGGGTCTCATGGACAGATCACTCAACGGCGACGACTTCCGGCTCTTCCAGCGCTGGGAGCGCGAGGATCACCCCGAGCGCTTCCCCGCACCGACCCTCGACTCGCTACCCGGTTGGTTCCTCGCGGTCCTCCGCGAGCAGGCCATCTTCCTCGGCTGCGAGGCCATCTACCCCGAGCTGTTCGCGGACCCCACACCGGCCGACCTCGGCGAGGCCGCCTGAAGGTGCCGCGCAGCTCCGCCTACCTCGCCTACGGAATCCTCGCCTACCTCGTCTTCGGTGCGGCGCTTGTCTGGGCGTTCCTCTTCATCGGCGGCCTCGGCCCGCTGCCGACAGTCGACCAGGGCCGGCCGTCTTGGCCGGTGCTGATCGCCGTCGCCGTCAACCTCGTCCTGCTCGGGCTCTTCGCCGTCCAGCACACGGTGATGGCCCGGCCGGCCTTCAAGCGACTGGAGTCGCGGCTGCTGCCCGCGGGCGCGGAGCGGAGCACCTTCGTGCTCGCCGCGAGCCTCCTGCTGCTGCTGCTCTTCTGGCAGTGGCGGCCCCTGCCGGCGGTCGTCTGGGACGTTCGCGACCCGCTGGCTGCGGGCGTGCTCTGGGGCGTCTACGGGTTCGGCTGGCTGTTCCTGGTCGCCTCGACCTTCATGATCGACCACCTCAGCCTCTTCGGCCTCCGCCAAGCCTGGCTGGCGGCCCGTGGCCGTAGCGCTGCCCCGCCCAGCTTCCGCACCGCCTGGCTTTACGCCTGGATCCGGCACCCGATCATGACCGGCTTCCTGATCCTCTTCTGGGCGACGCCCCACATGACCACCGGGCACCTGCTCTTCGCGGGCGCGTCGTCGGCCTACATCCTGGTCGGAATCTGGTTCGAGGAGCGAGACCTGCTGCGAGCCGTTCCGGAGTACGCCGACTACCGGCGGCAGGTCGGAGGCCTGGTGCCGAAGCCGCCCAGGGCGGCGACGCCGGAAGCTCGCCCCCTTCGTCGCCCCAACTGAGCCGGTCAACGGAATCGACGTGATGTTGACTCCCTTCAGGCCGATCCCCGGCCAGAGTCGGTCGGCCGTCATGACTTCCGCGCCGGTCGTCAACCCGAGAGCGAGACAAGCTCGATCGCCCAGGCTCAGGTTGCGCGGCGGGCCGCGCCGAAGCGCCACGGCCGCAAGCGCAGCCCTCCTGGTCAGTCGGTGAGCGTGAAACCGGCGGCCTTCAGGCCCTTCTCATAGCGCGTCCGGTAGGGAGTCACCAGGTCCTGCTCGTACTTTTGGAAGCCGGCGTCGTCGAAACTCTGGAGGGCCGTCGCGTCGGCCTTGAGCTTGTCGGCGCTGGCCTGGCTCGCCGCGTCGTCGCCGGCCTGGATGGCCTGCAGCAGGCCCTTGAAGTCGTCGCTCAAGGTCTTGAAGCCGGCCGCGAAGGTCTTGAACTGGGGCGGGATGTACTGGCCGGCCGCGGCGCCGGTGATGGCCTGCATCGAGGAGTCGAGCTGCTGGTAGGCGGCGAGGGCCCCGGCGTAGTCGTTGCGGTCCGCGCGCGCGAAGACGAGCTGGAAATTGTTCAGCCCGTCGGCGAACTTGGCGAAAAAGTCGATCTGGGTCTGCATGATCCCGAACACCGTGCCGGCCGCGTCGAAGGAGTCGATCAGGGACTCCACGCGGTGGCGGTCGTTGGCGTACTGGCCGCGGCTGAACAGGGCCTGCGGCGACCCAGAGCGCTGCTTGAGCACCTTGTCCTCGGCTCGCAGCCGGGAGAGGTCGGCCTTGACCGTGTCCAAAGAGGCGGTGACCTTGCTCCCGTACGCCTGCATGTCGGAGCGGAACTTGGCGAAATCCGGGTTGTCGCCGGTGAGGTTGGCCGAGTCGAAGTTCGGCACCGCCTTCAGCTGGGCGTCGATGTCGTTGTTGTGGACGCGAACCTGCTCCAGCACCTTGAGCGCCGCCTGGTGGTCCGAGGTCGCAGAGGTGACGGA
>VBHN01000106.1:0-10515 GCA_005881155.1 Chloroflexota bacterium | reverse complement strand
TCTATTGTGCGAAAAACTGGGTGCCACTGTGTCAGGTGGCGGCTCGAATTCTTGATTACGATCCCGAGCACCCGGACATGTTCCCCAGAGCCCCTCACCCCGAGCTGGCCGACGCCACCGCCGGCGACCTCCGAAGCCGCCTCGAATCCGGCGAGCTGACCGCGCGGCGGCTGACCGAGATGCACCTCGAGCGGATCGAGGCGATCGACCGCGCCGGCCCGCAGCTGAGAGCGGTGCTGGAGCTGAACCCGGACGCCCTCGCCATCGCGGACCGGCTCGACCAGGAGCGCCGATCGGGTCGGCCGCGCGGGCCGCTGCACGGCCTCCCGGTCCTGGTCAAGGACAACCTGGACACCGGCGACCGGATGCTGACCACGGCCGGCTCGCTGGCGCTGACGGGCGCGCCGGCGGCGGCCGACGCCCTTGCAGTCGAGCGGCTCCGAGATGCCGGCCTGGTGCTGCTCGGCAAGACCAACCTCAGCGAGTGGGCGAACTTCCGCTCCACCCGCTCCTGCAGCGGCTGGAGCGCCCGTGGCCGCCAGACCCTCAACCCGCACGTCCTCGACCGTTCGCCGGCCGGCTCCAGCTCTGGCTCGGCGGTGGCCGTTGCGGCGGGTTTGGCGCCGCTCGCCGTCGGGACCGAGACCGACGGGTCGATCATCAGCCCCTCGAGCTTCTGCGGGGTGGTCGGCTTCAAGCCGGCCCTCGGCAGCGTCAGCCAGGCCGGCATCATTCCCATCGCCGCCAGCCAGGACACCGCCGGCCCTCAGGCGAGGTCGGTCGCCGACGCCGCCCTCCTCTTCGCCGTACTGGCCGGCTGGGAACCTTTCGAGCTCGATCCTCACGCGCTCCGGGCCAGGCGGGTGGGCGTGCTGCGGGAGCCCTTCACCGGCTACTCCGAGCACACCGACCGCGTCTACGCGCAGGCTCTGGACGGCCTCCGGGAGGCGGGGGCTGAGCTGGTCGACCCGGTTTCGATCGAGACGGCCGCCGAGCTCCGTTCCTCGGAGGTCGAGCTGACGATCATGCTCCACGAGTTCAAGGTGGGCTTGAACGCCTACCTCGCCGCCCGCACGGGCATCGAGGTGAGGTCGCTGGCCGACGTCATCAGCTTCAACCTTCGCCGGGCCGCGGAGGAGATGCCCTATTTCCGACAGGAGCGTCTCGAGAAGGCCGAGGCCACCGTTGGGCTCGAGGCTGAGGAGTATCTCGCCGCGGTCGCCAGGGCCCGCGAGCTTGCCCGGACCCGGGGCATCGACGCCACCCTCGAGCGGCACCGGCTGGACGTGCTGGTGGCGCCTTCAGGCGCGCCGGCGCCGGTCATCGACCGGATCGACGGTGACCGTTTCCTGGGCGGCGCCTCGCAGCCGGCCGCGGTGGCCGGCTATCCGAACATCACGGTGCCCGCCGGCTTCGCCTTCGACGCGCTCCCCGTGGGCCTCAGCTTCTTCGGCCGTCCCGAGCGCGAGCGGGAGATCCTGGCGATGGCCTTCGCGTTCGAGCAGGTGACGCGAGCGCGCCGGCCCCCCGGCTACCTGCCCACGCTCGATCTTCCCTAGAGCCAGTCGTCCACATACCAGGCGTCGCGGTCGTAATCCAGGTGGTCCCCGGCCTTCATCCGCAGCATCGCCGGGCCCGCCTGGTAGCCGCGCTCGACCAAGGCCCGGAAGGCGGTCCAGGCGGTCCCCGGCAGGCGCAGGGCGAGCGACTTCCTGCCGGCCGCCCGCGAGGCCTCTTCGGCTGCGGCCAGCAAGGACAGGAAGGAGTCCCGGTCGCGGGCGGCCAGGAAGGGGAGGAACGCCTCCTCCGGCGTCACGTGGAAAGCATCCTGGAGGTGCAGGATGGCGAGCCCGCGGTCGGAGGCGAAGACCCGGCCCGCGTGGCGGAGGAGGGTGGCCCGGACCTCGGCCGCCGGGTCGAGGCCGCGGTAGAGGAAGCCGAGGTCGGGCAGGGGCAGGTTTGCGTGCTGGAGGGGACGGGCCGGCTCCACCTCCTCCTCGACACCTTCGACATCGAACCGCTTTCGAAGCTGGACGCCCGTCCAGCCCGGCCGGAACCCGAACTTGGCGTAGAGGTGGGCGTGGAAGCCGCTGGAAGGGAAGGTCTCCAGGCCCAGCATCCGGACCCGCCGCCGCCGCCAGCGGTGCAGACACTCGGCGACCAGCGCCTGGCCCGCGCCCTGGCCCTGGACGGTGGTGGCCACCGCCAGCGGTCCGAACCAGCCAAGGCTGCCCCGCGCGACCGAGAAAAGGGCGCCGCCGATCTCGCCGTGGTCGCTGGAGACGAGGCAGCCCTCGGGATCTGTCCAGAGCCGGAGGGCGAGGCCGGCGAGCGGGAAGAACGGCCGCTCCAGCCGCTGGCCGTAGAGCTTCCCGATGACGGCGATGAAGGCCTGGTCGCTGACCTCGGCGACCTGGTCCAGGTCTTCCACCCGCATCGACCTGATTTCGGGCATCGGCGCGTGACCTACCCTAGTGGACTCGCATGAAGGTTCTCGACCTCTCGCAGGACTTCTCGATGCACACGCCGGCTTTCGCCAGCTACACGGGCCCCAGCATCAAATGGGTCAAGCGCCTCGCCTTCGACCGGGCCGGCGGCCAGGAGATCACCACCACGCTGCACGTCTCGACGCACCTGGACGCCCCCGCCCATTTCCTCAGCGGCGGCAAGTTCATCGGCGACCTGTCCCTGCAGTGGCTGGTCGGCACCGCCTGCGTCGTCGACCTGGAGCGGATGGGAATCGGGGACTACGACCTCTACGGCCCCGAGCACTTCGAGCGCTGGGAGAAGGAGACCGGGCTCCGGATCGAACGCGACGAGATCCTGGTCATCCACACCGGCTACCACCGCTATTACCCCGAGAACTGGGTCGATCGCTCCGAGGTCGATGAGACCAGGTATTTCATCCGCCACCCCGGTCCGACCCGGGCCTTCGCCGAGTGGGTGCTGGAGCGCGGCGTCCGCTGGCTGGCGGTGGACGCGGGCAGTGCCGACCACCCGATGAACACCGTCATCCGCCGGCTCCGCGCGGACGAGGCCGAGGAGGCGGAGGGTAGGCTCGGCCGGAGCCTGGACGCGGTCTTTCCGAAGGGCGACTACCAGCTCATGCACACGCTCCTCTTCCCGCACGACGTGGTCCACATCGAGAACCTGGGGGGCGAGATCGACCAGGTGCTCGACCGGAAGATCCAGTTCGGGTGCTTCCCGTGGCGCTTCCAGGGCGGCGAGGCCGCCTTTTGCCGGGCCGTCGCCTTCCTCGAATGAAGCCGCCGGTCTTCGAGTACCACGCCCCCGCCTCGGTGGGCGAAGCGATTTCACTGCTGGGCTCGCTGGCGGAGGCCAAGGTCCTGGCCGGAGGACAATCGCTGGTCCCCCTGCTCAACTTCCGGCTGGCGCGGCCCGCCCATCTGGTTGACATCAACCGACTGGCCGAGCTGACGAAGATCTACGAGCGGGACGGCGGCGTTGCCGTGGGCGCCGTCGTGCGGCAGGCCGAGGCGGAGGTCGATCCACTCCTGCGCGAGCGCTGTCCCCTGCTGCCGCTGGCCCTGCGCCTGGTCGCGCATCCAGTCATCCGCAACCGGGGAACCGTCTGCGGGAGCCTGGCGCACGCCGACCCGGCGTCGGAGCTCTGCGCCGCGCTGCTCGTCCTGGACGGGCGCGTCACAGCGCGCTCGCAGCGCGGCGAGCGCGTCATCGCCGCGGCCGACTTCTTCCGCGGCACCATGGATTCGGTGCTGGAACCGGACGAGCTGCTCACGGAGGCCTGGTTCCCGGCCACGGCGGGCCCGGTCGCGATCGCCGAGGAGGCGCGCCGCCATGGTGACTTCGCGCTGGCCGGCGCGGCCCGCGCCGGTGACCGGCTGGCGCTCTTCGGGGTTGCCACGCGCCCGCTGCTGGCGGACCCGGCCGACCCGACCCGAGGCCTGGAGCCGAGCAGCGAACCGGAATGCAGCCCGGACTTCCGCCTGCACCTGGTGAAGGTGCTGGTCGAAAGGGTGATGCAGGCGTGATCGTCAACGGCATCGAGCGGCCGGAGGCGTCCGACCCGCGCCGCCTGCTCTCTGACTACCTGCGCCACGATCTGGGGCTGACTGGCACCCACGTCGGCTGCGAGCACGGCGTCTGCGGCTGCTGCACGATCCTCTTCGACGGGCGGCCCGTGCGCTCCTGCCTGCTGCTGGCCGTCCAGGCGCGCGGCCACGAGCTTGCCACGGTAGAGGGCCTGGCGCAGCCCGAGGCGCCGATGCACCCGGTGCAGCAGGCGTTCAAGGAGTGTCACGGCCTGCAGTGCGGCTTCTGCACGCCGGGCTTCCTGATGGCCACGGTCGCCTTCCTGCGCGAGTTCCCGGACCCGAGCGACGCGGAGATCGCGGACGCGATCGCGGGCAACCTCTGCCGCTGCACCGGCTACGCCAACATCCGGCGCAGCGTCCGCCGGGCGGCCGAGCTGTCACGGCAGGCATGACCACCCGACTCTTCGGCGAGCGCGTCCAGCGGCTCGAGGACGAGCGGCTCCTGCGTGGGCAGGGCCGCTACACGGACGATCTCGGGAATGGTGCCCTGGAGTGCGCGTTCGTGCGCTCTCCCTTCGCGCACGCGCGCATTCATTCCATTAACGCCACCGCCGCCCGGGCGCTGCCGGGCGTGGTCGCCGTCTACACCGCCGCCGACGTGCCCTTCGGCGACCTGGACCTCCCGCTCCTGATCCCACATCCGCAGTTGACGCATCCCCGCACCCAGAAGTGCCTGGCCAGCTCGATCGTCCGCTACGCGGGCGAGGCGGTCGCCTTCGTCGTCGCCGAGTCCCGTTACCTGGCCGAGGACGCGGCGGACCTGGTCGAGGTCGAGTACGAGCCACTGCCGGCCGTCGTCACCCCGGAGCGGAGTGCGAAGGCGGAGAACCTGGTGCATGCCGACGTGCCCGCCAACTCCGCCGCCGACGTCACCCAGGCCGTCGGCGACGTCGATTCTGCCCTCGCCAGAGCGTCCCACCGGCTGCGCCGCCGGCTTCGACTGGAGCGCAGTGCCGCCCAGCCCCTGGAGGCGCGTGCGGTCTGGGCACGCTGGGATGCGGTCGAAGGGCGGCTGACGGTCTACGACTCGACCCAATCCCCCACCTCGATCCGAGGCGGCCTGGCCGTCCTCTTCGGACTGCCCGAGACCTCGGTCGAGGTGATCGCCCCCGACGTGGGCGGCGGCTTCGGACCCAAGATCATGCTCTTCAACCCGGACGAGCTGCTGGTGCCCTACGCCGCCATGAAGCTGGGCCGCCCGGTCAAGTGGACCGAGGATCGCCGGGAGCATTTCACCGCCGTGACCCACGAGCGGGCGCAGGTGCACGAGGTGGACTTCGGGTTCGACGACGGCGGGAAGCTGCTGGCCCTGGACGTGGACTTCATCCACGACGCCGGCGCCTACACGCCCTACGGCCTGATCCTGCCCATCATCACCGCGGCGCAGCTGCCCGGCCCTTACCGCGTGCCCAACTACCGGGTGCGCTTCCGGGACCTCTACACCAACTGCACCCCGACCTCTCCCTACCGGGGAGCCGGCCGGCCCCATGGCTGCTTCGTGATCGAACGCGTCATGGACGCGATCGCGGCTGAGCTCGGGCTCGACCGCGCCGAGGTGCGGCGCCGCAACCTCCTTCAGCCCGGCGACTTCCCGTACTCCGTGGGCACCATGTGGCAGGACGGCGGCATGGCCGTCTACGACAGCGGCGACTACCCGGAGCTCCTGCGGCTCGCCCTCGAGAGGCTCGGACCCAAGCCGGAGGGTGACAACATCGGGCTGGGCCTGGCGATGTACGTCGAGGGGACCGGCGTCGGGCCCTACGAGGGCGCCCACGTCCAGGTGCTGGTCAGCGGCAAGGTCGTCGCCTCGACCGGCATCCCGACCCAGGGCCAGGGCCACGCCACGGTCTTCGCGCAGGTCGTGGCCGACGAGCTGGGGGTTTCGGTCGAGGACGTGACCGTCACCAGCGGGGACACCCGCCGCTTTCCCTGGGGCGTCGGCACCTTCGCCTCCCGCGGCGCCGTCATGAGCGGGAACGCGATGGCCAACGCCGCCCGGGCGGTGGCCGAGAAGGCGAAGCGGGTCGCGGCCGAGCACCTGGAGGCGGACGCCGCCGACCTCGAGCTGGCGGGCGGCGAGGTGCGCGTCAAGGGCTCGCCGGGACGCTCGCTCCCGCTCGCCGTGGTCTCCATTCTCAGCAACCCGCTCCGCTACGCATTCGGCGGCGGCGACGAGATCGCGACCCAGTTCCAGCCCCGGCCGCGGCCGGGGCCGCCGCTGGCTGAAGGGGAGGAGCCGGGGCTGGAGGCCACCGGCTACTACTCACCAAGCCCCGGTTCGACCTGGGCCGGCGGCTGCCACGCGGCCTACCTCCGGGTGGACCCGAAGACCTACCGCCTGGAGTTCCTGAAGTACGTGGTCGCGCACGACTGCGGGCGGGTCATCAACCCGATGATCCTCGAGGGCCAGATCCAGGGCGGCGTCGCCCAGGGAATCGCCGGGTCCTTCTACGAGCGCCTCCTCTACGACGAGGAAGGCCAGCTGCGAAACGCCAGCTTCATGGAGTTCCTGATGCCTTACGCAACCGAGATCCCGGACGTCGAGATGGTCCACCTGGAGACGCCCTCGCCGCTCAACCCGCTCGGGATCAAGGGCGCCGGCGAGGCCGGCACCATCCCGGTGGCGGCGATGCTGGCCAGCGCAATCGAGGATGCTCTTGGCGTGCGAATCGACGAGATGCCGCTCAACCCCAACCGCCTCTTCGAGCTGACCCGGTGATGAGCTTCCTCAGCGTTCGGAGCCGGTTCAGCTTCCTGAGCGTGGGAAGCCTCTTCAGCGCCGGCAGCGTCCTCAGCATCGGCAGCGCGGGCTCCATCCTCAGCATCGGCAGCGCGGGCTCCATCCTCAGCATCGGATCTGCCGGAGGCATCCTCAGCATCGGCGGCCGAGGAACGCTGCTCAGGGTCGGGGCTCAGGCCTTGGGGCGCCTCAGGAGCTCGTAGCCGGGACCCCGGTCGACGAACGGGCGCGGCTTTCGTTCGTCCGGCCGGTGCAGCTCGACGATGGCCCCGTCGCGAATCACGACCCCATAGTCGCGCTCCGCCGACTCCTCCGAGACCCGCCCCTGGACCACGTCGCGGAGCACCCGCTCCGGCTCGCGCTCGAAGGGATCGCCCCAGCCGCCGCCGCCGGTCGTGCGCAGGCGCAGCAGCGAGCCCGCCTTGATCGGCAGGTCGTCGTTCATCCCCGGCAGGGGCGGTCCGGCGTCAACGGTCGCCTGGTAAGGGGGCGCCGCCATTCCGCCGGCAAGGCCATAAGGGCCGAGGATGGTCCGGTCCGCCGTCGATACGAAATAGGCGTCGCGCAGGAGCCTGATCTGCTTGTCGTAGCCGAGGCCGCCCCGCCGCCTGCCCGGCCCACCCGAGTCCGTCGCCAGCGCCAGCTTCTCGATCCGGATCGGGAAGCGCGTCTCGCTGAACTCGGCCGGTAGGTTCTTGGAGTCGGGGACGATGTGGATCGCGTCCTCACCGTCGGCGTACCAGCGACCGCCCGAGCCGCCGCCCAGCACCTCGCGAAGCAGGTACCAGCGGCCGCCCGCGTCGACGCCGTGCACGCCCCAGTAGCGGATCGTCTCCTGGTCGGCGGGCATCCTGCCGCCGACCGCCTGGGCCAGACAGCCGGCGAAGACGCCGAGCAGCCGCAGGATCAGGAAGGAGCGGGCGTTGGTCGGCGCCGGGAAAACCGGCGAGACCAGCGTGCCCTTGGGCGGGAAGCGCATCTCGACGACCTCGCAGATCCCCTCGTTGATGTCCAGCTCGGCCGCCCTCTCGGGCGTTTCGGCCAGGTTGCGCAAGATGCAGGCGATCCACTTCCGCAGGAAGAGCCCGTCGGCGTAGTCGCCGGCGTGGTTGATCGGGCCGAGCGCTTGGGGACCGGTACCGTTCAGGTCGCAGACGATCTTCTCGGGCGTCTTGGTGATCGCCATCCGGAGCACGTGCAGCCGGGGCTCGGTGACGCCGTCGTGCTCGATGTAGTCCTCGAACTCGTAGGTGCCGTCCGGAATCCTGGTCAGGATCTCGCGGCGAAAGCTTTCGGTGCAGCGGTCGAGGATGGCCTGGAAGCAGGCGTCGACGGTCTCCGAGCCGTACTTCTCGAAGAGCCGGCGCAGCCGCCGAGCGCCCATCTGGCAGGCGGCCACCTCGCTGTCCAGGTCGCCGGCGAAGGACTCCGGCGTCCGGGAGTTGCGCACGATGACGCGGTAGAGGTCGTCGTTCCGCTCGCCGGCGCTGAAAAGGCGGACGGGCGGGATCATCAGGCCCTCCTGGAAGGCGCTGGTCGCGCGTGCGGGCATCGACCCTGGCACCATCCCGCCGATGTCGTCGTGGTGCCCGAAGGCCTGGACGAAAGCGACCACCTGGCCCTCGTGGAGGACGGGGACGGTGGTGGTCAGATCCGGCAGGTGGCCGACCGACCCTTCCGAGAGGTAAACGTCGTTGTGGTAGAAGACGTCACCATCGCGCATCTCCGAGAGTGGGAAGTCGCGCACCACCGGCTGGACCATGGCGCTGTAGGAGCGCCCGGTCAGCTTCCGGCAGCGGCGGTCGTGGATGCCGGCCCGGTAGTCGTGCTGGTCGCGGATCATCGGCGAGCGCGCGGTGCGCTCGATCGCGGCCTCGACCTCAGCCTCGATCGACGCCAGGGTGCCCTCCACGATCTGCAAGACGATCGGGTCGACAGCCGGTGTCTCGCGGGGAGCACCCCCCTGAGCCGGGGCCGGGCGGACCGCTTCCCCCCCGGCTCCCCCCCCGGCGGCGATCACCGGCGCAGCACCAGGTTCCCGAAGGCGTCGACCTCCAGCCGCCAGCCGTTGTCGACCACTGTGGTCGACCCGTACTCCTCGACGATCGCGGGCCCTTCGGCGCTGAAGCCGATGGGCAGGTCGTCCCGGTGAAAGAGCATGTAGCCGCCGCGGAACCCGCTCGGGCCCGGCGTCTCGGAGCCGGCCGGCGCCGCCAGGTCCAGCTGCGGACGGTCGATCAGTCCGAGGCCGGTCACCTTCCAGTTCACGAACTCGATGACCTCACCCGTGCGATAGGCGTATCCGTAGGCACGCTCGTGCGAGTCGTGGAAGGCCGCCACCGCCGCCTCGACGCCGAATCGCGGTCCGACCGGAAGCGGCAGCTCGTGCGCCTCCCCCAGGTAGCGCGCCTCGACCGAGCGCTGGAGCACGACCCGCTCGGGGGCCACGCCCTGCTCGGCCAGCGAGTCGCGTGCGGCTGACTCGAGGCGGCTGAAGGCGGCCTCCACCGCGACCAGGTCGACGGAGTCGTCGCGCTGCACGAGGGTGGTGACGTAGTCGTCCTTCAGGTCGACGGCCAGGAGACCGAAGGCCGAGACGTTGCCGGGGCTGGGCGGGACGACGACCGTCGCCAGGCCCAGGATCTCGGCGATCCGGGCTGCCTGCAGGGGGCCGGCCCCGCCGAACGCGACCAGGGCGTCGCCGGAAGGATCGATGCCGCGCTTCACGGTCAGCTGGGTCACGGCGTTGGCCTGGTTGTGCGCGGAGAGCTCGAGGATGCCTTCGGCCATCCGAGCCCGGGTCAGGCCGAGCCGCCGCGCCAGCGCGTCGACGCCCGCCTCGGCCAGGTCCGGGCGGAGCAGGATCCCGCCCCCGGCGAGCTCGTCCGGGAGCAGGCCCAGGACCAGTGCCGCGTCGGTCACCGTCGGCTGCTCGCCGCCGCGCCCGTAGGCCATCGGGCCCGGCTGCGCGCCGGCGGAGCGGGGCCCGACCCGGAGGCCGCCGTCGGGGCCGGCCCAGGCGATGGAGCCGCCGCCGGTGCCGACGGAGACGATGTCGATCATCGGCAGCCGGACCGGGTAGGGCCCGATCCGGCCGTCCTTGGTCAGCTGGGGGTCGGCGCCCTCGACCAGGCAGACGTCGGTCGAGGTGCCGCCGGTGTCGATCGTTATCACGCGCTTGATACCGGCCTGCCGCGCCAGCCAGGACGCTCCCAGCGCGCCCGCGGCGGGCCCGGAGAGGGCGGTCGCGATCGGGCGCTTGAGGACGGCTGCCGCAGGCAGCACACCGCCGTTCGACTTCATGATCAGGAGGGGCGCGCCCGGCGCCTGCTCGGCCAGGCCCGCCGCCGCCCGCTCCACGTAGCCCGTCACGTGGGGCTTGACGAAGGCGTCCACGAGCGTGGTCACGGCGCGTTCGTACTCGCGGTACTCGGGCCAGACCTCACTCGAGATGGAGACCACGCAGCCGGGGCTCTCCTCGAGCAGGATCTGGCGCATCCGCAGCTCGTGGGCGGGATTCGCGTAGGAGTGCAAGAAACAGATTCCGACGGCCGTCACTCCCATGTCATGAATCCAGCGCGCCACGTCCCGGGCATCCGCCTCGTCCAGTGGGGTCAGTACCTCGCCCCGGAAGTCGAGGCGCTCGGTAACCTCGGCTACTCGCTCGAGGGGCACGATCCGGTCGGGCTTGACCCAGAA
>VBHN01000223.1:1150-4205 GCA_005881155.1 Chloroflexota bacterium | reverse complement strand
CTCGACCAGATCGAGTCGTAACCGAATCCTTCTGCCACCCTCGCGCGTTCTACTGATGAGGGCAGCGAGCGACCGGCATCGATGCTCACAGCGAGCCTGCCGTTCATCCGAGAAGATTAGACCGTGAGTCCGGGACACCATCTGGGGCCAGCCGTTTTCGATCCAGCCGTTGACACTAGACCTGATATCGATATCATCATCTTTAGTAATTTCGGGAGTCACAGTTAGGCGTGGGGGACCTGCAGTCTGAGATGGGAATAGCGAGACGTGGCGCGCGCAGTTGGAGCGCCGGCCAAAAGGGCCTGGCCGGCAGCGCCGCGGGTGCCGCGACCGCGGCACGGACCGCCGGTGGGGTGCTCTCCACGATCTGGCGCGCCGCGCGTTTCCAGCTCGAGCAGAGCCGGACCCCCGCCATGAGGCGTCGCGAGCTCCGCTGGGGAGAGGACGGCCGCCGCTGGCGAGCCAGTGCCGCCGGCCGGCGCCGGGGCAACGGCCGGCACGGTTCGGTCGAGCCGCTGGCCGGCCCGGCCGCGCTGCTCAGCCTGGTGCTGGTCGCGGCGGTCGCGGCCGGCTCCTTCATCAGCGCCTCCGCCGTCTGGGTCAGGTACGCCAACGACCTCCCCGACGCTCGCTCGATCGCCCTCAACTCGCTCCCAGAGGACTCGATCATCTACGACCGGGATCTGACCACCGTCCTCGCCGACATCCACAAGGAGGGCTATCGGCACTACGAGCAGCACCTCACCGAGATGGGGACGCTGTTGCCGCAGGCGACGATCGCGATCGAGGACGCCAAGTTCTACAACGAGCCAGGCGTCGACGTCGCCGCAATCGCTCGCGCCGCCTGGGTCGATTACCACGACCACGCTGCGGTGCAGGGGGCGTCGACCATCACCCAGCAGCTCGTCAAGCTGCGGCTGATCGGGAGCAAGCCCTCCATCGACCGCAAGGCGAAGGAGGCGGTGCTGGCGCTCCAGGTCGAGCAGGACTTCTCCAAGAAACAGATCCTGGAGATGTACCTGAACACCGCCTTCTACGGGAACAACGCGTACGGCATCAAGGCGGCGGCCCAGAGCTACTTCCACACCGATACGGCCAAGCTGGACCTGGCCCAGTCCGCGATGCTGGCCGGGATCCCGCAAAACCCGACCTACAACAACCCCCTCGTCAATTGGGAGGGGGCCAAGGCGCGGCAGCATTCCGTGCTGGCGGCCATGGTCCGCAACCACATGGTCACCCAGGCCCAGGCCGACCAGGCCTTCGCCGAGGACCTGAGCGAGCCCAAGCACATGTTCCGCGACGCAAACATCATCCAGACGCCGGGGTTCGTCGCCTTCGTGGTCGACGAGCTCAAGGCGCGCTTCGGCCCCGACGCCCCTTACCGCGATGGCTTCCGGGTGACGACCACCGTCAACATGCGAATGCAGCAGACCGCCCAGGACGTGATCGCGGGGCAGGTCGGGCGCTACGAGTACGGCGGAGCGAACGTCCACCAGGGCGCGATGACTGCGATCGACCCTCGCACCGGCGAGATCCTGGCTATGGTGGGCTCGGCCAACGCCCAGGAGAACGGGGGCCAGTACAACTTCGCCGTCTGGCCGCCGCGCAATCCTGGATCCTCGATGAAGATCTACAACTACACCGCGGCCATCGCCAGCGGCAGGTTCACGATGGTGACCCCAATCCAGGACACCCAGGTCACCATCCCGCAGGGTCCTGGCCAGAAGCCCTACATCCCCCGCAACTACGACGGGGGCTACCACGGCACCTGCCAGCTGCAGGCCTGCTTCCTCAACTCCTTCAACATCCCGGCCGTAAAGGTCGAGCTGATGCAGGGCATCCCGAACGTGGTGACGATGGCCCGCAACATGGGGGCGCCGCCCTGGACCTGGCACGACGACACCAAGACCTTCACCAAGGACGACCCGCTCGATGCGTACGGGGCGTCGACGACCCTGGGCAGCATCGGCGAGACACCGCTGCAGATGGCGACGGGCGCTTCGGTCCTGGCCAACGCCGGCCAGCTGCGCCAGATCCACTCGGTCCGCAGCATCGCCAGTCCCGACGGCGCGGCGATCTTCAAAGCCGACCCCAACCAGGGTGCAAAGCAGGTGATCGACCCTCGGGTCGCCTTCATCATGGACCAGGTCATGTCCGACGACGCGAACCGGGCCATGATCTTCGGCCATGGCTCCAACCTGACGCTGCCCGACCGCCGGGTGGCCTCCAAGACCGGCACCACCGACGACTACCGCGACGGCTGGACGGTCGGCTTCACCCCCTACCTGGCGACGGCCTTCTGGTTCGGCAACCCCGATTACAGCCCGATGCCCCGCAACCTGGAGGCCAGCATCATCGCGGCCCCCGTCTGGCACGACTACATGCACTGGGCGACCAGCACCTACATGCAGGAGCCGGGCAACGACTGGTTCAGCGAGCCGGCCGGACTCGACCACTACAACGTGAACGGAAAGCTGCAGTGGTTCCTCCCCGGGACCAGCCCCAGCACGCCGACGCCGCCCCTGCCTGCCGGCGTCACCACCAGCTCACCGAAGCCGCCCGCACCGGCTCCCACGCCGGCGCCCACCGCACCACCCGAGCCGCCCCACAAGAAGCCCTAGGCTGAAGTCCCTTTTCGCTGATAGCGGAAGGCTCAACTAAGAGTTTTCTGGGCTGACCCTAAAAGCGACGATGGGCTTGTCGCCGAAGCTTTACAAAAATCACTTGTCCGGGGTCGGTTTCGCACCCACAATCCAACACCATAGGGCGGCTGTCACCGAAGGTTATGTAGTTGGGCCTCAAGAGGGGTGCAGTCAAGGAAGGTTTGATGAAGCGAAAAGAAGAGTCAGCGGCGGCGACCCTGGCCATCCCAACAACCCGGGACCCGAGCATCCACCTCGACAAGCCCATCTACACGCTGAGCGTGGCGTCGGAGATCCTGGCGACCCACCCGCGGACCCTGATGATGTATGAGCACCTGAACATGATCAAGCCGAAGCGGACGGCCACCAACCGCCGCCGGTACTCGCAGCGCGACCTCATGAAGCTGCAGGCG
>VBHN01000223.1:0-1120 GCA_005881155.1 Chloroflexota bacterium | reverse complement strand
GCCTGAAGGCCCCAGACGCACTCAAGGAACTCGACGTAACCCTCCTCGACGTCTAAAGCGGGCAAGGGGGGACAGGTCCCCCCTTCCGAATCCCCCCTCGCGGCGCGGCGCCTGGTGTCGGCTCTAAACAACTCAATCGGCCGGGATGAACCCGGCCTACGCGCAAAGGAGACGCAGCGAGACGGACTGGGGCGGGCACGAGGCTCGCCCCTTCTGATTTTCTACAAGGCATATGAAGCCTCCAGAGTCGCATCGCGACCTTCTCGAACGGCCGCTCTTCGCGCACCTCGCCACCGTCGGCTCCGACGGCGCCCCCCGTTCCAACCCGATGTGGTTCCTCTACGACCCGGAGACCAACCGCGTTCGCCTGACGCACACCAAGACGCGTCACAACCACCGCTACCTCAAGGCCGAGCCCCGGATCTCGATGTCGATCACCGACCCTGACGACCAGTACCGGTACCTCCAGCTTCGCGGCGAGGTCGAGAACGAGGAGGACGACCCGGAGGGCAAGTTCTACCAACTGCTCCAGAAGCGCTACCGCGGCTACACCACCGATGTTCAGGACAAGGACGTACGGGTGGTCTACACGATCCGGCCCACGGGCTGGAAGTCGCGACCGGTAACGTAGGGCGATGGCTTACAGCACCCGCCGGGCGCTGCGGAACCTGGCGGCCGGGATGGCACTGGGGGCGGTCGCCTTCGCCGTCGTGGACGCGGTCCGGCCGCGACCGGGCCGGGCGCGGATCATCGATTGGGAGGAGATCCGCGACGCGGCCCTGCGGCGGCTCGATCCCGCCGACGCCATCGACGCCCGCCGCCGGCGCACTCTGGAGACTCGTTATCGCAAGCTGGCGGCGGACCTTGAACAGCCGCTGCTCGAGTTCGTAGGCGGGATGCAGGGCAGCTTCCCACCCTTCCAGGCGCTTGACCGATTCGGCTGGGTCGACCTCAACGTCGGGATCATGCGGGACGCACTCGACCCCATCGTCCAGCTCGAGGAGCGCCTGCCCAACAGCCGCTTCCTGGAATTCGGCCGGGGGCTGCTCGACAGCTACATCGGCCTGATCCTCGGGTTCCTTTCGAAGCGTGTTCTCGGCCAGTACGACCCACAGCTGCT
>VBHN01000222.1 GCA_005881155.1 Chloroflexota bacterium | reverse complement strand
CGTAGCAGTCTGAATGCGGATGGGCGTTGGTGATGGTCGGCTTCCCATGGGTCGCCCAGCGGGTGTGCCCGATGCCCAGCCTGCCCTTCGGCATCTCCTGCTCGAGCTTCTCGATCAGATCGTCGACCTTGCGCTCGCTCTTGGTCAGCGTGGAGTGGATGTCGGTCTCCATGACCGCCACGCCGGCCGAGTCGTAGCCCCGGTACTCGAGCCGTTTCAGCGAGTCCATCAGGATGGGCGCCGCCTCCTTCTCGCCGAGGTAGCCGATGATTCCGCACATATCAACTCCAACCCCCCGACGGCGGGGGCGTGTTTCCTTTCAGGTTACGTAAAGGCCAACGGGAGGCGGTCGCCGGCCGTTACGGCGCGGGCGGCTAGCCGCTAGGGCTTGGGCTGGGCACGGCCGGGTTCTTCTGGATCGTGATCGTGACCGTGACCTGGGCGACCGAGCTGCTGGTGTTGGCCGGCAGGGTGCTGACCCGGACAGCCCTGGTGATGGTCTGGGTGGCGCCGTCGACGGCGATCGGGGGCAGGGTGACGCTGTCCACCTTGGAGAGGTCGTCCGCCGATCCCGAAACGTCGATGAAGAGGGGCGCGATGGTGATGGCCGTGATCCGGTAGCCGCTCGCGGGCGTGCCGGTCGGGGTCTCGACCACCGGCACGTTGATCGTCTGTTTCGGCTTCGAGGCCTCGATCGTGAGCGACGCGGTCACCGCGTCGGCGGTCGGCAGCGGTACCGCGTTGGTCGGCAGCTGAACCTCTTTGCCAGCCCTCTCGAAGTGGATGGGGAGGTTGGGCACGGTGGTGTTGGCTGAGACTGGCGCAAAGGTGACGTAAGCCGAGATGCCCTGGAAGAAGGATCGGGGCGCCGAGACGGATACGGCCCCGCTGGTCTGGTTGGCTGGATCGGTGACGGTAACCGTCGACTTGGTGACCTGCCAGCCGGGAGCGGGTGAGACTCGGGCGTCGACCGGGATCTGTTTGGTGATCCGGTCCTCGACAGTGATCGAGAAGTTGACGTGGTCCTGGTAAGCGGTGACATTCGGCGCCAGCACCTTGATGTTGGCGGTGACCACCTGCAGCCCCGGCCGAACCCGGGCGAGGTCGACCTTGGCCTGGACGTTGGTCGCGGTCACGCCGTTGACCGCGGACTGAAGGCCCACCACGCGCACGTCCTGCCTGCCGGGTGCGCCGATCAGCTCCACATCGCCGGGCGGGTTCTCATAGCTGACGGGCACGTTCTTGATCGTTGCCTGGACGAGCGGGTTCTGCTGGAAGGCCACCGCCACGAAGAGCCCGAAGGAGAGCACCCCCGCCAGGAGCTTGAGCTGCCAGTTCTCGGTCACCCAGCTCATCGCCGGCCGAGCTCCAGCAGGGCCGCCAGCTGCCGCCCCCGCCCGTTCGCGGAGCGCTGGCGCTGGAGGCTGCCCAGGAGCCTGCTCCGGACACCCTCCACATCCAGGTTCCGGTTGATCTTGCCGTCCTCGACCACCGAGATCGAACCCGTCTCCTCGGAGACGACCAGGATCACCGCGTCGGACACCTGGGAGAGGCCGATGGCGGCGCGGTGGCGGGTGCCCAGCCGCTCGGCGCCGCGCACGCGCTCCTCGGGCATCGGGAGCAGGCAGCCGGCCGCCACGATCACGTTGCCGCGGACGATCACCGCCCCGTCGTGGAGGGGCGAGTTGGGGAAGAAGATGGTCTGCACGAACTCGGCGGTCAGCTCGCCGTTGATCCGCACACCGGTCGCGGCGTAGTCCTCGAGGCCGACCTCACGCTCGAAGACGATCAGGGCGCCGGTCTTGCGGGCGCTGAGCCGCTCGGCGGCACGGATCGCCTCCGCCACGCCGCGGTTGAAGGCCTGCGGGTTGAACTGAGAGAGCTGCAGGTTCAGGTGGCTCAGCCGGCCGACCTGGTCCAGGGCGCGCCGCAGCTCCGGCTGGAAGAGCACGATCACGGCGATCACCACGAAGGGCGCGGCGTTCTGGAAAAGCCACTTGAGGAGGATCAGGTTCAAGGTGCTGGCGACGACGCCGACCACCGCCAGCAGGACGAGGCCGACGATCAGCTCGGCGGCTCGGGTGCCCCGGACCAGCTTCAGGAGCTGGTAGAGGATCACGGCCACGATCAGGATGTCGATGACCTCCACCCAGCCGACCTTGACCACCGCCTGGGCGAGGGCGCTGAAGAGGTTGGTGAGGTAGTGGACGACGGCCTGGGCGTCCATCAGACGACCAGGGCCAGCAATGCCATCTGCGCGTGGAGCCGGTTCTCCGCCTGGTCCCAGACCGCGGAGCGGGGGCCGTCGATGACCTCGTCGGTCACCTCCTCGCCCCGGTGGGCCGGCAGGCAGTGCAGGAAGATCGCGTCGGGGGCTCGGCGTAGCAGCTCCGAGTCCACCCGGTAGCGCGCGAAGGCCTTGCGCCGCTCCTCCCGCTCCGACTCGAAGCCCATCGAGGTCCAGACGTCGGTGTAGACGGCGTCGGCGCCGGTTACCGCCGCCAGGTCGTTGCTGACCTTCATCTCCGGCGCGGCGGCTCGCACCTCGGCCGGCGGCTCGTAGCCGGGCGGGGTGACCACCGTGAAGGGGAAGCCGAGCCGGGCCTGGGCGTGGGCCAGGGAGGTGACCACGTTGTTGCCGTCGCCGACGAAGACGAGGCGGACGCCCTCCAGGGACACGACCGGCACGCCGGACCACGCCGCCAGCTCCAGCAGGTCCGCATGGCGCTTCAAGCGGGCCACGACCAGGTCCACGTAGCGCTCCAGCACCCGGGCCGCGTCCGGGACGGACTCCCGCTCACCGAGCTGGACGTCGTTCTCGCCCAGGGCGACGGACTGGCCACCGAGGCGGGCGATCCCGACCTCGAAGGAGACGCGGGTGCGGTTGGAGGGCTTCTGGAAAAGCATCGCCACGTGCTTGCCCGCCAGCGCCTGCTCCCGCCAGCCTCCGGCCTTGATCCGGGCCGCCAGCTCGAGGACGCCCAGCAGCTCCTCCCGGTCCAGGTCGGAGACGCTCAGGAAGTCGCGGCCGCGGAGGGTCAAAAGCGAGTTGCTCAAGACTTGAATCTTAAGCTCGCCATCTCGGACCACTCAGAGTCTGGGGGTGATCAGCTCCCCGGTCACCACCGGTCGGTCAGAGAGGTCGAGGGCGGAATCGAACTCGGGCAGGCGCCCGCGCGAGACCTTGTCGTCGCGCAGCGTCAGGACCAGGTCTCGGCAGCCGGCCGGCGCGAGGCCGAAGTCGGCCGGCCGGAGCAGCAGCGGCTTTCCGCGCTTCATCCGCACGGTCAGCCGGTCGGAGATCTCGATCTCCGGCCAGCGCCCCGCAGACCAGTCCACCGGGGCGGCCAGGGTGGCGGTGTCAACCCGGTCCCAGAGCGCGTGCTGCTCGGTCCGTCCCTGGACGACCACCAGGCGGTCCCGGAAGAAGCCGAGGCGGCAGGGAGGCCAGGAACGAACCTGCCAGCCCGCCCAGGCGGCCAGCCCCAGCCCGAGGCCGCTGCCGCCGGCGAGGGCGATCGAGGCGGCGTCCAGCCCGTCGCTCAGGAGCACCAGGGCGGCGACCAGCGCAAAGGCGATGGCGACGGCGAGCCCGGACGCGCCGAGGAGGACCGAAGTGCGCCGAGAACGAGCGAAGATCACCCGAGCCCCACCGGTGTGAAGTGTAGGCGCGGTTTCGAGTTTGGCCTAGCGTCAGATTGCCGTCAGTTGACCTGGCGGGTTGCTCCCTCCCAGTACGGCGCCCGCAGCTCCCGCTTCAGGATCTTGCCGCTCGGGTTGCGCGGGATACTGTCCGTGAAGTCGACCGACTTCGGCCGCTTATAGCCTCCGAGCCGGGAGCGCGCCCACTCGATGAGCTCTTCCCCGGACAGCGCGGCGCCCGGCTTCAGGACCACAATCGCCTTCACGGTCTCACCCCACTGGTCGTCGGGCACGCCGATCACTGCCACGTCGGCGAGGGCGGGATGGGCGGCCAGCACGCTCTCCAACTCCGCCGGGTAGATGTTCTCGCCCCCGGAGATGATCATGTCCTTGATCCGGTCCTTGACGTAGAAGAAGCCGGCGTCGTCCTCGGTCCCGGCGTCGCCGGTGTAGAACCAGCCGTCGCGGATCTGGTCGGCGGTGTCCTGGGGCCGGTTCCAGTACCCCTGCATCACGCCCGGGCCCCGGTAGACGATCTCGCCGATCTGGCCGTGGGGCACCTCTTTGCCCTCCGGGTCGACGACCCTCATGTCTGCTCCGAAGGTCGCCCGGCCGCAGCTGAGCAGCTTCTCGCCCTCGTGGTCCTCGAACTGCAGGAAGGTGATGGCGCCGGTCGTCTCGGTCAGGCCGTAGACCTGGGTGAACTTGCACTTGAAGGTGTCGATCGACCGCTGCAGGACCGCCTGGGAGATCGGCGACGCGCCGTAGAGGATGTTCCGGAGTGACGAGTAGTCGCGACCCTGCGACTCCGGCAGCGAGGTCAGGAAGAGCAGGGCGGCCGGTACCAGGAAAGCGGTCTCCACCTTCTGCTGCTCGAAGTTGTCGAGGACCTGCTGGGGGATGAACTCGCTCATCAGGACCGCGCAGCTGCCGGTCAGCATCGCCGCCAGCGCCCAGCCGCAGCCGCCTATGTGGTAGAGCGGCATCGCGACCAGCGCCCGGCCGCCGGCCCTCATCTCGGGGATCTCGGTCGCGAAGACGGAGGTTAGCCCGGTGAGGTTCTGGCCGGTCAGCATGGCGCCCTTGGGCAGGCCCGTGGTGCCGGAGGTGTAGAGCTGCCACATCACCGCCCCCTCGTCGTCCCGATAAGGGTCCCCACCGTTGCGGGGCAGCTCGTTGAAGCCCAGCACCCGCACCCCGGCGGCGTCGGCCTGGCCGCGGAAGTTGTCCCCCGCCACGATGGCGACGGCCTGGGCGTCACCGACAACCTTGGCGACCTCGTCGCCGGTCAGCCGCCAGTTGACGGGAGTGGCGATGGCGCCGGCCTTGTCGAGCGCGTAGAGGAGCTCGATGTAGTCGTCGGTGTTCTTGTCCAGGATCGCCACGTGGTCGCCTGGTTTCACTCCCAACTTGGAGACCAGGCCGCCGGCCAGCGCCGAGCTGCTCGCGTTCAGCTCGCCCCAGGTGCGGGTGCGGCCCTCGAACCAGGTGGCTTCGAGGTCAGGCTGCCGGCGGGCCCACCAGCGCGCGACCTCCGCGACTGTTCTCATTGCCCGAAATGCTAGCCCCGGCGGGCGGCGCCTAACGCTTCGTGTACTGAGGAGCCTTACGGGCGCGCTTCAGGCCGTACTTCTTGCGCTCCTTCTCCCGCGAGTCGCGGGTCAGGTGGCCGGCCTTCTTGAGCACCGGGCGCAGCTCGGGGTCGTTCTCGATGAGCGCCCGGGCGATGCCGTGGGCGACCGCTCCCGCCTGGCCGGAGATCCCGCCGCCCACGACCTTCACGGAGGCGTCGTAGCGCTTGGTGTCGGCGACCCGGAAGGGCTCCATGACCACCATCTCCAGCGTCCGCCGCCCCAGGTACTGGAGGGCGGGCTTCTCGTTGATGGTCACCTTGCCGTCGCCGGGCGAGAGCCGGACGCGCGCGACGGCGGTCTTCCGGCGCCCGGTGCCGTAGCCGGCGTTGTCCTGCTCGTTAGCCAAGATCGATATCTCCCCTTGCGTTGAACGTGATCGCCCTGGGCTGCTGGGCCGCGTGCTCGTGCTCCGGCCCGGCATAGACCTTGAGGCGGTTCAGCATATCGGCGCCCAGCGTGTTCCGCTGCAGCATCCCCCGGATCGCGTTGTAGACCGGGAAGGTCGGGTCTTCCGCCTGGGCCCGACGCAGGGTCTTGCTCCTCAGCC
>VBHN01000228.1 GCA_005881155.1 Chloroflexota bacterium | reverse complement strand
GATCTCGATGGTCGGCGATCGCGAGTCGCTGCGCCTGCTGAATGAGGTCGGTATCGACGCCATCGAGAAGCACAACCTGCGCCTCGCCGACCGCTTCCGAGAGGGGATCGCCGAACTGGACATCCCCACCAGCCCCTTCCCTGTCGAGGAGCGCTCTCCGGTCGTGGCCGTCTCAGTCGAAGACCCCGATGCGGTCCTGGCCCGCCTCGCCGCCGCCGGGGTCCGGGTGGCGCGGCGGGCGGACGGCCTCCGCTTCGCCTTCCACGTCTTCAACAACGAGTCCGACGTCGAGCGGGCGCTGGAGGTACTCGCCTAGCGCTTGCCCCGCTGCTGATCCACGGCCTCGTCAGGATGGGTCGCCGCGGACGGACCGATCTCGGTCAGGCCCGGCAGCAGGTTCAGCAGCCGCGAGCCGACCACGGCAATCGGCGAGGCCACCTGAATCTCGCGCCGGTTGCGCAGGATCGCCTTCAGCACCGCCTCCGCGACCTCTGCCGGTGTCACCTCGCCGACGATGGTGGGAGCCTTCTGGCCGGTCTCGGCCCACATGCCTTCGTCGGAAACGTAGGTCGGGCTGATCAGGGAGACGCCGACGCCGGTTCCGCGCAGCTCCTGGCGCAGCGCCAGTCCGAACCCACGCAGGCCGAACTTGGTCGCGTTGTAGAGGGAGGTCTTGGGGCCGGGGACGTGTCCGGCCATCGACGCCATGAGGACGACCTGGCCCGAGCCCCGCTTCAGCATCGCCGGCAGGAGCAGTCGGGTCAGGACGATGCCGGCCCGGAGGTTGACCTCCAGTGCCCGGTCGATGGCTTCCAGCGGGAGGTCGTCGAGGGCGCCGCTGGCCGGGACGCCCGCATTGGAGACCAGGATCTCCACGGGGCCAGCTTCCGCGGCCAGCCGCTCGGCCTCACCGCGGCGCGCGAGGTCGGCTGGGATCACCTTGCTCTCTCCGAGCTCCGAGCCCAGCTCCTGGAGCGCGTCGCGATTGCGGGCGGAGAGGATCAGCTTCGCGCCGGCCGAGCGCAGCCGGCGCGCGATGTGCGGCCCGAGGCCGCTTGAGGCTCCGGTCAGGAGGACGGTTTTGCCGGTCAGCTCCAAAGCCGCTGGCCCATTTTTTGCGCGAACGTCGTAACCTCCATCGAACGAGATGGCCACTGAAGGCGCCCCTCCTCCGATGGTAGACGAGGACCGCAGGCGGAGACTGCGGCGGCTCGACGACCTCCTCGAGGCCCTCGAGCAGTGCAACATGCACGACCTCACCACGCCGCCCCTGCGAATCGTCGAGGACCTTCGCGCCTCGGGGTTCGAACCCGACGGCAAGACGACGACGCAGCTCATCGACAACGTCCTCGACCGCCAGCAGGACTACCTGATCAAGGTGCCGATCGAGCGCCGGCGCTCGCCGCGGCGGAAGGCGCGCATCGACCTCGGGACCTGGCTGAAAGAGGGGCGGAAGCCTAGCCCCTAGCCGTTCTGCGCCCGGTGCGGGGCTCCAGGAAGCTGACCCGCATCCGGTCCCCGAAGACCGCGTAGCGGCTCTTGCCTTCGCCCTTGGCCGTGTACATGGCCAGGTCGGCGCGCTTCAAGAGGTCGGCGACCTCCATCTCGCCCGGCCGCGCCCGGGCGATCCCGATCGTCGCGTGGGCCCAGATCTCGTGGCCCTGGATCTCGAAGGGAGCGTTCAGGGAGTCGAGGATCCGCTTGGCCACGGTGGTCGCCTCCGCCTCGTTGGCGACGTCGGCCATCAGCACCGCGAACTCATCGCCGCCCAGTCGGGCGACGATGTCGTCGGGACGGATCGAGATCTGCATCCGGTCGGCAACCTGGACCAGGAGTGCGTCTCCGGCGGCGTGGCCGAGGCTGTCGTTGACGGTCTTGAAGTCATCCAGGTCCACGTACATCACGGCCACGTCGGTGTCCGCGCCCTCGCGCCTGGCGAGCGCATCCCTGACCCGCTCGACCAGCAGTGCACGGTTGGGCAGCAGGGTCAGCGAGTCGTGGTGCGCCTTGTGCTCGAACTCCGCGCGTTCCCGCGTCCGCTGGGCCAGCACCTGGCGGTAGCGGTCGTTTTGGAGCGAGAAGCTGGCTTGAGTGGCCAGCGTCTCGAAGAGCTGGCGATCGCTGTGATCGAAGGAGAACCTGTCGCCCAGCCGGTTGGCGATCATCACCGTGCCCAGCAGCCGGTGCTCGTTCTCGAGCTGGGTCAGGATCGCGTCGCGCACGCCCAGCGCGCGCAGCCGCTCCGGGACCCCGGGAGCAGGGACAGGCCCTGCTGCAACGGTTCCGCAGGGACCTCGGCCAGCCTCTCCGACTCCTCTCCCGGGCCGACCCGGCTGCGCACCATCACGCCTCGCTCCTCGTCCCCGGCCCGGAGCAGGATGATCTCCGCGATCTCGGCCCGGAACATCGTCCGGATATGCTCGAGCAGCTCCATGACGGCGGTCTCCAGGCTGTCCGCATCCTGGAGGATGCGGTTCGCCTCGTGGAGCATGCCGATACTGGCCTGGCGCGCCTGCTCGGCGACGTAGGCGCGGTAGGCGAGGAAGAGCATCCCGGCCGGGATGACCAGCAGCCAGACGCCTGCCGGGTCGCGGCCGATGACGGTGACGCCGAGCAGCGCGATGCTGCCCGTCGTGAAGCCGGCGGCCACGGCCAGCACGACGGTTCGGAAGAGCGCCGAGCTCGGGGGCCGGCCCTCAGAGACGGAGATCACGCTCTGGACGACCAGGGCGCCCAGGATGTCAACCACCGCGATCGCCGCCAGCCCGCCCAGCCAGCCGTACAGACCGAGCAGAGGGTGGCCGCCGACCACGGCCCGGAAGACGAGCAGGGCCACCGCCGCCTCAATGGTCAGCTTGGCTACGTTGAAGACCAGCTTCAAAGGCGGCTGGCGGCGGTGCAGCGCGAGCGCGATGGCGGCGCCGACGGCCTGTGCCGCGACCATCCCGACCGGGTTCGTGAAATAGAGGCCCGCGACGAGCGGGATCTCGTTGAGCGAGAAGCTGGTCGAGTCGCGGCGGAACTGGACGTGGACGACCGCGATCTCGCTGACGATGAAGAGACCGGCCAGCGCCCACCAGGGCACCTGCACCAGGAGGCCGGGCGCCGGAAGCCGGGTGACAAAGCCGAGGTAGAGGACCGTCGCGACCGCGACCAGGCCTGCGTTCAAGGCCCAGACCCGGAGCGCTACCCGGTTCATGCGCAGGATTGTGCGCTCAGTGGCGGTAGTCGGGAAGGACCATGTTCGGCGAGTTTTCGTTCACTCCCAGCTGCCTCCTGCCCAGATTCCGTCGCTCCAGGTCGTCCCCGACCAGGTGGTCCCCGACCAGGTCGTGCCGCTCCAGGTGGTTCCGCTCCAGGTGGTTCCGTTCCAGGCGGCGCCGCTCCAGGTGGTGCCTGACCAGGTGGTTCCGCTCCAGGTCGTTCCGCTCCAGGTGGTGCCGCTCCAGGTCGTGCCCGACCAGGTGGTCCCCGACCAGGTGGTGCCGTTCCAGACACCGCCGCTCCAGCTTCGCTGGCCGGCCTCGGCCCAGGCCATGGCGCCGCTCTGGAAGGCAGCTCCGAAGATGTCCCGTTCACCGTTCAGCGCCACCCCGCCCATCGAGACGCGGTCGTCGCCGCGGGCCTTGTCGAGCGAGCCGTTGCCCAGCGAGGGCATGAACAGCTGCCAGGGGGAGCTCGAGGCGCCGTCCTCGGAGGAGACGAGGCCGGTGCCGCCGGGGATCCCCTTGACGGCGCCGGCGATCGCGCCGCCCAGGACCTCGAGCAGCCCGGCGCCCCGCGCCTGCGCGTTGGCGTTGGGAAGCGGGACAGCGCTCTGCTTGAGGTCGGACTTGACCTGGTCCGGCGTCAGGCGCGGGTTCTGCTGGAGGAGCAGCGCCACCGCGCCGGAGGTGATGGCGGCGGCCTCCGAGGTGCCGCTGCCGCGGAAGAACCGGCCTCCAAAGGCGGCGGCCGGGTAGTTCTGGTCGATGAACGAGCCCGGCACGCGCAGGCCCTGCATGTGGATTCCGGGCGCCACCAGGTCGGGGTTGCGGGTGCCGTCGCCGAAGCTCGAGAAGCTGGGGATGAAGGCCGTCGCTATGGAGGAGAGGGCGGCGCTGTTGCCACTGGCGCCCACTGCCAGCAGGTAGGGATCGTAGGCCGGGTCATTGAGCGTCCCGGATCCCGAGCCGTCATTGCCGGCGGCCGCGACCACCACGATGCCCGAGTGCCAGGCGAACTCGGCCGCGAAGGCCAGGGGGTCGCTCCGGTAGCCCTGGCTGCTGTTCGTCCCCAACGAGAGGTTGAGGACGCGGATGTTGAGGCCGTTGTCGTGTCGGTGCTGCACCACCCAGTCGATGCCGGCGATGATCTGCGAGACGTCGACGGCGCCGCTGGCGGCGCCGACCTTGACGTTGACGATCCTGGCGTCGGGCGCGATGCCCAGGTAGTCGGCGCCCGGGTTCGAGGGGTCGGCGCCCGGGTCCTTGCCGGCGATCAGGCCCGCCATGAAGGTCCCGTGCCCGAACCCGTCGAGGTGGGCGACCGCCGGGCTCTGCGAGTCGAAGGAGAGGTCCGGGCCGTTGATCACCTTGCCGGGCGCCGAGAGGCCGGCGACGGGGGTGACCCCGGAGTCGAGGACGGCCACATCGACGCCCGCGCCGGTGATGCCCTGGCTCCAGGCCGCGGCGGCGCCCAGGCCGGCGGAGGTGTTGAGCATCGAGTAGCTGTCCGAGGCGGGGTCGTACGCGGAGTGCAATTGAACCGAGCCGTCGGGGGTCACGGAGAGAACGCCGGGGAGGGAGCGGAGGGCGGCCAGGCGGGCGGCCGGGACGGTTACGGAGAAGCCGCCGATGACCTGCAGCGGGCGGAGGGCGGTTCCACCCATGCGCACGGTCCCGCGCTCGATCCCGATCAGGGTGCCGACTTCACCGCGGACGATCACGGGGGCCGCGCCGGCGGGGGTTTCCGGACGCGGCAGGTTCCCCGCCGAGGCGGAGATGGTGAGGCAGCCGAAGAAGGCTGCCAGGAAGATGCTGAACAGGACGGTGAAGCTCGGCCGCCGGCCCGTGAGGATGTTGATCAATGCCGGTAGTCCTCTACCGTCAGCCTGCACGGCGCCGGCCGTCCGGCCACCGCTGAATCCCCTCACTACTGCTACCGCTCTCCCCTGGCCCCAGCGGCGGGTTCAACGCCTGTCGGGCCGGCCCAAATGATCAGGCTCGGGGTCTCTGTTTCTCGCGTTAACGGATAACGAACCTTTGTTAAGAAAAGTTCAGACCGCCTGAGCCGGTGCTCGGCGCTTCCCCGAAGCTTCTTTCGGAGTTAGGATGCCGCCCGATGGGAGACCAAGAACAGGAGCGGCGGGAGCACCTCCGGCGGCTTCAGGACCTGATGGCCGTGCTGGACACGCTGGGCGACAACGAGATGCCGCCGCTGCCGGTGCTGT
>VBHN01000227.1 GCA_005881155.1 Chloroflexota bacterium | reverse complement strand
CCCGACTCCCCGGTCGACGGCGACGCGCCCCAACGCATCGTGCGCCCGGCGCGTTCCATTGGTGTGGCTTGTATTGTCCGAGCATGGCTGGGAAGCGGGCTGAAGGGCTTCTGGAGATGATGTTCTTCATCGAGATGTTCACGCTGAACCGAGCGTGGAACGGTCTGTCGGACGAAGAGCTGAGGTGGGAGCCGATGCCCGGTTCTTGGACTGTCCGGCCGGTCGAGCAGTGCCGGACGCCGACGCCGTTCTTGGTCGGCGGATGGGCGGTCGACTTCGATGCAGGGCTCGCGGCCGCGACCGAGCCCCTCACTTCGATTGCGTGGTTGTTCTGGCATGTCGGCTCAATGCCGGGACGGGCGGCAGAGCTCGACTTCCTCGGGGGGTCTCACAGCGCCGCGAGCGGCTGGCCCTCGCCGTACATCGAGACGCATCCGATCTTCACGACCGCTGCGGAGGCGGTGGGGACGATGCGAGCCGGGTGGCGGGCCCTCGACGCTGCTCTTCGGTCCGCAACGGACGAACAGCTCGAGCAACCGACTCGGTTCTGGGGCTACGGCGGACCCGGGCCGATGGGTACCGGCGCGCGAATTGTCGCATCGACGCTGAACGAGATCAGCCACCACGGCACTCAGATCGGCGTGCTTCGCGACTTGTTCCGTCTCCGTGGCGACGCGCCTATCGATTACCAGCCCGAATAGCAGCACCGAATCGTGCTCGCTAAGCTCGACTTGGCCGACCCGGACGGCGCGTAACGCGTGCCTCGAAGAAGCGTGATGAGGGCATGGTGCGCTCACTCCTCGCCGTTGACGATGTTCAACCAGAAGCTGATGGCGAGCGCGGTCATCGGGGGAAAGCCGGCGCATCATGGTCGACAACGCAGCGATCTTTCTTACAGCCTCGTGCCCGGGCTCATCGTCGAGTATCTCCAGGCCGTCGAGCTCGCCGACGCTTTGCCGGGGCTTCTCGGCGGCCGCGGAAGCTGATTCACCTTGATCCCAGCGCCCGAGGTCGCCCAAGAAACGCCGCGCGTGTCGACATTCTCGCCTGGATCGTGCAGTACACCCGACCGAATACCAGGTCGGCCGCCGCGTCGACGTGCACGTACCGGCGGCTGGTGTTCCGAGTTTCCGGACGAGTCCCGGCGTGCCCGCGACCAGCGAGGAACGGCACGTCCCGCGCAGGTGCGAGAGTCGAGGTCAGGTAGTCACGTCAAGCTGTGTCCAAACGCAACCTCGGTCCCGCCAGCACGGCTCTTACCCAGGGGCTTCCATCCCGTAGCGCGGTAGAAGGCGTGGCCGCGCTCGTAGTCAGCGACGGTCCACAGGATCGCCGTCGAGTACCTCTCTCGCAAGCGCTCGAGTGCGTGATTCATCAGCAGTCGCCCGACCCCTTGCCTCCACCGGGCCGGGTTGACCGCGATGGTGTCGAGTTCACCGAGGAAGGCGTCCACGGGATCGCGGCTGGGGCCGATCCCCACGAACCCCACCACTTCGTTGCCTAGGTTGGCGACGACCCAGTCGACGTTCGAGTTGGTGAGGTCCTTGGTCCAGCGCGACACCAGGTCGGACGTCAATTCCCGCGTGCCAATGAGGTGCCCGAAACCTTGGTTCCACGAGTCGATGTATATCCGAGCGACCACGGCCGCGTCCTCAGCGATCGCGGGACGGAGGACGACCACGGCACAAGTGTCGCCGCGGTGTCGGCGTGTCGCCGAGGTCGCCGCCTCCTTGCCAGCTGGCCGGGTTCCAGGGGGCGTCACGGGCAGCCACCGCCCTCAACCCCGATAGCGGAATCGACACCTCTAGGCGATGGCGGGAGATAGCGGCTGATCGGATCGTCAGCCCAGAGCTGCACCTCGATGAACGCCTCCTGCGGCCAGGTCGTCCAGGTCTCATACTCAGGGGCCCAGCGCGGAGAGGGGACGCCCTGGTGCTCGATCAGCTCGGGTAGCTCGCCGAGAAGGAAGACGCGGCCGTGATAGGGCTGGGGCTCTAGCGGCACTGCGAACTCCGGACCGAACCCCATGGCGGTGAAGCTGTCCGGGTAGGTAACGCTGGTCTGGTCCTCGGGGAGAGCCGACAATGCCAGCTGGACCCGCTGCATTCGTTCCGCGAGTCTCTCATACCAAGGCGACTCTCCCAGGACGAAGTAGTGGGGCGATGACCGCTGCGGCTTTCCACCTTTGGCCGTGAACAGATGGCGGAGCCTCGACTCCGTACGTCGCCGCAGGGCCATGTAGCGCGCCCCGAACGGACGGTGCTGCTTGCCCACGCGGCGCAGGCCCTCCATCTCAGCAAGAACTGCGGCAAGCTCGGGGCCGTCTAGGTCCGATAGGTTCAGGAATGGACGTCGCCCGGCCAAGTAGTAATGGGTGACAACTTGGGGAAGCTGGGCCTGGCCAACCACCCTTTCATCCTGCCGTCCCGGGCGAGCACACGGCGAGTGAGATCGGCACCTACAGGATGGGTCTCCGGAGGCGAGCGTCTACATCAATTGCCTGGGGCCTCGGCGGAAGCGTCTCACTCTCAGCGGGAACGTCAGCGCTGCCGCCCTCGATCCCGATGCCCCGGGCGGGGTTCATTCGCCGCTCGACTTCGTGCCCCGGCCCGACACGCTGGGCGGGCGGCTGGTTCAGCGACGACTGCTCGACGTCCATCTCGATGCCCTCGTTGCCGACCAGCAGCCCGACGGCGGATCGACGTTCAACAGATGTGGACGCCGATCACAGGCTTGGAGTGGCGGGGGCGAGGTCACCGTCCGTACCGCAGCTCGCTCAGAACCGGCTACATCGCTTCCCTGTCAGCCGCTGTGGTGCTCCATAATGTGAGCGCGCCAATCACGGCCGCGGCCGGGCCACGGGAGACCGAACGGCAGCCATTCCGGTGATCGAGGTGGTCTCGTAGCTCGCGGTCGGTCGGAACGTCTGTGAGCTTCCCGGTGCTCCGATAGTGGGCGAGGTTCTTCCCGACGCGCCGCCGTTGACGTCGCGCTGTCCCATCTCCGGCCCGGTCAGTAGCGCAGCTCGGCGAGTACCCCGTAGTGGTCGGAGAGCTGGGGCTGGTCGGCGGGAAGCACCCCGAGGAGCTCGCAGCGGGTCGGATGGCTGACGGCTCCGAGGCGGGGCCAGGCCGACAGGATGTAGTCGAAGCGGCGGTCGGGGTACATGCCCACCGCGGCGAGGGGGTTGCGGTTCGACCAGGTGAAGCCGGGTGTGGCGTCGCCCGCGATCTCCCAGGCGTCGTAGAACACGAGCCCGGTGGCGGCGGTGGCGGCCCGCCCGGTGAGCATGCGCATCTCGTCCGAGTCGGCTGCGGCGTTGAAGTCCCCGCAGACGACGATGGGGTGGCGCCTTCGGGTCGACTCGGCGATGAAGCCGGCCAGCTGGCGCACCTGGGTCTGCCGCAGGGCGCTGGCGTCGAGGGGAGAGTCGAGCATGACCACGAAGAGCTGGATGAGCCCCCGATCGCCTTCCAGGCGGGCGAAGAGGGCCTCTCCCATCCCGGAGCCGTCCTCGGCTCGCAGGGCTCGGCGCTCATGAGAATCTACCGGCCAGCGGGAGGCGACCCCGATCCCGGAGACCCAGGCTCGGCGATCACCTCCGGCTGGGACCCCTCGGGCGCGGACCAGGACTCCACGAGGCAGACCACATCGGGGCCAGCCGCCGCCAGAACCTCCTCGATGCCTGCCTGGCGCTGCTCCCAGGCCCCGTAGCGCCCCCAGACGTTCCAGGTGATGATTCGCATCGTGGACTCGACGACGGGGCCGTAGGGCTCGTACTGGTTGAAGCTCACCGCGACAGCCTGGCTGCCTGGCGGCTTGTCCGGCCAGAACCCGCCAAGGGTTCCCACCGCTGAGCCGGTAGCTGCCGGACCTCTCACCCGGCGCGCCGTAGGCCAAGTGGTTAAGCGACACCATGCACCCGAGACCTATGAGAAGTTGACGCCGGCGAGGATGCCTGATGGCCCGGGACGGCGCGGAAGCGGACGGTCGTCATGCTCATCAGAACGGCACCACGGTCGCGAGGAGCGGGGCCTGCCTCCTCCCCGGCCACGGCCGGTCGCAGGGAGGTCGAGGATCGTCGCAGCAGCCCGGCTACGCTGCCGCTGACGACGCAATCAGCACTCGGCTGGAGGGAGCGCGCACCATGGAGCCGCCGCAGAACCTTACCGTCGACGAGATCGACCTTTCGGACGACAAGTTCTGGGGCCTGCCGATCGACCAGCGCGACGGTGCCTTCAAGACCCTGCGCGAGCAGCGGCCGCTGGCCCACTACGAGGAACCAGACGTCGCCGGCTACGAGGAGTTCGTCACCAAAGGTGACGGCTACTACGCCGTCACCCGACACGCCGACATCCTGGCGTGCAGCCGCCAGCCCGAGATCTTCTCCTCGGCCAAGGGTATCGCCGGTGCGCTCGACCAGCCCGAGATGTTCACCGAGTTCTTCGGCTCGATGATCGCCATGGACGACCCCCGTCACGGACGCCTGCGTCGGATCGTCGCGGCCGGGTTCACGCCCCGCATGCTCAAACAGCTCGAGGACCAGGTGCAGGTGGCAGCGAGCCAGATCGTTGACGACGTGGCCCCAACTGGGGAGTGCGACTTTGTCACCGAGGTCGCCGCCAAGCTCCCGCTCAAGATCATCTGCGACATGATGGGCGTCCCGAAGTCGGACTACGACACGGTGTTCACCCGGAGCAACATCATCCTTGGGGCCGGCGACCCGGAGTACGCGCCGGAGGGCGGCAACATCGCAATGGCCCTGCTGAGCGCGGGGGCCGAGCTCGCCCAGATGATGGCCGAGCTAGGTCAGTATCGCCGGGAGCACCCGTCCGACGACCTCACCTCCGCCCTGGTCAACGCGTCCGTGGACGGCGAGGGGCTGAGCGACGCCGAGCTGGGCTCGTTCTTCATCCTGCTCGTCGTGGCCGGCAACGAGACGACCCGCAACGCGATCAGCAGCGCGCTGGAAGAGCTCACGCGTCACCCTGATCAGCGAGCGATCTGGATGGAGGACTTCGAGGGCCTCGCCCCCTCCGCGGTCGAGGAGATCGTCCGCTGGGCGACTCCGGTCAACCACATGCGCCGGACCGCGCTGAAGGACAGCGACGTCAACGGTCACCCGGTCAAACAGGGCGACAAGTTCTTGATGTTCTACCGGTCGGCCAACCGGGACGAGGCGGTCTTCGAGAACCCGTACTCCTTCGACCTGGGCCGATCGCCCAACGACCACGTCGGCTTCGGCGGGCCGGGCCCACACTTCTGCCTCGGGGCCCACCTGGCCCGGCGGGAGATCACGGTCATGTACCGCGAGCTGTTCCGCCGCCTCCCTGACATCGAGATGTCCGGCGAACCCGACCGCCTGCTGTCGAACTTCATCAACGGCATCAAGCACCTGCCGTGTACGTTCACGCCGCGGGACCGCACCACCTGACGCCGGCGGGGCCAATCGCGGCCGCGGCGGCCGCCGTCCGAGCCGCCCGACGAGCTGGCCGCGCCAGTGCGCCCGGGTTGGCGACACCGCTTCGCGGCTCGGAGGCGCTCAGTGCCAGTAGGAGGCGATCCCTGGCGTTCTAGCCACTTCGGGGCTCAGGCGACGATGCCGCCTGCCGCGAGCAGATCACGATAGGCGTCATCAAGGTTGCGCCGCAGACCGGCGGGGTCGGTGATCGCGGCCCGGCCGACGAGCAGGCCCATGTCAAGCGAGCCGTTCTGGCTGATGGTGGTGCGGTTGCCCGCGGTGCCGGCCACCGGGCCGAGGGGGATGCCGGCGAGCACTTTGGCGCCAGCGACGAAGGTCTGGAACGGCGCGCCACGCAGGTTGGAGGTGGCCAGGTCGATCTTGGCGGCCTGCTGGCGGGCGAACCTGGTGGTCACGGACGTGGGCAGGAGGTTGGCGATGCCCGCGATCGCACTCATGGCGCCACGGCCGCTGACACCGCGTCGGCGTTCGGCCATGAGGTCGCGTATCTCGCGGAACCGCTCCTCGACGGTCTGCGCTCCCTCACCGCGAACCTGGAGCGGCACCGGGGTGAACGAATTGCCGCCCATGGCCTTGTCGGTGCGGGTGCTGACGACGAAGGTCATGTTGATGGCCTCGACGGGCGTGTCGCGCTCGGCGTGGTAGGCGAGTGCGCCAAGCGCCGCGCCGGCCACGAAGAAGTCGTTGACCGAGCCGTCCATCGCCTTGGCCGCGGCCTTGGCGTCGTCGAGCGACACGTGGAGCACCTCGAGGTGGCGTCGGCGCGAGCGCTTGGCCCACAACGGCGCGCCGGCATTGATCGTGCGGCCGCCCGTGGCCGTGTCGAGCGTGGACCGGATCTGGTCGACGGCGCTGGTGACACCGCTCGAAATCTTGGCGGGATCAGCGAGGAGACCGGCCACACTTCCGACGGCCCGGGTGAGGATCCCGCCCTGGCGGCGAAGGTTGTGGCCAAGAGTGCGGGTCGCGGTGTCGAGGATCGAGTCGCTCATGTCCGCGCCCGCCTCGAGC